>NZ_JBWKEZ010000056.1:0-55426 GCF_056434525.1 Streptomyces sp. NPDC044002
ACCCGCCCCGGAAAGCCGAAAGACTGCCGGGAAACCCCCAAAGAAACGGCACGGTCGATGGTTGGAGGGACGGGTCTCTCAGCGATGAGGCGAGGCGCCGGGCGCCGGCCCACCGGGCATCCGGGCTCCCACATCTGCGATTCCGGGCTGGGGGCGCGGATACCTGCACGAGAGGTTGCTCAGAGCTGTCCGGGCAGCCGACAGGCGCGTCAGATCGCTACGCGCTCCTCATTTCTCAGCGTCCGGCGGCCGTCTTGGGCTGATACCCCTGTCTAGACCGGGGGGCGGCCGGGTGTGGGGGTGGGCGGGGGTGACGGGAGTGGCGGGCCGGGGTTGGGGGGCTGTTCGGGGTAGCCGGGGTTTCGGTGCTTTCCCATGGTGGTGTTCCTCCAGGTGAGCTTGTAGATGCCCAGGGGTGGGAAGAGGTCGACGCGGATGGGGCTGTTCTGCTGGGCGCAGGGGACGCAGAGCAGGTCGCGGCGGGTGGTGTGGGTGGTGGTGCGGGCGGCCTGAACGGGGGTACGCCAGCAGGCCTCGCAGGTCACGACGTCGGTTGTGGTGGTCGTGAACTCGGTGGAGATCACCGGACGCAGTCCCACAGTTGTCGGTCCACGGAGAATCCGGCCCGTTCGATCGACCTGATGGTCCGGTCGAACGCGTCCAGGTCGCCTTCCGTGCCCTGGGGGCTGGGGTAGTGGTCGACGAAGCCGCCCGCGTGCGCGCACAGCTGCTTGTAGAGGGCAGTGTGGAGGATCAGGGCGTGCCAGCCCTTGTCCACGAGCGGCGAGGGCGCCATGTCGTCGGCGACCTGGGCGGCCGTGGCGACGAACTTCAGGGCCTCGGTGACGATCCGGGTCGCCAGCTCGGGTTCCATGCCCGGGTTGTCGTCCAGGACGGTGGCACGGACCGCCTGAAACTGTGTGTCGTCCAGGGCGGGCGTCGGCGGGGTGGGGGGCTTGGTACTGCATGGCGGCGGTGGCGGTGGCGGGAAAGACATGCCTCTCCTCAAGGTGTTTGGGCAGTCGGCACGATGTTGGTGACGGCGGTGGTGAACTCGCGGCCCGTGGAGTTGCGGATGTAGGCGAGCTCCATCCAGTGCTCGATGCCGGTGTCGGAGACGTTCTCGTTGATCACCGCCATCAGCACGCCTTCGACGCCGGAGGCGATGTCGCGGACACGGCGGCGGAGGAGACGGTGGGGGACGTACTCGTAGCAGTCACTCATGGCACGACCCCTCGCAGAGGAAGCGCTCCCAGCCACGGTGTGCGCGGTCGAGCAGTTCTTGGCTGAGTGAGGACGTGACCTGCAGCGTCCAAGTGGGAAGGCTGCGGGTGCTTTCACCATCGGCTGTGTTCTCACGCTTGCGCGCTTCAGAGGACATGGCACCTCTCCTCGGTGTCGTGCTGGTGCGGCAGCAGGTGCAGGCCGCGTCTCTGGGTAGCCGTTCTCAGTCAACTCCGCTGGCAATGCCTCTAACAGGGCATTTCGCCGGGCAAGTTGTAGGCATCCAGCAGGCAGATGCCGCTACTCTTTCCGGCGCCCAACTCGACCAGAGGATGGCGGGATGAACGAGGCGCTTCGCAGGCACAGACATGCTCACCGCTGGACTCAGGCCCAGACTGCGGAGCTTGTATCCGCTGAGGTCCGGGCAGCCACCGGGCGGGATCCCGAGCTCGACGCGAACTGGATTTCTCGCCTTGAGCGTGGGGCCATCACCTGGCCTGCCAGGCAGTACAGATCTGCTCTGTGCAAGGTGTTCCAGGTGGCTGGCGATGCGGACCTCGGTCTGTACCCGAAGGGGGCGGCTCTGAAGGGCACAGAAACTCCGGCCCCGTCTGATGACGTCCGGAGCCGCGCCGCTGATACGGAGCTGTCCAGCCGACTTGCCCGGTGCGCAGCGGACACCAACGTCAACTCCCTCGTTCTGGAGCAGTTCGAGGCGGATGTCGAGCGACTCTCCCGAGACTTCGTCAGCCGTCCCCTGACCCTCCTGATTCCGGAAATCCGCACCGTCCGCGCCGAGGTGTCCCGCTTACTGGAAGGCCGCCAGCCGCCCACCTACACCCTCCGCCTCTACGTGGTCGCAGGCTGGCTGTCCGGCCTCGCGGCGCATGTGTCGCTCGACCTCGGCGACCGATCTGCCGCCGCCACGCACGCTCGCACCGTTGTCCAGTGCGCGGAGATCGCCGAGCACCCACAACTTCGCGCTTGGGCACGGTCTTTCCAGTCCCTCGCCGCCTACTGGGCGGGGGACTACCGGCGGGCAGGAGACCTTGCCCAAGCCGGCCTCAACGACGGGCGAGCCCCCGGCTCGGGAACCATCAAGGCACGGCTGCTGAGCCTTGAGGCACGGGCCCGCGCTGCCGAAGGCGACCACCGCACCGCCCTGCGAGCCCTTGATCTCGCCCGGGAGGCACGGGTGGCTGCGAAGCCGGACGAACTACCCGGGATCTTCTCGTTTCCCGAGGCCAAGCAGTGGACGTACTCCGGCACGACCCTCTTGACCATCGGAGGTGGTGAACAAATCCGGCGGGCCATTTCCGCCTCGAACCGTGCGCTGGAGATGTACCAGGCCGGACCGGAAGAAGACCTCTCCCCCGGCGACCTGCAAGCCGCGCACCTCGACCTGGCAACGGCTTACGTATCCAGCGGCGAACTCGAAGAGGCCGGAGCAAGGCTCTCAGGGGTGTTCGCCTCCAAAACCCACACCGCCAGCATCACCATCAGGCTGCGCAATCTGGGCACGCTGCTCGGCAGCGCGCCGTACCGTGACGCCCAACCGGCCGTCGATCTCCGCGCGCAGATCCACGAGGTCACCGGCCGGCGCTCTCACGCCAGCAACCGCCTGGAGGCCCGATGACCGCCCAGCCCGCACACGATCATTCGGTCACCGACCGCAGCCTTCTGTCCACCAAGGCTTACGGCACGGGGAAGCACCTGTCCGCCCGCCAGTCCCTGTACCAGTGGCAGACCCCACGCCACGATCTGCCGGGCATCGTCGTGAACCAACTGAGGGACGCACGAGGCGCGGTCGCTGACGTGGGCTGCGGGAACGGCAAGTTCGTCGGCCGAATTCGGCAGGAGCGTCCCGACCTGACCGTGCTCCCCATGGACGTCTCCCACGGCATCCTCACCGCGATCCAGGGAGCCATCGTCGCAGACGTCCAACAACTTCCCATCGCAGACGGCACCCTCGGGGCCGTCCTCGCCCTGCACATGCTGTACCACGTCGAAAACCAGCCCCGCGCAGTTCGGGAACTCGGGCGCGTCCTCTCACCTGACGGCATCGCAATCGTCTCCACCAACAGCGGCAGCGACAAACGAGAACTGGAAGACCTCTGGCGTCGAGCCGCAGGCGACGTCCTGGGTACCGAGCAAGGCCCGGCCCGCGTGCAGCTCTCCGCCCGATTCACCTTGGAGGACGCCCCGGCGGTCCTCGGCACAGTCTTCGGAGACATCCACACAATCCCCCTGCCCGGGGTGATCGAGGTGACCGACGCCGAACCCGTCATCGCCCACCTGGCCTCCTACGAGGCCTGGGCCGACCAGATGGGCGTCCCCTTCAAGGAGACGATCGAGCGGGCAAGAGACCGGGTCAACGAGGTCATCCATGAAGAAGGCGCGTTCCGCATCACTTGCCTGGGCGGCATCCTCATCTGCCAGTAACCGAAAACCGGCCGCCGGCCGCCGGCCGCCGAGACCAGAGAAGCGCGTAGCGATCTGACGCGCCCGTCCGCTGCCTGGGCTGCTCTGTTCGTCCTCTGGTGCAGGTATCGGCCCAAGGCGGTCGCCGGACGCTGAGAAAGGAGGAGCGCGTAGCGATCTATCGCGCTTGGGTGCTTCCCAGGTCGCCCAAATCAACCTCTCGTGCCGGTAGCCGCCTCCCCGGCCCGGAATCGCGACTCTTGGGGGCCCGGATGCCCGGCGGGCCGACCCCCGGCCCCTCGCCTGGTCCCTGAGACGCCCGTCCCTCCTCCTCTGGACCGTGCCGTTTCCTTGGGGGTTTCCCGGCAGTCTTTCGGCTTTCCGGGGCGGGCCGGTCTGTCAAGGGTCGCCGAAGGCGATCGCGTAGCGACGCGACCGAAGGGAGCGCCCTTGACAGGCCGGCACGACACGGAAGGACGATGGGACTGACGGGAAGCCCCCAACCAGCCCTGAGGCCGTCCGAGGGGATCCCGCTCCCCCGGCCCTCGCTCCGCAACCGAAGCACGCTCGCGCCCGTGCCACCCGGCCTGCCCCGCCGCGATGCCGCGCGCGCCCCGCCCCCCGGCCCGCAGGCGGCCGGATACCGCCCCGGGCCCACACAGCGGAGGTCACCCACCCCGCAGCACGGTGCCACGTACCCACCCACCCGCACCCGGGGGCGGGTGGGCAACCGCCGCCCCGCCCCACGGGGTCGAGGGGGAGATAGCGCGCCCGCGCCGCAGACCACGTAACGCCCCGCCCCCGCCCCCCGGGCGCAGCGCGCCCCCGGCGCGCCTAGCATGGCCGGAGCGGACGAGACACAGGGGGCAGGGCATGAGGACGGCGGCGCGCGTAGGGATCGGGGTGGCCGTGCTGGCGCTGGTCGGCGGGGGTGTTTACGCCGTTCCGCGGCTGGTCGGGGACGGGGTGGAGGGCGCCGCCGAGCAGCGGCTCGCGGGGAAGCCGGGGACCGGCAAGGCCGCGCCGGCCGGGACGCCGTTCACGCTGGTGGCGACCGGGGACATCATCCCGTACCCGTCGATCATCCAGCGCGCGGCGGACGACGCCGGCGGCAAGGCCGGCGAGTACGACTTCCGGAAGATACTCGCGGGCGTCAAGCCCATCGTGTCCGCCGCCGACCTGGCGATATGCCACCACGAGATACCGTACGGCCGGCCCGGCGGCCCCTACACCGGATATCCCGCTTTCAAGGCCCCGCACCAGCTGGCCGACGCCCTCAAGGACGCCGGGTACGACAGCTGTTCCACCGCTTCGAACCACACCCTCGACGACGGCTACGACGGCCTCACCCGCACCCTCGAACACCTCGACCGGGTCGGCCTGAAGCACGTCGGCTCGGCGCGCAGCGCCGAGGAGGCCAAGGCGCCGGCGCTGCTCTCGGCCGGCGGCGCGAAGGTCGCCCAGTTGGACTACACGTACGGGACGAACGGCATACCGGTCCCGGCGGGCAAGCCCTGGGCCGTCAACCTGATCGACCAGGCCCGGATCGTCGCCGACGCCCGCGCGGCCCGGGCGGCCGGCGCGAACGTCGTGCTCCTCAGCATCCACTGGGGCACCGAGTGGCAGACGGCACCCGACCAGCAGCAGAAGGACCTGGCGCAGGCGCTGACCGCCTCGCGCGGGGCGGACGGCCTGCCCGACATCGATCTGATCCTCGGTACGCACAACCACGTGCCGCAGCCCTACGAGAAGATCAACGGCACCTGGGTGGTGTTCGGGATGGGCGATCAGGTCGCGAGCTTCTACGAGCCGGAGAAGGCGCGGGGCAACATGTCCTCGATCCCCCGGTTCACCTTCTCCCCGTCGGCGAAGAACGGTGGCCGCTGGGAGGTGGTGAAGGCCGAGTACCTGACGCAGTTCTCGGACATGAAGCCGCCGTTCCGGGTCGTCTGCGCCTCCTGTACGCCGGACCGTGCCGACTACGCCAAGGTCGACAAGGAGGTCACGGCGGCCGTCACCTCCCGCGGGGCCGCCGGCCAGGGGCTGGAGCGCGCCACCCGCTGAGGGGGCGGGCGGCGGCTTACTGGGTCCTGCCGCGCCGGGTCACGACGAGGGCGCCCGCGCCGACGGCGAGCAGGAGGATGGAGCCGCCCGCGACGTACGGGGTGACCGAACCGGCGCCGGTCTCGGCGAGGTTGGCCTGCGCGGGGGTCTGCTTCGTGCTCGTGCTCGTGCCCTGCGCCGCCGTCTGCGGCTTGACGTCGGGCTTCGCGTCGGGCTTCGCGTCGGGCTTGGCCTCCGGCTTGGCTCCCTTGGGGGCTTCGCAGTGGGCTTCGGCCAGTACGACCTCGCCGTCGACCTGGGCCACGTTCAGGTCGAGCGGGTTGACCGTCACCTTCAGGCGCAGCGCGGCCGCCGCGGCGGTGGTGGAGGTGGTCTGCGTACCGGAGAGCTCCAGGGAGACGGCTCCGACGCCGGGGACGTCGATCTTGGTGGCGGGGCCGCCGGCGGTGACGGTGACCTTCTTGCCGAGGGCGGTGACGGTGCCGAGGACGTTCGAGGTGGCGACGGGCTTCTTGCCCGCTTCACAGACGGCCTTGGAGGTGACCTTCTCGACCTCGATGAGGGAGAGCCTGGGCAGGCCGGGGACGTGGACCTTGGCGTGGGCGAGGTTCGCTTCGGCCTGGGCGGTGTTCTTGTCGGCGGTGGCCTTGGCGGTGGCGACGTCGGCCTTCAGGACGCTGACGGGGCGTCCCTGTTCGGCGCCGTCGAGGGTGACGGTGAGGGCCGTCTTCTCGGCGGTGGCGGGGGCGGTGACCTCGTTGAGGGTGGTCTTCAGCGGGACGTGGACGGCCTTGTTGAGCAGGCCCACGTCCAGTCCGGCCCGCAGGACGACGGCTCCGGACGTTCCCTCGCTCCCGGCGCCGCCGCCCGTGGCGAGGGCGGGCGGCGCGGCGAGCAGGGCTACCGCCCCCGTGGCGAGCAGAACGGCCGCGGGCATGCGGAAGGTGTTGCTGTTCAAGATGGTGGAACCCCCGGGGAGTTGGGTGCCGCCGGGGGGCCAATGGGGGACATCGCGCGCGCCGACGGCTTCGACGTTCGAAATCCTTACGCACGGGGAGTGAACGGTCAGCGACCCGAGGTGAGTTCACCCCAAAGGGTGGATTCCACGCGTGTTTTCGATTTGTGACGCACCATCCGTCTCAGGAGCTCTCAGGAGTCCCATCCAGAGCAGCCGCCGCCGCTAAGCCCGGACGACCCCGTTGACGATGACCCGGTCCGGCTGCGCCAGCGCCCGTACGTCGGCGCGCGGGTCGGCGGCGTAGACGACGAGGTCGGCCGGGGCGCCCTCGGTGAGGCCGGGGCGGCCGAGCCATTCGCGGGCCGCCCAGGCCGTGGCCGAGAGGGCGTCCAGCGGCGGGATGCCGGCCTTCACGAGCTCCGCGACCTCGGCGGCGACCAGGCCGTGCGGCAGGGAGCCGCCTGCGTCCGTGCCGACGTACACCTGGACGCCCGCGTCCCAGGCCGCCCGGACGGTGTCGTAGCGCCGCTCGTGGAGCCGGCGCATGTGCGCCGACCAGCGGGGGAACTTGGCCTCGCCGCCCGCCGCCAGCTTCGGGAACGTGGCGATGTTGACGAGGGTCGGGACGATCGCCACGCCGCGCTCCGCGAAGAGCGGGATGGTGTCCTCGGTGAGCCCGGTGGCGTGCTCGATGCAGTCGATGCCCGCCTCGACGAGGTCCCGCAGCGAGTCCTCCGCGAAGCAGTGCGCGGTGACCCGGGCGCCGAGGCGGTGCGCCTCGGCGATGGCCGCCTCGACCTCGGCGCGCGGCCAGCAGGCCGTCAGGTCGCCGGCGTCGCGGTCGATCCAGTCGCCGACGAGCTTGACCCAGCCGTCGCCGCGCCGCGCCTCCCGGGCGACGTACTCGACGAGCTGCGGGGGCTCGATCTCGTGGGCGTAGTTGCGGATGTAGCGGCGGGTGCGGGCGATGTGCCGGCCCGCCCGGATGATCTTCGGGAGGTCGTCGCGGTCGTCGATCCAGCGGGTGTCGGAGGGGGATCCGGCATCGCGGACGAGGAGGGTGCCGGCGTCCCGGTCGGTGAGGGCCTGCGCCTCGGCCGTGGGGGCGTCGACCGGGCCGTGGGCGTCGAGGCCCACGTGGCAGTGCGCGTCGACCAGGCCGGGCAGGGCCCATCCGGTGACCGTGGTGACCTCGCGGGCGGCGGTCGGCCGCTCGTAGGAGATCCGTCCGCCGACGACCCACAGTTCGTCGCGCACCTCGTGGGGCCCGACGAGTACGCGTCCCTTCACATGGAGCACACCGTTGTGATCACTCATGTCCGCACTGTACGTGCGCCCTGGGTAGGCTCGGCCGGTAACCCCGGACGAAGAGAGCACCGACGTGACCCACCCCCTGCTGGACCTGCCGCCGCTGACCGCCGAGCGCTTCGCGTCGATCGAGCGGGAGGTGGCGCGGCTGCTGGGCACCCGGCACGACGTGGTGGTCACCCAGGGCGAGGCGCTGCTCCCGCTGGAGGGGTGCATCCGCTCGGGGGCGCGGCCGGGTTCGACGGCGCTGAACGTCGTCACCGGGCCGTACGGGACCACCTTCGGCAACTGGCTGCGGGACGCCGGGGCGAACGTGGTGGACCTGGCGGTGCCCTTCGACACGGCGGTCAGCGGCGAGCAGGTGGCCCGTGCGCTGGCGGAGCACCCGGAGATCGACTTCGTGTCGCTGGTGCACGCGGAGGCGGCCACCGGGAACACCAATCCGGTCGCGGAGATCGGTGAGGCGGTACGGGCGCACGGGGCTCTGTTCATGCTGGACGCGGTGGCCTCGGTGGGTGCCGAGCCGCTGCTGCCGGACGCGTGGGGCGTGGACCTGTGCGTGATCGGCGCGCAGAAGGCGATGGGCGGCCCGGCGGGGGTGTCGGCGGTGTCGGTGAGCGACCGGGCCTGGGAGCGGTTCGCGGCCAACCCGGCGGCGCCGCGCCGCTCGTACCTGTCGCTGCTGGACTGGAAGGAGCGCTGGATCGACGGCGGCCGCAAGGCGCTGCTGCACGCGCCCGCGCAGCTGGAGATGCTGGCGCTGGAGGCGTGCCTGGACCGGATCGGGGCCGAGGGGCCGGCGGGTGTGCTGGGCCGGCACGCCGCGGCCGCCCGGGCCACCCGGGCGGGCGCGGCGGCACTCGGTGTCGCCCCGTGGGTGGGCGACCCCGCGCAGGCCGCTCCGGTGGCGACCACGCTGCGGGTCGCGGACGCCTCGCTGGTGGTGGCGAAGGCGGTGGCGGCGGATCCGGCGGCCCCGCTCGCGGCGGGCGGCGGGGCGCTGGCCGGGGAGATGGTCCGGGTCAACCACTACGGCCCGGACGCGTCGCCAGAGGCGGTCGGGGCCGCGCTGGGGGCGCTGGCCCGGGCCCTGGACACCGATCCGGCGCCGGCACTGGCCGCGGCTTCGGCGGCCTGGGCGTAGGTCTGGGCGTAGGCCTGGGCGTAGCTCCGGGGCCGCCGGTCAGCCTGCCAGCGCGTCCAGCAGCCGGTCCACGTCCGCCTCGGTGTTGTAGAGGTGGAAGGAGGCCCGCAGGGCGCCGTCGCGGGCGGAGGTGTGGATCCCGGCGGCCGCCAGGCCGGGCTGCCGGTGGGCCAGGCCCGGCACCGAGACGATGGGGGTTTCGCCGGGGACGGGCTCGTGGCCGAGGCGGGCGAGCCCTTCCCGGTAGCGGGTGGCGAGGGCGGTGTCGTGGGCGTGGACGGCGTCGATGCCGACGCGCTCCAGCAGCGCCAGGGAGGGCTCGGCGGCGTAGTACGGGAGGAAGGCCGCGGACTCGTCGAAGCGGCGGGCGTCCCCGGCCAGTTGCCGCATGGGGCCGTAGACGGCGTCCCACTTGGACTCGGCGGCCACCCAGCCGGCGTGCAGCGGGGTCAGTCCGGGCTGGGCCTCCTCCGAGACCGTCAGGTAGGAGGCGCCGCGGCCGCCGAGCAGCCACTTGTAGCCGCCGGTGACGGTGTACTCGTACGGCGAGGCGTCGAAGGGCAGCCAGCCGGCGGCCTGGGTGGCGTCCACGAGCATCCGCGCCCCGTGCGCGGTGGCCGCCGTACGGACGGCGGCGAGGTCCGCGGTCCGGCCGTCGGCGGACTGGACGGCGCTGAGGGCGACGAGGGCGGTGTCGGGGCGGACGGCTTCGGCGAGGGATTCCAGCGGGGCGAAGCGGACCTTCAGGTCGCCGCGGAGCACGAAGGGGTTCATGACGGAGGCGAAGTCCCGTTCGGGCACCAGGATTTCGGCGCCGGCGGGCAGGGAGGCCGCGATCAGCCCCACGTGGACGGCGACGGAGGAGCCGATGGCGACGCGCCGCGGGTCGGTCGAGACCAGGCGGGCGAATGCGGCCCGCACGCGCTCGACGACGTCGAAGTCGCCCGATCCGGCGGGCAGTCCGGCGCCCGCCGCCTCGGCCAGCTCCCGCACCGCGGCGACGGAGGCCTTCGGGAGCACTCCGGCGCCGGCGGTGTTGAGGTAGGTGGTGGAGTGCGCGAACTCGGCGGCGCACACGCGGGACACGTGGGAGAGCGGAAGATCCATACCGCCCACTCTGCGCGGCCGCCAACCAAAAGTCCATTGGTTAGTTTTGCGCACGCACCCAAAGGCACGCTTATGGATGGCGTTCGGGCGCTCAGCTCCAGTCGATGTCCTCCTGGCTCTCCAGCGGGGCCCGTTCCCGCAGGGATTCCGGTACCACCAGGTCGTCCGCGTCCGTCATGACGGCGGGGAAGTCGATGTGGGCCTGCTTCTCAACGTCGGTGAGCTTGACTTGGAACACCCGGAACTCGTCCAGTTCCAGGGCTTCCCGCAGCACGAGGTCCTGCGCCAGCAGGAAGGCCTTGGCCTTGAACGCGCCGTGCGCGGAGTAGGCGATGACCTTCCAGAAAGCGCGCGGGATCCGCACGTCGCGGAATTCCCGGTCGTCGTCCTGGAAGACCGGCCCGCCGAACACGCTGACCCTGAGGTCGTCGACCTCGACGTCCTCGAAGACCGCGTCCTCCAGCTTTCCCCAGATGCCGCCGCGCAGGCTCTGGTTGAAGTCGTCCATCTGCGGGGCGATGTTGGTGTAGAAGAACGAGTCCTTGTTGGCCCGCTGCGCCTCGGGCAGCGGGCCCCAGCAGAGGTCCGCGCGGCGCGCTATGTGGCCCCGGTCGAGGCGGTTGGTCTTGCCGCCCTTGTCCTTGTAGAGCTCGTTGTCGACCTGGACGCCGGCGGGCAGGCGCGGGTCCGTCTTGAAGTCCCTCGGGCGGTCGAGCTTCTTGAGCGCGCCGCCGTCCACGTTCCAGGCCACCCAGATCGCGAAGCGCCGCGGCTTGCTCAGCGCCAGTGAGAAGTGGGTGTACGCAATCACCTCGGAGCCGTCGAGCCGCACCGCGGTGTCCTTGATCGACGGGTTGAGCGACGGCGTGCCGACGGGTACGGCGAGGAAGCCCGGGTCGTACCCGGTCAGGGCTTCCCGCGAGACGCTGGACGGCGCCTCCAGGGTGGTCTTGGCGGTCATCGGGGTCTCCTTCCGCAAAGGAGCGGGTCCCCGAGTTGGTTGAAACCGAAGCGAATTGAAGCAGCGCGGGCAGGGCGGGGCCTGCGTCGTGTGCGTGTACGTCCAGCCTACGGCCGGGCCTCCGGGCGGGCGCGCCGAGCGGCCCGGCGGTGGCGGGACGTGCGCCGGGGCGCCCGGTACCGGAGTACGCGGGCGCCCCGGGGACGGTCGCGGCGGTTCAGCCCTGGGGGACGGCGCAGGCGCCGTCGGGCTCGCAGGCCTCGGCGCCGGGGGCCGTCTCCACGGCCTCGCGCCCGGCCCAGGCCTGTTCCAGGGCCCGGGTGAAGACCTCGGCGGGCTGGCCGCCGGAGATGCCGTAGCGGCGGTCGAGGACGAAGAACGGCACGGCGTTGGCGCCCAGTTCGGCCGCCTCGCGCTCGTCGGCCCGCACCTGGTCCGCGTAGGCGGAGTCGTCGGCGAGCACCTCGCGGGCCTCGGCCTCGTCCAGTCCGGCCTCGACGGCCAGGGCGAGCAGCACCGCGGGGTCGAAGACGGACCGCTCCTCGGCGAAGTTGGCCCGGAAGGCGAGGTCGAGGAGCTGCTCCTGCCGGCCGCGGGCGGCGGCCAGGTGCAGCAGGCGGTGGATGTCGAAGGTGTTGCCGTGGTCACGGCCGTCGGTGCGGTACTCCAGTCCCTCCGCGCGGGCGCTAGCGGCGACGTGCTCCTCCATCGCGCGGGCCTCGTCGAGGGTGCGTCCGTACTTGCGGGCGAGCATCTCCAGGACGGGGGCGGTCACGCCCTTGGGGCCGCCCGGGTCGAGTTCGAAGGACCGGAAGACGACCTCCACCTCGTCGCGGTGCGCGAACTCGGCCAGGCCCTTGGCGAACCGGGCCTTTCCGATATAGCACCAGGGGCAGGCGATATCGGACCAGATCTCGACGCGCATGTTCCTTCTTCTCTCCGGGGATGTCTGAACGGTTTCCGGTTCAACCATCCGGGGTCCCGTCTCATTCCCCGGACGCCCTGCCGACCTCCAGCCAGAGCGTGCGGTGGGAGCCCGCGGGGGTGCCGGCCGGGTCGGGGCGCCAGCCCTGGGAGGCGTAGAAGGCCTGGGCGCGCAGGTTGTGCTCGTAGACCTCCAGGCGGACCCGCTCGATCCCGGCCCGCCGCCAGGCGGCGAGGCAGGCCGCGTGCAGGGCGGCTCCGGTGCCCCGGCGCCAGTGGTCGGGGTCCACGTGGAGCTGGGTGAGGGTGGTCACGCCGTCGGCCGTGAGGAAGGCCGCCACACCGGTGACCCGTCCGTCCCGCTCGGCGCACAGCACCTGGCCCTGCGCCGCCGGGCGGGCCACCGCCCGCTCCCAGCCCTCGCGGGCCCGTGCCGCCTCGGTCTCACCCGCGTAGGCCTCCTCGGGGACGCGGCCCCGGTAGTAGGTGGCCCTGGCCCTGGTGTGCAGGGCGGCGATGGCATCGAGGTCGCTGGTGAGCGCGGTCCGGATCACGGGATGGGGAACGCCCCGGGAACCGTGTCGGTTCCCGGGGCGTCGGCCCGCGGTGCGCGGCGGCTACTTCTTCAGCCACGCCGCCATCATCTTCTGGGCGATCGGCGCGGCCAGCTTGCCGCCGCCGATCTCGGAACGGTCGGTGTCCGAGTTCTCGATCATCACGGCGACGGCGATCTGCTTGCCGCCCGCCTTGGCGTACGAGGTGAACCAGGCCAGCGGCGGGATGTTGTTGTTGACGCCGCGCTGGGCCGTACCGGTCTTGCCGCCCACCTCGGCGCCCGCGACCTGGGCGGGCTTGCCGCCGCCCTCGGTGGCCACCGTGCGCATGGCGTCCTGGAGCATGGAGGCCGTCTTCGGGCTCATCACCTGCTCGGTCTTCGGGTCCTTGAAGTCCTCCAGCACGTTGCCGTCGGCGTCGGTCACCTCGGAGACCATGTGCGGGGCGACGAGCTTGCCGCCGTTCTCGATCGCGGCGGTGACCATGGCCATCTGGAGCGGGGTGGCCTGCACGTCGAACTGGCCGATACCCGTCTGTGCGACCTGGTCGACCGACATCTTCTTCGTGGGGTACTTGCTCGGCGGGTTGGTGCGGACCGGGGTGTCGATCTGCGTGTTGAAGCCGAGCTTCTCCGCCATCGCCCGCATCTTGTCCTGGCCGAGCTTGGAGGCGAGGTCCGCGAAGACGTTGTTGCAGGACAGCTTCAGGGCGGTGCGGGCCGAGACGTTGTTGCAGGCCTCGTTGCCCGCCTCGCTGGGCAGCGGCGTACGGGTACCCGGGATCGTGTACGCGCCCTGCACGCCGGTCGGGGTGTCGATGCTGGTCACGAGGCCGTTCTCGATGGCCGCGGCGAGGGTGACCAGCTTGAACGTGGAGCCGGGCGCCTGCGGCTTGCGCAGTGCCACGTTCTCCATGGCCTTGCCCTTGTCGGCGGACAGCTCGTCCCAGGCGGCCTTGTCGTTGGCGCCGGTGATCCGGCCCGGGTCGTAGGACGGGTTGTTGACCACGGCGAGGATCTGGCCCGTCGCCGGGTCGATGGCCACGGCCGCGCCCTGCTTGCCGTTCAGGGCGTCGTAGGCGGCCTTCTGCACGCCCTTGTCGATGGTGGTGAGGACGTTGCCCGGGTCGGCCCGCTTGTTGGTGAGCATGTCCATCACCGTCTTCAGCCGGGTGTCCGAGCCGTTGAGGACGTTCTTGTAGACGCCCTCCAGCATCGTCGTGCCGTAGGCCTGGGAGCTGTAGCCGGTGATCGGGGCGTAGAGCGGGCCGTCCACGTAGGTCCGCTTGTACCCGAAGTCCTTGCCGCCCGTCTTCGTGGAGCCGGTGATCGACTCACCGCCCACGATGATGTTCCCCAACGGGTTCTCGTACTGCCCGATGAGGTTGCGCCGGTTGTTCTTGTCGTCTGCGAGGGCCTGGCCTTGGTACGCCTGCACCCAGGTGACCCGCACCATGAGGGCCAGCACCAGAAGCAGACAGAAGACCGACGCACGCCTGATCGTCTTGTTCATCCCCCAGAAGGACGTCCCAGCGGCCCGGGCCGTTCCGCTCTGCCCCGATTGTGGCCGGGTTCTCAGCCTTTCTTCATGATGAAGCCCCCTTCGTAGGCGGCGATGACGGCCTGGGTGCGGTCTCGGGAGCCGGTTTTGGAGAGGACCGCGGCCACATGGGTCTTGACCGTCTGCGGGCCCACGCCGAGGTGCTCGCTCATTTCCTGGTTGGACAGTCCGGTGGCCATCAGGCGCAGGACGTCGGCCTCCCGGTCGGTGAGCCGCGCCGCCCAGGGGGGCGAGGCGGGCGGGGCGGCCGCCGTGTGGGCGGCTGCCAGGGCACGGACGGCCGCGGGGAAGAGCAGCGAGTCCCCCCGGGCGACGAGGCGGACCGCGCCGATCAGCTCGTCGGGGTCGGACCGCTTGAGGAGGAACCCGGAGGCGCCCGCGCGCAGCGCGTCGTAGACGTAGGAGTCGTTCTCGAAGGTGGTGACGACCACGATCCGGGGCGGGGCGGGCATGGAGCGCAGGATCTGCCCGGTGGCCGCGATGCCGTCGATCTCCGGCATGCGGACGTCCATCAGCACCACGTCGGGGGTCAGCGAGCGGACCAGGGAGACGGCCTCGGCGCCCGTGGCCGCCTCTCCGACGACCTCCATGTCGGGTTCCGCGTCGAGGATGACCCGCAGTGCGGTGCGGACCATCCGCTCGTCGTCGGCGACGACGACGCGCAGCGGCGGCCGGCTCATCGCCCGGCTCCGCCGGCCGCGCCGGAGGGGGTGGCCGCGGAGCCGAGCGGGAGGACCGCGCGCAGCCGCCACCGGCCCTCGTGCGGGCCGGCCTCGACGTGGCCGCCGAGCAGGGCGGCCCGCTCGGCGGTGCCGCGCAGTCCGCGGCCCCCGGTGGTGCGGCGCCGCTCGCCGTCGGGGGCGGGCGGGGCCTGGGCGGGCGGGTTGGTCATGGTGATCTCCAGTTCGCGGTGGCCGTCGGGTGTGTGGACGCGGATGTGCAGGGCGATGGGGCCCAGGCCGTGGCGCAGGGCGTTGCTCAGGCCCTCCTGGACGATCCGGTAGGCCTCGCGGGAGGCGATGGCCGGGAGCTGCTCCCAGTCCCCGGCCGGGCCGGGGTCCTGGCGGGCGGTGATGGTGGTGCCGCCGGCCCGGGTGCGGGCCAGCAGGCCGTCGAGGTCGGCGGCGAGGGTCGGGGCCGGCGCGGCGTCGGCCCGGGCGGGGTCCCCGTCGCGCAGCAGGCCGAGGACCGTGTCGAGCTCGCCGACCGTGCGCCGGGTGGTCTCCTCGATCGCGGCGAGCGCCTCCCGCACGAACTCCGGGTCCCGGTCGAGCACCCGCCGGGCCGCGCCCGCCTGGAGGGTGACGGCGCTCAGGGCGTGTCCCACGGCGTCGTGCAGCTCCCGCGCCAGCCGGTTGCGGACGGCGAGGTCGGCGGCCCGTTCCTCGGCGGCGGCCAGCCGGTCCGCCGCGGTCGGCCCGAGGAGGACGGGTGCCAGCCGGGCCAGCAGCGCCCCCGCCGCCGCGGAGCTCACGACGACCAGGACCAGCAGCCCCACCCCGAGGAAGGGGGCGACGTACGGGTTCGCCGCGCTGCTGAACCAGCCCGTTCCGAGGGGTGCCCGGCGCAGGGTGGCGGAGAACGGTACGAGGATCAGCACCAGCGCCATGGGCGTGGCCGCGAGGGTCATCCCGCTGATCACCGCGCCGACGCCCAGGTGCAGGGTCCACCAGGCGGCGGCCCGCCACCGGGAGCCCCACGAGCGGGCGGGCCCGTCGGCCAGCAGGCCCCCCGGGACCCCGCCCAAGGCCCGCACGGCCGTCACCGACAGCGGCCGCACCAGGCCGAACAGCCCGGTCACGGCGGCCAGCGGCAGGGCTGCGGCGTAGGAGGCGAGGGTCAGCGGCAGGGAGGCCAGGACGTTCCCCTGGCCGGCCGCGCCCCCGACGCACACCTGGCTGAGCAGGAAGTACGGCATCAGCAGGGCGCCGCCGAGTATCAGGTGCACCCAGCGCAGCCGGGCCCGTGCCCCCAGCGCCGCCCCGGTCAGCCGGCGCACCGGCCCCGTCCCCCTCACGTCCCCCGCCCCTTTCGTCCAGTGCCCGTGCCACCGCTCGTGGTCCCCCGCCGCCCGCTCTCCGGCCGCCCCGTGCGGTGGCCCGGCCGGGCTCAGTGCGCCCGGCGGGAGCGGAGGTGGCGTATGAGGACCGTCCCCGCGAGCAGCCCGGTGATCATCTGGCCAGCGTAGGTCAGGTGGTCGACGGTGGTGGTCCGTCCGACCATCCCGAAGTCCACCCCGAGGGAAGCGGCCAGCATCCAGGCCCCCCAGTTCAGCATCGCCGCCGAGCCGGCCCAGGTGAGGGCCAGCGGCCACCGCGCCGGGCGGGCACCGCCCCGGGCCAGCAGCAGTGCCCCGGCCGCCGCGGCGAACGCGCACGCCGCGTAGGCCCCGGACACCACGCCCGTCTCCGCCGAGTACGCCGCCGCCCGCTGGGCGGACAGCCCGGCGCTCCCGCCGAAGGCCCAGTACAGATGCGCCGCGCCCAGCACGGTGCCCGCCAGTGCCGCGGCTCCCGCCACCACCCCCGTGGGAGACGGGAGCCGCCGGCCCGGCGCACCCAGCCGGCGCCCGCCCCAGCGCTCCCGCGCATAGGAGACGAACAGCCCGGCCAGGGCGATCCCCTGGATGATGAACCCGGTGTAGACGACGACGAACACCCAGGACTCCAGGAAGGGTGCGTGGGCCGCCTTCGCCGCTTCCCCGGCGCCCGAGCCCACGGCCTTGACGAGGGCTTGGGCGGGGAACCCCAGGACGATCGGGGCGAGCAGGCCGGTGGCCACGTACGCCGGAACGGCGAGGAGCCATCCGGGCAGCCGTCTGCCCCAGGGTCTGGTGAGCGCCAGTGCGAGCACGATGACGGTGGCGTCCATGGCCAGGGTCACCGCGTTGGCGACGGTGACCGCGACGCCGCCTTCCAGCAGCAGGCTTCCGTCGGGTATCCCGATGTGGCTCCCGGCCAGCCAGGCCGTCTTGAGGGTCAGGTAGGGGACGGTGGCCGCCAGCGCGACGGCCCGCAGGACCCGCCGCCCGGTCCCGAGGCGGGGGGAGGTGGTGCCGGTGGTGTCGGTGGCGTGGTCAGTGGTGTCGGTCGGGCGGCTCGCGCGGACTGCTTGTGTCGTCGTCATGTCCCCACGGTCGCCCCCACCGGCCCCCCGCCGCCTCCCCCGCGATGGTGAACCGCCTCCCCCGCACGGGGGAGGCGGTCCCCGGCGGGGTCGTCACATGCGCCGGGTCACGACCGACAGCCGGTCCCGCGCCTCGAACAGTGCCGCCTTGATGGCCCGTTCGTGGTCCTCCGTCAGCCGCGCCACCGGCACCGAGCAGCTCACCGCGTCGCGGGCCGGCGTCCGGTACGGGATGGCCACGCCGAAGCAGCGCAGGCCGAGCGTGTTCTCCTCCCGGTCCACCGCGTACCCCTGCTCCCGGACCAGCGCGAGCTCCTCCATCAGCTGCTCCCGGTCGGTGATGGTGTGTTCCGTGACCGCCTCCAGCCGCTTCGGCAGCAGCGCGCGCACCTCCTCGTCGGTGTGCGAGGCCAGCAGCGCCTTGCCGAGCGCGGTGGAGTGGACGGGGAGCCTGCGCCCCACGCGGGTGAAGGGCCGCAGGTAGTGCTGGGACTGGCGGGTGGCGAGGTAGACCACGCTCGTCCCGTCGAGCCGTGCCAGGTGGATGGTCTCGGTGGTGTCGTCGGAGAGCCGGTCCAGGGTGGGCCGGGCCGCCGCGACGACCTCGTCGCCGTCGATGTACGAGCTCCCGACCAGCAGGGCCCGTACGCCGATGCCGTACCGCGTGCCGGTGGCGTCGGTCTCCACCCAGCCCAGGTTCACCAGCGTGCGCAGCAGCATGTAGAGGCTGGACTTGGGCAGGGCGAGGTCGTTCTGGATGTCGGCGAGGCTGTGCAGGCCGGGCCGTGCCGCGAAGTGCTCCAGCAGCAGGACGGTACGCACCGCCGACTTCACCGGCGCCGCCGGCACGGGGACCCCCGGCTCGGCCGGTCCGGCCGTCTCCGCTGTCGTCATACGCCTCTTCCCCTCTGGTCGGCTCTGATCGCCTCTTGTCACCCGGTGGACGCGGAAATAGAGTCCGCAGCAGAAGTGATCATTCATCCACCGGAACGGCGTTCAGAATACTGAACGGTCCAGGAGGTAGCGGGCCATGGCAGGGACACCAGTCTGGAGTGTGGACCCCCGCACCGGGAAGCCGCGCGAGGAGGTTGCGGCGGAAGCCACACCCGAGGACGTGGACCGGGCGGTGCGCGCGGCCCACGACGCCCGCGCGGCCCTGGCGGACGCGGCCCTGCGGGCCCGTTTCCTGCGCACCGCCGCCGAGCTCCTCGACGGGGCCGGGCAGGCCGTGGTGGAGGCCGCCGACGCCGAGACCGCACTGGGCTCCGCCCGCCTCACCGGCGAGCTGGCCCGCACCACCGGCCAGCTGCGCGCCTTCGCCGACGCCGTCGAGGAGGGATCCCACCTCGACATCCGGATCGACCGGGCCGACCCCTCCCTCAGCCCGCCGCGCCCCGAACTGCGCCGCTACAAGGTGCCGCTGGGCGTGGTAGCCGTCTACGCCGCCTCCAACTTCCCGCTGGCCTTCTCCGTACCCGGCGGCGACACGGCGAGCGCGCTGGCCGCGGGCTGCCCGGTGGTGGTCAAGGCCCACCCCGACCACCCGGCCACCTCCGAGCTGTGCGCCTCGCTGCTGCGCCGGGCCGCGGTGGCGTGCGGGCTGCCGACGGAACTGGTCACCGTCCTGCACGGCTTCGACGCCGGGGTGGAACTGGTCCGCCACCCCCTGGTGTCCGCCGCCGGGTTCACCGGTTCCATCCGGGGCGGGAGGGCGCTCTTCGACGCGGCCGCCGCGCGGCCGGTGCCGATCCCCTTCCACGGCGAGCTCGGCTCCCTCAACCCCGTCGTGGTCACCCCGGCGGCCGCCGCCGAGCGCGCCGAGGAGATCGGCTCCGGGCTCGCGGGCTCGGTCACCCTCGGCGTGGGCCAGTTCTGCGTCAAGCCCGGCCTGGTCCTGGTCCCCGAGGGACCCGACGGCGACCGGCTCACCGGCGCTCTCGCCAAGTCCCTCGGCGAGAGCGGCCCCGGGGTCCTGCTCGACCACCGGATGCGGGAGAACTTCCTGTCCGGCGTCCGCGAACGGGCCGCCCTCCCCGGGGTCACCGCGCCCGTCACCCCCGGTCCGGGCGGCGAGCACACCGTCGGCGCCGGCTTCCTGAGCGTGCCCGCGGCCACCCTGCTGGAGGGCGGCGCCCACGGGGTGCTCCTGGAGGAGTGCTTCGGGCCCGTCACCGTCGTCGTCCGGTACGCCGCCCAGGACGAGGCCGCCGCGGTCCTGGACCGGCTCGGCGGGAACCTGAGCGCCACCCTGCAGCTCTCGCGGGCCGAGACCGAGGGCGCGCCCGGCCCGGCCGCCGCGCTGATCGCGCAGGTCACGGGGGTGGCCGGGCGGATCGTGGTGAACGGCTGGCCGACCGGCGTCGCGGTGGCCCCGGCCCAGCACCACGGCGGCCCGTACCCGGCGGCCACCTCGCACTCCACCTCCGTCGGCGGCACCGCCATCGAGCGGTGGCTGCGCCCGGTGGCCTACCAGTCGGTGCCCGACGCGCTGCTCCCGCCGGAGCTGCGCGAGGCCAACCCGCTGGGCCTGCCGCGCCGCGTGACCGGCACCGCGTAATTGCGTTGCCGCCCCGCCCGCCGGCGGGGCAGGCTGCGCCCCATGCCGAAGCCGCAGGGGTTCACGTACGAGGTGCACAGCGACCGCACCGTCCGCATCACGCACCGGGGCCGCGCCGCGGGCACCCTCCGGGGCGCCCGCGCCGACAAGTTCCTCGCCGAGGTCGAGTCCGGTGACGCGCAGCTGGTGATGGCCCGCTGGACCGGCTCCTACAAGTTCGGCAACGAGCGCGCCGCCCGCGACCACCCCCGCAACCGTCGCTGAAAATCCCGCCGAGGGTAAGGGAACGGCAAAGCCGCTCCGGTCGTTCTCCGGGCATGACCGCTATGACCCCTGGTTCCAACCTGCCGCTCGACACCGTCCGCGTGACGGTGGACGTGGCTGCCCCGGTGCGTCTCGACGTGTCGGGGCTCCTGCTCGCGGCGGACGGCAAGGTGCGCTCCGACGCCGACTTCATCTTCTACAACCAGCCCTCCGGGCCCGGTGTCAGCTACCGGTCCGGCGGCGGTTCGGCGCCGGACTCCATCACCGTGGACACCGGCGCGCTGCCGCCCGGCATCGAGCGGATCGTGGTCACGGCCAGTCCCGACGCCGCAGGGCAGAGCTTCCAGGGCATCGAGCCCACCGCCACCGTGCGGGACGCGGCCGGCGGCGCGGTGATCGCCACCTTCACCCCGCCGCAGCTCGGCCCGGAGACCGCGCTCGTGGTCGTGGAGATCTACCAGCGCGGCGGCGTCTGGAAGGTGCGCGCCGTCGGCCAGGGGTACGCCAACGGCCTCGCGGGCATCGCCACCGACTTCGGGGTCTCCGTGGACGAGGAGCCGGCCCCGCCGGCGGCGGCCGCCGCCCCGGTCACCCCGGTCACCCCGGCCGCTCCGGTCGCCGCCCCGGTCGCCCCGCCGGCACCCGCCGCGCCGCCGGCACCCGCCTCCGCCCCCGTCGGCGGTGGCGGCGGGAAGATCAACCTCGACAAGGGCCGGGTCAGCCTCCAGAAGAACCAGACCGTGTCCCTGGTCAAGGGCGGCCGCCCGCTGCTCTCACAGGTCAAGATGGGCCTGGGCTGGGAGCCGGCCTACGGCGGCCGCGACATCGACCTCGACGCCTCCGTCATCGCCTACGGCCCGCAGCGCAACTTCATCGACAGCTGCTACTTCGGCAAGCTGTCGATCCTCGGCGGAGCGATCAAGCACTCGGGCGACAACCTCACGGGTGACGGCGCCGGGGACGACGAGGTGATCGTCGTGGACCTGGGCCGGCTGCCCGCCGAGGCCACCGGCCTGGTCTTCACGGTGAACTCCTTCTCCGGCCAGAAGTTCACCGAGGTCGCCAAGGCCTACTGCCGGCTGATCGACGCGGCGAGCGGGGAGGAGCTGGTCCGCTTCGACCTCACCAGTGCCGAGCCGCAGACCGGGGTCATGATGGCCAAGCTCATCAAGCAGTTCTCCGGCGAATGGGAGATGACGGCCATGGGCGAGTTTGTGAAGTCCCGCACAGTGCGCGGCATGGTCAAGCCCGCCTCGCAGGCACTCTGAGCAGGTGGGCGGGCATATGCCGACACCGTGGAGCCGACGGGCGGCCGTCCGGGTGATGGATGCCACGCGTAATCCGGAGGTGGCTGTCAGTGCCCGCCCGTAGCCTTGGACCCATGCAGAACACACTCCAGCCCGCGGGTCCCGCGCGCCCGTCCGCCGCCGAGGCGAACGAGGCGATACGGCACCTCGTCGAGACCTGGGACGGGGAGTGGCCCTCGGAGGCGTACGAGTTCCTGCTCGAAGAGTGGGCAGTGGCCTCCCGCGCCGAGGAGCTGGCCGCCGTCCAGTAGCCGCCGCCCGGTAGCAGGCGGTCCCGGGGCACAGGGGTGCCCCGGGACCGCCTGCCCGGTGCCCGCGTCCCGCGTCAGCGCGGGGAGCGCCGCCAGGGGCCGGTGACGGCCAGCATGATGCCCGGGTCCTGGATGCTGGCGTACAGGGTGCGCCCGTCCGGGGAGAAACAGACCCCGGTGAATTCCGAGTACTCCGGCTTGTCGGCCGTACCGATGTTGAGTTCGTTGCGCGCCAGCGGGTAGACGCGGCCCGACTCCGTGGCGCCGAGCAGGTGTTGCAGGCCCTCGCCGTCCTCGGCGATGACCAGGCCGCCGTACGGCGACACCGTGATGTTGTCGGGGCCGTCGTAGCCGCCCTCCGCGCCCGGGTCCCGGTTGACGCCGATCAGGACGACGAGCCGGATCGTGCGCCGCTTGGGGTCGTAGAACCACACCTGGCCGTCGTGCGCGGCGCCCGGGCTCTCCTCGCGCGCGTAGGAGGAGACGAAGTAGGCGCCCCCGTCGGCCCACCACATGCCCTCCAGCTTGCGCGCCCGGGTCACGGCACCGGCCGCGAACTGCTTGCGCACCGAGAGGCTGCGCGCGTCCCGGTCGGTCACCTCCACCCAGTCGACCCCGTACACGGTGCCGGTCTTCGTGGCCCGCGAGAGGTCGTCCACGAAACGGCCCTGGCTGTCGAAGCACTTGGCGGCGGCGAGCACCCCGGCGTCGGGGGCGAGGGTGCGCAGCCGGCCGCGCCCGTGCCGGAAGCCGTGCGGCGGGGTCCAGCGGTAGAGCAGCCCGTTGGGGCCGGAGGCGTCCTCGGTCAGGTAGGCGTGGCCCTGGCGCGGGTCGATGACGACGGCCTCGTGGGCGTACCTTCCGAACGCCTTGACGGGCTGCGGGTCGCGGTTGGCCCGGCGGTCGTGCGGGTCGACCTCGAAGACGTAGCCGTGGTCCTTGGTCATGCCGTTCTTGCCGGCCAGGTCCTCGGTCTCCTCGCAGGTCAGCCAGGTGCCCCAGGGGGTGGATCCGCCCGCGCAGTTGGTCGACGTGCCGGCGACGCCCACCCATTCGGCTACCTCGCCGCCGCGCCGGACCTCCACGACGGTGCAGCCGCCGGACGCGGCCGGGTCGTAGACGAGGCCCTCCGCGAGCGGTACGGGGTGCGCCCAGCCGCTGCGCGGGCCCTTCAGCTCGTGGTTGTTGACGAGGAGGGTGACTCCGCGGTGCCCCTCGAAGGCGGCGGTCCCGTCGTGGTTGGACGGGGTGCTCTCCCCGGATTCGAGGGTGGTGACACCGCTGCGGGTGATCACGCGGTAGGTGAACCCGGCGGGCAGGGCGAGCAGTCCGGCGGGGTCGGGGAGGAGCGGCCCGTAGCCGGGGGCGTGCGGGCGGCCGTGGGCGTCGAGCGCGTCGGGCCGGGGGTCGTCCGCGGCGAGTGCCCCGGGGGCGGTGGCGAGGGCGCCGACCGTCCCGGTCAGTGCCACGCCCGCACCGGCGATGACGGTGCGGGCGTTGAAGTCTCTGCGGCTGAGGGGCATCGGGTCTCCAGGGGTGGGGAGGTGGTGCGCCTGGCGTACGGTCGCAGGCGCACACGCTCCCGCCCGTACGTGAACGGCGGCTGAACTACCCGCGAATGCGGGCCGAGTCCTTGCCGGTCGCCGGAATGGCGAGCTCCGGCCCCGGAATCGGCCTGTTGTGCACCCTCGCCGGAACCTCCCCCGGTGCCCCTTCCGCACCGCCGCTCCCCCGCCGGGAGCACCCGCCGGGAGCACCCGTCAGGGAGCACCCGTCCGAGCGCCCGCCGCCAACCGACGGGCGCCGCGCGGGCCGCCGTGCCGGTCAGGGCTGCCGGGAGCGGGCCTTGAACGCGGCCTTCCGCGCCTCCTTCGAGGCCTTCTTGTCCGGGTGCAGCCGGCCCATGGCCTCCAGGACGTACGCGGTGGCGGGGTGCTCCACCCGCCAGGCCTGCTCGAAGAACCCGGCGTGGTGCTCCGTCAGGCTCCGCATCAGCAGCGGCAGCTCCTCGGTCTCCCCGTCCGCCACGAGCTGCGCCGCGATGGTGTCCACCGTCAGCCAGAACACCATCGTCTCGTCCGGCGCCGGTACGTCGGCCACCCCGTGTTCGGCGAGCCAGACCCGGGCGAGCCCGCCGAGCTCCGGGTCGTCCAGGACGGCCCGCACCGCCGGCTCGGCCTCCGGCCCGGCCGGGGCGAGGGCCTGCTGGCAGCGCAGCCGGCGCAGCGGGGCGCCTTCGTCGTCACCGCGTGCGGCGGCCAGCAGTCCGGCGACGGCGTCCGGCAGTTCGCGGCCGGCCAGCCACTGCTCGATCTCGGCCTGGGCGGCGCCCTCCGGGTAGTAGGAGACGGCGTCGAGCAGCGCGTCGGCGCCCTTGTCGGCCAGTTCCCCGACTGCGGGGGCCTCGACCCCGGCTTCGAGCATCCGGGCGCGGACGCCGTACAGGCCGAGCGGGGTCAGCCGTACCATCCCGTACCGGGACACGTCCTCGTCGTCCTCCGGGCCCGCCGCGGCACCCTGCCCCGCCTCGCCGGGAGCGGGTTCGTCCGCCTCGGCGAGCAGCGCCTCGTCCACGGGGCGGTACTCGACGAGCCCGATGGGCTCCAGCTGCCGGAACTGGTCGTCGAGGCGCATCATCGCGTCCGAGACCTGCTCCAGGACGGCGTCGGTGGGGTCGCCCATCTCGTCGGGCACGATCATCGAGGCGGCGAGCACGGGCAGCGGAACCGGGCCCTCGCCGGCGCCGCCCTCGGTGACGGTGAGCAGGTAGAGGTTGGCGAGGACCCCGTCGAGGAAGTCCGCTTCCCGCTGGGGGTTCCAGTCGAGGCGGTCGAAGTCGATCTCGCCGCCCGCGTCGAGGGCGTCGACGAGGTCGTCCAGGTCGGGTACGGCGGCGTCCGCGAGGACGGTGTCCAGGGCGGCGAGCCACAGGTCGAGCACGTCGCCGGGCGCTCCGCCGGCGAGCAGTGCGAGGTCCTCGCCGGGGGTGGCGGTGCCGTACTCGGGCTCGCCCGCCTCGGCGCCGTCGCCGCTGTCCTCCTCCGGCTCGGTGACGTCGACGAGGCCGGTGTCCACGGCGACCCGCCAGGCCTGGCTCGCGTACACGGGCGAGTCCTCGTCGGCGGCGTCGAGGCCGAGGACGGTGACGGCCTCCGGCAGCTGGTCGGGGGCGAGTTCGCCGCCGACGTCCACGCGGGTGTCGGGGCCGGCCCAGCGGGCGAGGCGTACGGCGCGGGCGAACAGCGGGGCGACGAGGGCGTCGCGGGCCAGCTCCGCATCGGAGTGCAGCCGTACCGGCGGCAGCGTGGGGTGCGGCTCTGCGGACATGGGGTGGTTCTCCTCGGACGGGACGCACGGGGCAGTGGCGGCTGAGCGGTGGATCGGCTGAGCGGTGGATCGGCTGAGCGGTGGATCGGCTGAGCGGTGGATCGGCTGAGCGGTGGATCGGCTGAGCGGTGGATCGGCTGAGCGGTGGGTCGGCTGAGCGGTGGGTCGGGCGGGCCGGCGTCGTCCGGGCGGCGGGATCCGATGCCGTCCGGCCGTGTGGCCGAAAACACATGCGGACGGACCGTCAGGCCCGTTGCGGCGACCCAGCGTAGACGCAATCGGGGTGCGCCCGGCGGCCATCACCTTTGGTTCATCCCACAGTCAGCCTCCGTATCCCCTGGAGGCCTTGACAACGTCCCTGGTCACACAGGAAATTGACGCGCGTAGATGTACACGGGCCGTCAAGAGCCCGCACCTTCTCCTCCACACACCGGAGTTCCCGCCCATGCGCTCCTCGCATCCCCGTTCCGCCGCCGTCGCGGCCCTCGTCGCCACCGCCCTGGCCACCGGCCTGCTCGCGGGCACCGCCGACGCGGCCGAAGGCGCCGTGTCCGCCGATCCGATACGCATCCACGACATCCAGGGCACCACCCGGATCTCCCCCCTGAACGGCAAGCAGGTCGCCGACGTCCACGGCATCGTCACGGGCGTGCGCACCTACGGCTCGCGCGGCTTCTGGATCCAGGACCCGGACGCCGACGACAACCCGGCCACCAGCGAGGGCGTCTTCGTCTTCACCAGCTCCGTCCCGACCGTCGCCGTCGGCGACGCCGTGAAGGTCTCCGGCACGGTCGGCGAGTACGTCCCGGGAGGCGCGAACTCCGGCAACCAGTCCGTCACCCAGATCTCCAAGCCCACGGTGACGGTGCTCTCCTCGGGCAACGCCCTGCCCGCGGCCACCGCGGTCACCGAGTACTCCGTCCCCGCGGAGTACGCCCCCGCGGGCGACCCTGCGGCCGCCGGCAGCATCAACGGCCTGGCCCTGGAGCCCTCCCGCTACGCCCTGGACTTCTACGAGTCCCTGGAGGGCATGAACGTCAGGATCGGCACCTCGCGCGTGGTCGGCGCCACCGACGCGCACGGCGAGCTGTGGGTCACGGTCAAGGGCTGGGAGAACGCCGCCAAGCGCGGCGGCACCGTCTACGGCTCGTACGAGTCCCAGAACACCGGCCGCCTCCAGGTCCAGCAGCTCGCGCCGCTCGCGCAGCAGCCCTTCCCGGTGGCCAACGTCGGCGACAAGCTGACCGGCACCACCGAGGGCCCCCTGGACTTCAACCAGTTCGGCGGCTACACGCTGGTGGCGCGCACCCTCGGCACGGTCAAGGCGGGCACCCTGGCCCCGGAGAAGACCAAGGCCCAGTCGCCCGGCGAGCTCGCGGTGGCCACGTACAACGTGGAGAACCTCGACCCGACCGACCCGCAGGAGAAGTTCGACAACCTCGCGAAGGCGGTCGTGACCAACCTGGCCTCGCCCGACATCGTGGCCCTGGAGGAGATCCAGGACGACAACGGCGCCAAGAACGACGGCACCGTCTCGGCCGAGCAGACGCTGACGAAGTTCACCGAGGCGATCAAGGCGGCGGGCGGCCCGGCCTACCAGTGGCGCTCCATCACCCCCGAGAACAACAAGGACGGCGGCGAGCCCGGCGGCAACATCCGCCAGGTGTTCCTGTTCAACCCGGCGCGGGTCTCCTTCACCGACCGCGCCGCGGGCGACGCGGTGACGGCGACCGGTGTGACGACGGAGCGCGGCAAGGCCGCCCTGACCCACTCCCCCGGCCGGATCGACCCGGCGAACCCGGCGTGGGCCGACAGCCGCAAGCCGCTGGCCGGCGAGTTCCTCTTCCGCGGCCGCACGGTCTTCGTGATCGCCAACCACTTCGGCTCGAAGGGCGGCGACGAGGGCCTGACCTCGCACCACCAGCCGCCGGTGCGCAAGTCGGAGGAGAAGCGGCTCCTGCAGGCGCAGGCCGTCAACGGGTTCGTGAAGCAGCTGCTGGCGGTCGACAAGAACGCGGCCGTGCTCGCGGTCGGCGACATCAACGACTTCGAGTTCTCCGGCACGACGAAGGCGCTGGAGGACGGCGGCGCGCTGTACTCGGCGATCAAGTCGCTGCCGAAGGCGGAACGTTACTCTTACGTCTACCAGGGCAACGCCCAGGTGCTGGACCAGATCCTGACCAGCCCGTCGATCAAGAACTTCGCGTACGACAGCGTGCACATCAACGCCGAGTTCTCCGCGCAGAACAGCGACCACGACCCGCAGGTGCTGCGCTTCCGCCCGTAACCCGGGCCGCAGGGGCCCTGCCGCCGTACCCGGCCGGGCCCCTGCCACAATCCGGCCATGATCTTCCGCATCGCCACCCGCCGGGACCTGCCCGCCGTGCTCGCCCTGCTGGCCGACGAGGACCGGGTCCTGGACCCGGCCTCGGTCACCGTCGGCGCGGAGCACGAGCGGGCCTTCGCCGCCATCGCGGAGGACCCGCGCAACGAGGTGCTGGTCCTGACGGACCGCGGCGGGGCGGACGGGGAGACGGTCGTGGGCTGCCTCCAGCTGACGTACGTCCCGGGCCTCGGCCAGGGCGGCCGCGAGCGGGCCCTGGTGGAAGCCGTACGGATCCGCGCGGACCGGCGCGGCGGCGGCCTGGGCGCGGAGCTGATGCGCCTCGCGGTCGAGCGGGCCCGCGAACGCGGCTGCGGACTGGTCCAGCTGACCAGCAACAAGCGGCGCGGCGCGGCCCACCGGTTCTACGAGCGCCTGGGCTTCGCGCGCAGCCACGAGGGCTTCAAGCTGGTCCTCGAACCGTAGTCCGGCACAGGTCGGGACCTTCGGCCCTGGCGTGACGCTGGACACACAGGGGCCAAAATCTTCCGGTTGTGGTGTTGAGTGTCCCCACGCCCGAACTTGCCCTCCTTGTACCCCCGCACTCCCGGGAGGACCGCGTGTTCCCGTCCATGTCCCTCGCCCAGGAAATCGGCCTCGCCGTCCTCACCGTGGCCGTCATCGTGTGGGTCGTCGGTCTCGGCCACATGCTGTGGGACAGCCGCTTCCACCACCCGGAGCCAGGTGCCTACGAGGGCCTGCCGGTGATCCCGTCCCAGCGCACCGCGGCCACGCACCCGATGGAGTCGGTGGAGCTGACCGAGGCGGAGGAGCGGGCCTTCGCGGGCCTGATCCGCACGATCGCCCTGAACTGACCGGGCGCGCCCGCCCCCCTGGAACCTCCCGGAACGCCCCTCGCCCTCGCGGCGCGAGGGGCGTTCCGGCGCGTCCGGGCGGCGGCGCCGGCTTCGGTTGCGGGGCCGTTCACGCGCCCACCCGCTCGTCCAGTTCGACTGCGACAGCCACCCCTCGCGCCGCTGGTTCCTGCGCCTGGTGGGCTGAGCGTCCCGCCCGCCCGAACGGCGAGTGCCCTCCCGCGTACGGCGGGAGGGCACTCGGTGGTGACGCGGGGGCGGGCGCTGCCCGAGGCGTCAGTCGTTGCTGTGCAGGACCTCGTTGAGGCCGCCCCAGTTCGCCTTGTACGGGCGGGCCTCGACGGCGCCGGTGACCGAGTTGCGGCGGAAGAGGATGTTGTCGGCGCCGGAGAGCTCCAGGGCCTTGACGATCTGGCCGTCCGGCAGGGTCACCCGGGTGCCCGCGGTGACGTAGAGGCCGGCCTCGACGACGCACTCGTTGCCGAGCGCGATGCCGATGCCCGCCTCGGCGCCGACCAGGGTGCGCTCGCCGATCGAGATGATCTGCTTGCCGCCGCCCGAGAGGGTGCCCATGGTGGAGGCGCCGCCGCCGATGTCGGAGCCGTCGCCGACGACGACGCCCGCGGAGATGCGGCCCTCGACCATGGAGGTGCCCAGGGTGCCGGCGTTGAAGTTGACGAAGCCCTCGTGCATGACGGTGGTGCCCTCGGCGAGGTGCGCGCCGAGGCGGACGCGGTCGGCGTCGGCGATGCGCACGCCCTTGGGGGCGACGTAGTCGGTCATGCGCGGGAACTTGTCGATCGAGGTGACCTGGAGGTGCAGGCCCTCGGCGCGCGCGTTCAGCCGGACGGTCTCGACCTGGTCGACGGCGACGGGGCCGAGCGAGGTCCAGGCGACGTTGGTGAGCAGGCCGAAGACGCCGTCCAGGTTCTGGCCGTGCGGCTTGACCAGGCGGTGGCTCAGCAGGTGCAGGCGCAGGTACGCGTCGTGCGCGTCCAGCGGCTTGTCCTCCAGGGAGGCGATGACGGTGCGGACGGCTACGACCTCGACCCCGCGGACCGCGTCCGAGCGGACGGCCTTGGCCGCGGCGGCGCCGAGGAGCTCCACGGCCTGCTCGGCGGTGAGGCGCTCGGTGCCGGCCGGGCCGGGCGCGTCGGCCAGCTCGGGGGCGGGGAACCAGGTGTCGAGGACGGTGCCGTCGGCGGTGATGGTGGCAAGTCCGGCGGCGACGGCGCCGGTGGTACGCGTAGCAGTCATGCCAGAAACCTAACCGGCGACGGGCCGCGGTCGCGAACCGGTCTCATGTGCCGGGCGTGCGGCGTGTCGCTCCGCGCGCCGCCGGGCGGCGCGCGCCTCGGTGCGGTGCCGGGCCAGGACGACCGCGCCGGCGCCCGCCGCCAGGGCCGCGCACAGCGGCCACAGCAGGCCGGGGGCGGCCGCGTACAGGGCTCCGCCGGCGGGCGGGGCGAGGACGGTCCCGCTGACCGAGACCCCGGCGTACAGGCTCTGGAAGCGGCCGACGGCGTGCTCGGGCGCCTGGTCGGCGACGTAGGCGGTGGCGGTGGTCTTGTAGAGGATCTCGCCGAGGCTGAGCAGCACCATCATGGTGACGGCGGTCGCCACGCCGGCGCCGAGGAGCAGCGCCGCGTACCCGGCGCCGACCAGTACCAGTCCGCTTCCGATGACCGCCAGCGGCGGCCGGTCGCGCAGGGCGACGGCGGCGGGCAGTTCCAGCAGCAGGATGACGGCGCCGTTGAGGGCGACGATCAGCCCGAAGGCCCGTACGTCGAGGCCGTGGTCGGCGAGGTAGACGGGGAAGAGGGAGTACTGCTGGCGGTAGACCACGTCCACGACGAGGATCGCGCCGAGCAGCACCAGCACGCCGGGCCGCGCCCGCAGGGCGGCCCACACCCCGCCGCGGCCCAGACCCCCGTCCGGGGCCGCGGAGGGTGTGCGGGCGGCGCCGCGCGCCGGGACGACGCGGGCGGTCCAGGCGGCGAAGAAGAGGGTGCCGAGGCCGTCGGCGAGGAAGAGCCAGTCGTACGAGAGCCCGGAGGCGAGCAGGGCGCCCAGCGGCGGGCCGAGGGTGAAGCCGCCGTTGGAGACGCAGCGGACGACGGCGAAGGCCTGGCGGCGGGCCCCCTCGGGGACGGTGACGGCGACCAGGGCGGAGTTCGCCGCGCGGACGACGCCCGAGGCGTACTGGGCCACCGTCAGGGCGGCGTACAGCAGGGGGGTGGGCAGCACCGGGAAGGACATCAGGGCGAGCCCGCCGAGGGCGGAGGCGGCGAGCAGCACCCGGCGGTGGCCGAAGCGGTCGCCGTACCAGCCGCCCGTGAAGTTGCCGGCGACGAGTCCGATGCCGCCGATGCCGGTGGCCAGGCCCGCCTGGGCGGCGCCGAGGCCGCGGGGGCCGGTCAGGTAGAGGAAGACGAAGACGAAGGTGAAGCTGACGACGGCGTTGACGAAGACCCCCGCAGCCAGCAGCCACACGACCCTCGGTACGTCCTTGAACCCCTGCACACCCTGCAGCACGCCGTGTCCCCCGTATCCGCCGTAGTGAGTTCCTTTTGGGAACGGACTATGTCAGCATGACAGCCTTGGGTCAACGGACAAAGGAGTTCCCATGGCCCAGCGCACGCACCTCGGCGACGCGGACTGCTCCATCGCCCAGGCCCTCGACGTCGTGGGCGACTGGTGGACGCTGCTGATCGTGCGGGACACCGCGCGCGGCCTGTACCGCTTCGACGAGCTCCAGCGCGAGCTGGGGGTGTCCCGGAAGGTGCTCGCCGAGCGGCTGAAGCTGCTGGTCGAGGCCGGGGTGCTGACGCGCGAGCCGTACCAGGAACGCCCGGTGCGGCACGAGTACCGGCTGACCCCGCGCGGGCGGGGGCTGCTGCCGGTCCTGGTGGCCCTCCAGGACTGGGGAGACACCTGGGTCCTGGGAGAGGGAGAGATGACGGCGACGACCGAAGAGTCCTCGAAGGAAGCCGTACGCGTCCACGCGCTGCGCGGCACCCGGCTGCCGGAGCTGCTGCTGCCGGACCGTTTCGGCGAGCTCCGCGACCCCGTGGCGGACACCCCGTTCACCGTCCTGTACTGCTTCCCCGGCGCCTACGCCCGGGCCGAGTCCTACCCGCCCGGGTGGGCCGGGATCCCGGGCGCGAAGGGCTGCACGCTCGAATCGTGCACGTTCCGCGACCAGTTGGCGGAGTTCACCGCCGCCGGCGCCACCGTGCACGGCGTCTCCACCCAGCGGCCGGACGAGCAGCGGGAGTTCGCCGAGCAGGAGCGGCTGCGCTTCCCGCTGCTGTCGGACGCCGGGCTGGACCTGGTGACGGCGCTCCGGCTGCCGACGTTCCGCGCGGCGGGGGTGAGCCGGATCAAGCGGCTGACGCTGGTCGTGGACCGGGAGCGGGTGGTGCGGGAGGTGTTCTACCCGGTGACCGACATCGAGGCGAGCGTGGCGGCGGCGCTGGCGTCGGTACGTTCCGCGGGTTAGCGGGTGCGGGGCGGCGCGGGTGCGGGCCCGGGGCGGCGCAGGTGCGGGCCCGGGGCGGCGCAGGTGGCCGCTGCGCGGGGCCGGTTCCCCTACCCGCCCTTCCACCGTTCCCCGGGCTGCGCCCCGGACCCCCTGGGGGCTGCGCCCCGGACCCCCGCGCCTCAAACGCCGGCGAGGCTGGAATGTGCCGGCTGGGGCCGGAGAGCGCCGGCGGGGCTGGATTTCGCGCAGCGAAATTCCAGCCCGCGCTGGGGGCACCTCCCAGCGGTAGCTGGGGGAGTTTGAGCGCACCGGGCGCGCAGCGCCCGGCTCTTCCAGCCCCGCCGGCGTTTGAGGCGCGGGGGTCCGGGGCGCAGCCCCGGGGAACGGGCGAAGGTCGGGGAGGGGCGAGCCCACCAGGACCCCGCCGGGAGGCTACGGCAGGACGCGGCCGAGGATCTCGCGGGCGTAGCCCTCCTCGTACGGGGTGCCCGTCAGCAGGACCTGGAGGCTGATGCCGTCCATCACGGCCACCAGGGCCCGCGCCGTGAGCGGGTCCGTGTGCTCCGCCAGGGCCACCGTCACCGCCTCGCACCATTCCGCGGCGACCGGCCGCAGCGCCGGCCGGCGCAGGGCGGCCAGGTAGAGCTCGTACTCCAGCTCCGCCCGCCCCCGGTCCGCCTCCAGGACCTCCCCCAGCAGCCGCGCCAGCGCACCGGCGAGGTCCTCGCCCCCGCGCACCTCCAGCACGGGCGCCCACGCCTCGTTGGCCTGCCGCAGCGCGGCGATCAGCAGGTCGTCCAGGGTCTTGAAGTGGTACGTCGTCGAGCCCAGCGGCACGTCCGCCTCCGCCGCCGCGCTGCGGTGGCTGAGCCCCGCGATCCCCTTGGCCCCCACCACCCGGATCGCGGCGTCGATGATCCGCTGCCGGCGGCCGGGGTCGTGGCGGCGCGCTCCGGCGGCCATCAGTGCGCCGCCCCGCCCAGGTTCAGCAGCACCACGCCGCCGATGACCAGCGTGATCCCGGCGATCTTCGCGGCGGAGGCGGTCTCCCCCAGGAACACCATCCCTATGGCGGCGATGGCGGCGGTGCCGACCCCGGCCCAGATCGCGTACGCCGTGCCCACCGACATCGACTTCAGCGTCCGGGCGAGCAGGGTGAAGGCGATGGCGTACCCCAGCAGGGTGCCCAGCGAGGGCCACAGCCGGGTGAATCCGTCGCTGTACTTCATGGCGGTGGTCCCGGCGACCTCCGCGGCTATGGCCATGGCGAGCAGCACGTAAGGCATGTGTACAACAGTACACATCGATGCGTACACATGTACACGCGCACGGGCGGTCACAGCCGGGCCCATCGGAGCTACGGTGGCCCCCTCAGGGGACGGGGGCCGCTCATGGCACAGCATTGGACCCATGCGGGCGGCGGCTGGCTGCCCCCGCGACGGCCCCGGCCCGGTGTGGTGCCGCTGCGGCCCCTGGGGCCCGGGGAGATCCTCGGCGGTGCCGCCACCACCCTGCGCCGGTACGGCGGAACGCTGTGCGGCGCACTGCTCCTCGGCCAGCTCGCGGGGGCCCTGCTGGTCGCCGCGGCGGCCGGGGCGGCCACCCTGGCCTCCCTCAGCCGCAGCTCCGGCAGCCGGGTCTTCGTCTGGACCCTGTTCCCGGCGGCGGCCCTGTTCCTGCTGTTCACCTGCGCCCTGGCCACCGCCCTGATCGCGGTGCTGCTGCGCCCGGCGGTGCTCGGCCGTGCCGTGACCGTGCCGGGGCTGCTGCGGGCGGCGCTCACCCGGACCCCGGCCGTCCTCGGGGCTCAGCTGCTGGCGCTGCTCGCCGCGGCGGCCCCGGTCGTGGCGGCCGGGGCGGCCGGGCTGCCGGCGCTCGCACTGCTGCCGCTGCTCCCGGTGGCCCTCTGGCTCGGGGTGCTGTTCGCCCTGGCGCCCACCGCCGCCGGGTACGAGGGGCTGCGGCCGGTGGCCGCGCTGCGGCGTTCGGCGCGCCTGGTGCGGGGCGCCTGGTGGCGGACCCTCGGGGTGACGGCTCCGGCGGTGGCGTTCACCTGCGCGGCCGGGTGGGCGCTCCAGGCCTGGTTCGGCCTGGCGGGGGCGCTGTCGGCGCTGGTGCTGCTGCCGGCCTTCCCGCAGCTGCCCGCCGGGCTGCTCTACGTGGACCGGCTGATCCGCCGCGAGCACCTCGCCGAGGCGCTCGCGACGGACCCCGGCGCCGGGGCGTTCAGTTCAGGGTGAACCAGGCCGCGCGGGCCTTCTTCCACTCCGGGTGCGTGAGGTCCTTGGCCTCGGTGCCGTCGCCGTACAGGTCGGCGGAGCCGCTGTCGGTGACGACCTGGACCCGGGCGCCGGGCGCGGTCAGGTCCGGCACCTCCACGATGGCCTCCCAGCCGCCGGGGTCGGTGGTGGGCAGGTCGGCCCGCTTGACGGGGGCGTGGCCCGGGACGCCGTCCCACTGGTAGAGGGCGTACGGGTCGGAATTGTCGTCGGCCGCCCAGGAGCCCGCCAGGATCAGGTACTGGCCCGCGGCGTTCTTCTTGACGTCCCGCACCGACAGCCCGCCGAGGTCGAGCTCGACGCCGGGGCCGAAGACGGCCTTGGCACCGCTCGCCAGCACCTGGTCGAAGTTGGTGACCGGCACGAGCAGGGCCTTGCCGCCCGGCACGGCCGGGGCGAGCGGCGCGCGGAAGCCGAGGTAGGCGGTGGTGGTGGAGCCGGGCGCGAACTCCAGGCCCTCCACGTTGAACCCGTCGATCTGCTTCGGCGCCTCGCCGGCCGCCGTGCCCGCCGCGAAGCCGTACCGGTTGCCGTTCGCGGTGTCCCAGGCGACGAGGTCGTCGCGGAGCTTCTTGTACGAGCGCCCGTACGCGAGCTGCGTACCCGGGCCGGAGCCGCTGACCGTGGTGGTGAACACCGTGTTGCGGGGCGCCTTGTACTCGCCGTCCTTGTTGTTGCCGAGGGAGCCGGTCCAGTAGATGGTGTTCCCGATCCGGGTGGCGCCCTCGATGTCCACCTCCTTGGTGACGCCGAGCTGGGAGCTGAAGTCCCAGGTGCGCACGGGGGCGGCGGAGCGGGAACGGTCGTACAGGCGCAGCACGTTGTTCTCGTCGTCGGCGACGACGGTGTAGCCGCCGCCGACGTCGACGGCGGCCGAGGAGTCGGAGGCGCCGCTGAAGTAGCGGGCGTCGGCCGGGTTCTGGACGGCGGCGGACGCGGCGTAGGAGAGGGTCTTGGTGGCGGTCTTGCCGCCGAGCCCGGTGACCTTGATCGTCAGGCTGGTGTAACCGCGGCCGCGCGCGGTGACGGCGAGCTGCCGCACGGCCCCGGCACCGGTGACGGTGACGTCCCCGGTGCCGGCGACGGAGGCCTTGCTGGAGGCGGAGGCGCTGACGGTCAGCGCGGAGACGTCGGCGCCGCTCTGCCCGACGGTCACGTCGACGGTCTGGTCGCCGACCCCGTTCACGGAGCCGGACAGGTAGCCGGCGGACAGCGAGATGGTCGGGGTCCCGTACGTGACCGCGTGCGCGGGCATGACCGTCGCGGCGGTGATCAGTGCGGCGGTGCCCGCGGCGCCCGCGATGCCGAGCTGCTTCTTCAAGGTGACGTCCTCTCCTTCACGGCGTCACGCTGTGACGGCCGTCGAGAAGATTCGGCCATGGCGGCCAACTCCCGGTGCACGTCACGCGTCGGCCCGGAGAACCCCGGACAACCCCCGAGAACAGGGAGGGCCCCCGGCACGACCGTGCCGGGGGCCCTCAGGCGCAGGCGCCGCTCAGACGTTGAAGCCGAGCGCGCGCAGCTGCTCACGGCCGTCGTCCGTGATCTTGTCCGGGCCCCACGGGGGCATCCAGACCCAGTTGATCCGGAGTTCGTTGACGATGCCCTCGGTCGCCGACTTCGCCTGGTCCTCGATGACGTCCGTCAGCGGGCAGGCCGCCGAGGTCAGGGTCATGTCGAGGGTGGCGATGTTCGCGTCGTCGATGTGGATGCCGTAGATCAGGCCCAGGTTGACGACGTCGATGCCCAGCTCGGGGTCGACCACGTCGTAGAGGGCCTCGCGGACCTCCTCCTCGGTGGCCGGCTTGATCGACGCCTCGGGCGTCGCGTTCTCGGTCATGCCGTCTTCCTCTCCGCGTCGCCCAGCACCTGGGCGGTCGCGTCCTTCCACGCCATCCAGCTCAGCAGAGCACACTTCACGCGCGCCGGATACTTGGAGACGCCGGCGAACGCGACCGCGTCCTCCAGCACCTCCTCCATCTCCTCGTCCGGCTCCAGCTTGCCCTTGGACTGCATCAGCTCCAGGAACACGCCCTGGATCTTCTGCGCCTCGGAGAGTTCCTTGCCGACCAGCAGCTCGTTCAGCACGGACGCGCTGGCCTGGCTGATGGAGCAGCCCTGGCCCTCGTAGGAGACGTCGGTGAGCGTCTGCCCGTCGTACTTCACGCGGAGCGTGATCTCGTCGCCGCACGTCGGGTTGACGTGGTGCACCTCGGCGTCGCCGTCGCGCAGGCCGCGCCCGTGCGGGTGCTTGTAGTGGTCCAGGATCAGTTCCTGGTACATCGAATCCAGCTTCACAGCCTCGTCCTCGTCGCCTTCGTCAGCCGAAGAAGTTCCGTACGTGCTCCAGCCCGTCGATCAGCGCGTCGACCTCGGCGGGAGAGGAGTACAGGTAGAAAGACGCTCGCGTGGTCGCGGGAATTCCGTACCGGAGGCACACGGGGCGCGCGCAGTGGTGTCCCACGCGGACCGCGATGCCCTGCTCGTCCAGCACCTGGCCCACGTCGTGCGGGTGGATGTCGCCGAGCGTGAAGGAGATCGCCGCGCCGCGGTCCTCGGCCGTGGTCGGGCCGATGATCCGCAGGTCGGGCACCTCCAGGAGGCGCTTGACCGCGTACTCGGTGATCGCGTGCTCGTGCGCGGCGATGTTCTCCATGCCGATCGAGGTCAGGTAGTCCACGGCCGCGCCGAGGCCGACGGCCTGGGCGATCGGGGGCGTGCCGGCCTCGAACTTGTGGGGCGCCGGGGCGTAGGTGGAGGAGTGCATCGAGACGGTCTCGATCATCTCGCCGCCACCGAGGAACGGGGGCAGGTCCTCCAGGAGCTCCTGGCGGCCCCACAGGACGCCGATGCCGGTCGGGCCGCACATCTTGTGGCCGGTGAAGGCCACGAAGTCGGCGCCGAGGGCCTGGACGTCCAGCGGCATGTGCGGAGCGGCCTGCGAGGCGTCGATCAGCACCAGCGCGCCGACCTCCTGGGCGCGGCGGACGATCGCCTCGACCGGGTTGACGGTGCCCAGGATGTTGGAGACCAGCGTGAAGGAGACGATCTTCGTCTTCTCCGTGATGACCTCTTCGATGTTGGACAGGTCGAGGCGGCCGTCGTCGGTGAGGCCGAACCACTTCAGCTTCGCGCCGGTGCGCTGCGAGAGCAGCTGCCACGGGACGATGTTGGAGTGGTGCTCCATCTCCGTGATGGCGATCTCGGTGTCGCGGTCGACCCGGTAGGGCTCGTCGGCCCAGCCGAGCATGTTCGCGACCAGGTTGAGCGACTCCGAGGCGTTCTTCGTGAAGATCACCTCGTCGCGGCTCGGCGCGTTGATGAAGGCGGCGACCTTGTCGCGGGCGCCCTCGTACAGTGCCGTGGCCTCCTCGGCGAGCACGTGCACGCCGCGGTGGACGTTGGCGTTGTGCCGCTCGTAGTACGCGTTCAGCGCGTCGAGCACCTGGCGCGGCTTCTGCGAGGTCGCAGCGTTGTCCAGGTAGACGATCTTCTTCCCGTCGTGGACCACACGATCCAGCAGGGGGAAGTCCTTGCGGATCGCCTCGATGTCGAGGAGGCCAGGCAGCTGTGTCACGCGGTCGCGCCACCCTTCACGTACTTGTCGTAGCCCTCGTTCTCCAGCTGGTCGGCGAGCTCGGCGCCGCCGGACTCGGCGATGCGGCCGTTCGCGAACACGTGCACGAAGTCGGGCTTGATGTAGCGCAGGATGCGCGTGTAGTGGGTGATCAGCAGGGTGCCGACCTCACCGGTCTCGCGGACGCGGTTGACGCCCTCGGAGACGATGCGCAGGGCGTCGACGTCGAGGCCGGAGTCGGTCTCGTCGAGGATCGCGATCTTCGGCTTGAGGAGCTCCAGCTGGAGGATCTCGTGGCGCTTCTTCTCACCGCCGGAGAAGCCCTCGTTGACGTTGCGCTCGGCGAAGGCCGGGTCCATCTGGAGCTGCTCCATCGCGGACTTGACCTCCTTCACCCAGGTGCGCAGCTTGGGGGCCTCGCCGCGGATGGCGGTGGCGGAGGTGCGCAGGAAGTTGGAGACCGAGACGCCGGGGACCTCGACCGGGTACTGCATGGCGAGGAAGACGCCGGCGCGGGCGCGCTCGTCGACGGACATCTCCAGGACGTCTTCGCCGTCGAGGGTCACGGTGCCACCGGTGATGGTGTACTTCGGGTGACCGGCGAGGGAGTACGCCAGGGTGGACTTGCCGGAGCCGTTGGGGCCCATGATGGCGTGCGTCTCACCCTGCTTGACCGTCAGGTCGACACCCTTGAGGATCTCGCGGGCGCCGTTCTCGGCCTCGACGGAGACGTGCAGGTCGTGGATTTCAAGCGTTGCCATGGGTACCTCAGGACTCCTGGGTGAGGGAGACGAGCACGTCGTCCCCTTCGATCTTGACGGGGTAAACGGGGACGGGGCGCGTCGCGGGCAGACCGGAGGGCTTGCCGGTGCGCAGGTCGAAGGCCGACCCGTGCAGCCAGCACTCGATCATGCAGTCCTCGACCTCACCCTCCGAGAGCGAGACGTTCGCGTGCGAGCAGATGTCGTTGATCGCGAACACCTCCCCCTCGGTGGAGACGATGGACACCGGCGTGCCGTCGAGTTCCACCCGCTTGGGGGTGTTCTCCTCCAGCTCGCTCAGCGCACAGGCCTTGACGTACGTCATCAGACGGCCGCCGCCAGCTCGGCCTCGATCTTCGCGATGAGGCGCTCCTCGATGTCCGCGACACCGATCTGCTGGACGAGCTCGGCGAAGAAGCCGCGCACGACCAGGCGGCGGGCCTCGTCGGCCGGGATGCCGCGGGCCTGGAGGTAGAAGAGCTGCTCGTCGTCGAAGCGGCCGGTCGCGGAGGCGTGGCCGGCGCCGACGATCTCGCCGGTCTCGATCTCCAGGTTCGGCACCGAGTCGACGCGCGCGCCGTCCGTGAGGACGAGGTTGCGGTTCATCTCGTAGGTGTCGGTGCCCTCGGCGGTCTTCTCGATGAGCACGTCACCGATCCAGACGGCGTGGGCGTCCTGGCCCTGGAGCGCGCCCTTGTAGACCACGTTGGACTTGCAGTGCGGGGCGTCGTGGGTGACCAGGAGGCGGTGCTCCTGGTGCTGGCCCGCGTCCGTGAAGTAGACGCCGAGCATCTCGGCCTCGCCGCCGGGGCCCGCGTAGCTGACGCGCGGGTGCAGGCGGACCAGGTCGCCGCCGAAGGTCACGACGACGGACTTGAAGCTGGCGTCGCGGCCGATGAGGGCGTTGTGCTGCGAGGTGTGGACCGCGGTGTCGTCCCAGTCCTGGACGGACACGAAGGTCACCTTGGCGCCGTCGCCGACGAGGATGTCGACGTTGGCGGCGCGGACGCCGTCGCCGGTGTGGTCGATCACGATGATCGCCTCGGCGAAGGGCTTGATGTCGAAGACGGTGTGCCCGAAGGTCGTGCCGCCCTCACCGTGGAGCGCGACCCGGATGGGCTCGGCGAGCACGGTCTCCTTGGGCACGGTGACGACCGTGGCCTTGGCGAACGAGGAGAAGGCCTGGGCGGCGACGCGGTCGACGGGGGTGCCGGCCTTGCCGATCCGCTCGTCGTCGCGCTCGACGGACTCGACCGTCACGCCCTCGGGGGCGTCGATCTGGGCCTTCATGGTGCCGTTGGCGACCGCGGTGCCGTCGTGCAGGCCCTTGAGGCGGGCCAGCGGGGTGAACCGCCACTCCTCCTCGCGGCCGTGCGGAACGGGGAAGTCGGCCACGTCGAAGGACGGGGGCGCGCTCATCCGGGTGGCGACGGTGGACTCGGCGGCCACCGCGATCGCGCCGGCGGTGGTGGAGCCCGCCGGAATGTTCTGAGCCTCAGCCATGGCTGTCGTCTTGCTCTCTTCCATACGTGTGACGAATGTGCTGCGGGGCGGGGGCGGCCGGGGTGAGCCGGCCGCCGTCGGGACTAGCCGACCGAGCCCTCCATCTGCAGCTCGATGAGCCGGTTGAGCTCCAGCGCGTACTCCATCGGCAGCTCCTTCGCGATCGGCTCGACGAAGCCGCGCACGATCATGGCCATGGCCTCGAACTCGGTGAGCCCGCGCTGCATCAGGTAGAAGAGCTGGTCGTCGGAGACCTTGGAGACGGTGGCCTCGTGGCCCATCGTCACGTCGTCCTCGCGGACGTCCACGTAGGGGTAGGTGTCCGAGCGGGAGATGGTGTCGACGAGGAGCGCGTCGCACAGCACGTTGGACTTGGAGCCCGCGGCGCCCTCGCCGATCTCGACCAGACCGCGGTAGGAGGTGCGGCCGCCGCCTCGCGCCACCGACTTGGAGACGATGTTGGAGGAGGTGTTCGGCGCCATGTGGACCATCTTGGAACCGGCGTCCTGGTGCTGGCCCTCGCCGGCGAAGGCGATGGACAGGGTCTCGCCCTTGGCGTGCTCGCCCATCAGGTAGACGGCCGGGTACTTCATGGTGACCTTGGAACCGATGTTGCCGTCGATCCACTCCATGGTCGCGCCCTCGTACGCCACGGCGCGCTTGGTGACCAGGTTGTAGACGTTGTTCGACCAGTTCTGGATGGTCGTGTAGCGGCAGCGGCCGCCCTTCTTCACGATGATCTCGACGACGGCGCTGTGCAGCGAGTCCGAGGAGTAGATCGGGGCGGTGCAGCCCTCGACGTAGTGGACGTAGGCGTCCTCGTCGACGATGATCAGCGTCCGCTCGAACTGGCCCATGTTCTCCGTGTTGATGCGGAAGTAGGCCTGGAGCGGGATGTCCACGTGGACACCCTTGGGGACGTAGATGAAGGAGCCGCCCGACCACACGGCGGTGTTCAGCGAGGCGAACTTGTTGTCACCGACCGGGATGACCGTGCCGAAGTACTCCTGGAAGAGCTCCGGGTGCTCCTTGAGCGCGGTGTCCGTGTCGAGGAAGATGACGCCCTGCTCCTCCAGGTCCTCGCGGATCTGGTGGTAGACGACCTCGGACTCGTACTGGGCCGCGACACCGGCGACGAGGCGCTGCTTCTCCGCCTCCGGGATGCCGAGCTTGTCGTACGTGTTCTTGATGTCCTCGGGCAGTTCCTCCCAGGAAGCGGCCTGCTTCTCGGTGGAACGCACGAAGTACTTGATGTTGTCGAAGTCGATGCCGGAGAGGTCGGAACCCCACATCGGCATGGGCTTCTTGTCGAACAGCTTGAGGCCCTTGAGGCGGAGGTTCAGCATCCACTCCGGCTCGGACTTCTTCGCCGAGATGTCGCGGACGACGTCCTCGGACAGACCCCGCTTGGCAGCGGCACCGGCCGCGTCGGAGTCGGCCCAGCCGTACTCGTAGTTGCCCAGACCCTCGAGCTCAGGGTGAGCAGTCTCCGTGGTCATGCGGGGTTCCTCCCGGCCGTACTTGCAGATGCTGATGTGTCGGTCTGTGTGGCGCTTCGCGGGATGAACGTGGTGCACACCCCGTCGCCGTGGGCGATCGTGGCGAGGCGCTGCACATGCGTCCCGAGCAGGCGGGAGAAGACCTCGGTCTCCGCCTCGCAGAGCTGCGGGAACTGCTCGGCGACATGTGCGACCGGGCAGTGGTGCTGACAGAGCTGTTCACCGCTGTGCGGACCGGGAGCGCTCTTCGCCGTAGCAGCGTACCCGTCCGCGGTCAACGCCTTGGCCAGGGCCTCGGTGCGGGCCGCGGGGGCGGCCGCCTCCACGGCTTCCCGGTAGCTCCGCGCCTGCGTCTCCATCCGCGCCCTCGCGAAGGCGGCCACGGCCGCCTCGCCCTCCTCGCCCCCTCCGACGGACTGCGCGATCCAGCGCAGGGCGTCCGCGGCGAGGGTGTCGTAGGACTGGTCGAAGGCGTCCCGGCCGCAGTCGGTCAGCGCGAAGACCTTGGCGGGCCGGCCCCGGGTGCGCGTGCCGTACACACGCTGCTCACGGGGTGCGACCACGTCGTCGGCGACGAGCGTGTCGAGGTGGCGGCGGACGGCGGCCTGGGTGAGGCCTAGGCGCTGCGCGAGGTCGGCGACGGTGGAGGGGCCGTGGTCCAGGATGGACCTCGCGACCCGGTTGCGGGTTGACCGCTCCCCGGTCGCGAGTTCCCCCTGGGGGGCCTCGCTCATCCGTTCGCCGTTTTTCACAACGCCATTGTTGCGTAATTAAGCGAGCCCCGACAAGCCGTGACGGACGCCACGCCCGGTGGCGTCCATCACTAAGGGTTACCTTATTTGTCTACGGAGAGTTAATCGGTAGATGGAATTCCGTTTCCATTTCCTCCGGAAGAAGCCGTGCCCGCCGGACGGTGTTCGAATCAATTCCGCCTTTCCCACCCCGTCCACCCCGGGGCCCGGGCCCTCTTCCCCGGCTCCGTAGACTCAGTCACCATGAGCAACGACCCCGCCGTGGAAATCCGCGGACTGGTGAAGCGGTACGGCCCCAAAACGGCGGTGGACGGCCTGGACCTCACCGTCCCGCGCGGCTCCGTCACCGCGGTCCTCGGCCCCAACGGCGCGGGCAAGACCACCACGGTGGAGACCTGCGAGGGCTACCACCGCCCCGACGCCGGCACCGTCCGCGTCCTCGGCCTCGACCCGGTCGCCCAGGCCGGGCCGCTGCGCCCGCGCATCGGCGTGATGCTCCAGTCCGGCGGCGTCTACTCCGGCGCCCGCGCCGTGGAGATGCTGCGGCACATGGCGAAGCTGTACGCCGACCCCCTCGACGTCGACACCCTCGTGGAACGCCTCGGCCTCGGCGGCTGCGGCCGCACCGCCTACCGCCGGCTCTCCGGCGGCCAGCAGCAGCGGCTCGCCCTGGCCATGGCCGTCGTCGGCCGCCCCGAGCTGGTCTTCCTGGACGAGCCCACCGCCGGCCTCGACCCGCAGGCCCGCCGCGCGACCTGGGACCTCGTACGCGAACTGCGCGCCGACGGCGTCACCGTCGTCCTCACCACCCACCACATGGACGAGGCCGAACAGCTCTCCGACGAGGTCGCCATCGTGGACGCCGGCAAGGTCATCGCGCACGGCAGCCCCGAGCAGCTGTGCCGCGGCGGCGCCGAGAACACCCTGCGCTTCACCGGCCGCCCCTCCCTCGACCTCGCCTCCCTGCTCAAGGCCCTGCCCGACGGCACCCAGGCCGCCGAGCTCACCCCCGGCGCCTACCGGGTCACCGGCGACGTGGACCCGCAGCTGCTGGCCACCGTCACCTCCTGGTGCGCCCAGCACGGGGTCATGCCCGACAGCCTCTCCGTGGAGCGGCACACCCTCGAAGACGTTTTTCTGGAGCTGACCGGTAGGGAGCTGCGCGCATGACGCCGATCACCACGACCGCCCCCTGCCGGGGGTCCGGGGGTTGCCCCCCGGGAAGGCACAGCCTGGAACTGACCGGTAAGGAGCTGCGCGCATGAGCGCCGGTACGTTCACCCCCCGGCCGGGGGCCGCGCCGGTGTCCCGGATGATCTGGGCGCAGACCGCGCTGGAGACCCGGATGCTGCTGCGCAACGGCGAGCAGCTGCTGCTGACCGTGATCATCCCGGCGCTGCTGCTGACCCTCTTCTCCGCCGTCGACATCGTCGACACGGGAGAAGGGAAGTCCGTCGACTTCCTGGCGCCGGGCGTCCTCGCGCTCGCCGTGATGTCCACCGCCTTCACCGGCCAGGCCATCGCCACCGGCTTCGACCGCCGCTACGGGGTGCTCAAGCGGCTCGGGGCCTCCCCGCTGCCGCGCCGGGCCCTGATGGCCGCCAAGACCCTCTCGGTGCTGGTCACCGAGGTGCTCCAGGTGGCCCTGCTGACGGTGATCGCCCTCGCGCTGGGCTGGTCCCCGCACGGGAACCCGCTGTCCGTCGCGGTGCTGCTGCTGCTCGGCACGGCCGCGTTCTCCGGGCTCGGGCTCCTGATGGCGGGCACCCTCAAGGCCGAGGTGACCCTGGCCGCGGCCAACCTGGTGTTCCTGCTGCTGCTGGTCGGCGGCGGGGTGATCGTGCCGCTGGAGAAGTTCCCCGAAGCGGTGCGGTCCGTGCTCGGCCTGCTGCCGATCTCGGCGCTGTCCGACGGGCTGCGCGAGGTGCTCCGCGACGGGGCCGCGCTGCCGTGGGGCGACGCGGCCGTACTGGGCGTCTGGGCGGTCCTGGGGCTCGGCGCCGCCGCGAAGTGGTTCCGCTGGGAATGAGCGTGGGAGTGAGCGCGGGCGTGCGCCCGCGGGAGTGATCCGGCCCACCCCGTGCGGGCCGCCGCGCCGGGAGTGAATCGGCCCTCCTGGACGTTGGCCCCGCGGGAGGATGACCAGCCTCCCGCACATCGGAACGCCGGGGGGCACGGCATGGAGCAGCGGGAGGCCGCGCTGCGGCTGGACGGACAGTGGGCGCGGATCCGGTCGGGGGCCGAGCCGGCCGGGCCCGCCGAGAGCGAGCGGCTGCTGCGCGAGCTGATCGGCGCGCTGCGCGGGCCCGCGCAGCGCGACCCCGAGTGCGCCGCCCGGCTCGGGCTGCGCCTGGGCGACCTCGCGGCACGCCGGTTCGGGGGCGGGGACCGGGCCGGGGCACTGGCCGCCGTCGAGGAAGGGCTCGGCCACGCGCGCCGGGCCGCGCCGCACGCGCCGGAGTACGCCCGCTGGTACGCCCGGGGGCTCATCAACCAGGGGGTCTGGCTGGCGTGGCCGCTGAGCGACGGGGCCCGCCTCCCCCGGCACCCGCTGGGCGCGGGCGGCGAGAGCGGCCCGGGTCCGATGGAACGGGCGGCCGGCGAGCGCGCCCGTGACGTGACGCGGGCCGCCGTCGAGGTCTGGGCCGGGCTGGACCAGGAGGACCCGGTCAACCGGCGGGGCCTCGCGCAGGCCAAGGTGTTCCTCGCGGACCGGCTCGCGGAGCTGGGCTCCTCGGCCCAGGCGGTCGCCTGGGCGGTGGACGCCGAGGCCGGGTTCCGCCGGCTGCTGCTCGCGGACCCCGGGCCCGAGGCGGCGCAGGAGGCCGGGGAGGCCCTGGACCACATCGGCCGCCAGCTGGAGCTGCGGCTGCGCTTCCTGGACTTCGACTCGCTGGCGGGGCTCCGGGCCGACGGGCTGCTGCCCGAGCGGCTGCTGCCGCAGGCGGTGGTGGCGGCCCTGATCCAGGGCGTGCCCGAGGCGGTGATCGGGGGCCGGCTGGGGCTGGACGCCGAGCAGGTGGCCACGATGCTGGAGGTGACCCCGTGGCTCGCGGTGTGGCGGGTCGAGGTGCGGGGCGCCGACGGGCTGTGGACCGTGCAGCCGGACCCCTGGCAGGGGTCGGCGCAGGTGCGGGGGCTGACCGCCGAGGAGGTGGGGGCCGACCTGGTGCGGGGGTTCGCCGCCTCGCCGCTGCACCCCGGCGAGGGCGGCCTGTGGCGGGTGCTGGTGTGGTGGCACGAGGAGGGGGACCCGGCGGGGGCCAGGTTCCGCTCGACGCTCGGGCCCGACGCTCCCGCCGGTACCCCCTCGTGAAACTTTGCACAAGGCGCCGCATACGATAGGCGCCGTGTTGAACCCCTTCGCCTACCTCGCCGCGCGCTGGACCCCGTCACCCCGGATCGTCCAGCGGGCCGCACTCGCCGCGCTCATCATGACCGTCGTCATCGTCGTCACCGGCGGTGCGGTGCGGCTGACCGGATCCGGACTCGGCTGCGACACCTGGCCGAAGTGCACCGACGACAGCCTGATCGCCACTCAGGCACAGGGCTTCCACGGCGCCGTCGAATTCGGCAACCGCATGCTGACGTACGTGGTCAGCGCCGCCGTCGGCTGGTGCATCCTGGCCGCCCGCTGCGCCAAGCCGTGGCGCCGGTCGCTGACGCGGCTCGGCTGGGCGCAGTTCTGGATCGTCTGCGGCAACGCCGTCCTCGGCGGGATCACCGTCCACACCAAGCTCAACCCGTGGAGCGTGGCCGGGCACTTCCTCCTGGCCACCGCACTGATCACCGTCACCACGCTCACCTGGCAGCGGGCCCGCGAGGGCGATGACGCGCCCAGGCCGCGGGTGCCCGGGCCGGTGCGCAAGCTCTCCTCGGCGATGACCGCCGCCACCCTCGTGCTGATCGCGGCGGGTACCGTCGTGACCGGCTCCGGGCCGCACGCCGGCGACAACAGCGAGGTCCCGCGCATGCCGTTCGACTGGGCGGCCACCGCCCACGTGCACGCGATCGCCGCCTGGCTGGTCTGCGCGCTCGCCGTCGCGATGTGGCTGGTGCTGCGCGTGGTCGACGCCCCCGTCGACACCCGGGCGCGCGCCCGTGACCTGCTGGTCGTGCTGCTCGCCCAGGGCGCGATCGGCTACGTCCAGTTCTTCACGAAGCTGCCCGAGGTGCTGGTCGCCGTGCACATGCTGGGCTCCTGCCTGGTGTGGATCTCGGTGCTGCGGCTGACCCTGAGCCTGCGCGAGCGCTCCGAGGACCGGCCGGCGGCGCCGGCGCGGGACGAGGAGCAGCTCTCGGCGGTCTGACGCACCGCCCCCGGCCGGTGACGGCCGGCGCCGTCAGCCGCGCTCGTCGAGCCGGTAGACGCGCCGGGCGTTGCCGGCCGCGAGCATTCCCGCGACGCGCTGCGCGTCCTGCCAGGACCAGGCGCCCTCGGCGACCCAGCCGCCCAGGACCCGGCCGAGCGCCTCGCGGAACACCAGGGCGCCGACCGCGTGCAGCTCGGGCAGGTTCCGCCCGCCGCTGGAGTAGAGCAGCTTGCCGAACGGTGCGGCCTCCAGCAGCTCCGCCAGTACGGCTGCGGCCCGCGCCCCCGTGCGTGCGAGGGCCGGGCCGAGGTCGGCGTGGACGTGCGGGTGCTCCGCGGCCAGGCGGGCCGTCTGCCGGTGGTACGGGTATCCGCCGCCCAGCACCAGCCGCGCGCCCAGCCCCGCCGTGGCCCGTGCGAACCCGCCCAGCGGCTCCGGGTCGGCCCCGCCGGTGTGCAGCTGGAGCGGCAGCCCGGAGGCCACCGCGCTCCACACGAGGTGCCGCAGGAGCACGGGGTCCCGCAGTTCCCCTCCCCTGGTGCGCCCGGCCAGCCATCGTCCGGCCGCCGCCCGGACCTCGCCGGGGCCGGGCGGTTCCGGGGCGGCGGCCAGGGCGGCCGCACAGCCGGTGCGGGCCCCGCAGGCGAAGCCGACGGCTCCGGCGGCTGCGTGGTGGACGGCCCCGGCGAGGTTGGCGAGGAAGGCGGCGACGGTCCCGGAGGTGTCGGCGGCCTGCTCGGCCAGTAACTCCAGCCGGGCCACCTCGAAGGCCTCCGCGTCCCCGGCGAGGGCCAGCTCCTTGGGCCCGGTGAGGTCCCCGGGGGCTCCGGTGTCGACGAGGTGCGTGCCCGTGCCCGAGCCCCGCAGCAGCCGTCTGGTGCTCTCCGCGGTGCCGAGCTCGCGACGCCGGGCCAGGTACCGGGCGGCCGGGCAGTGCGGCTCCAGGCCGAGCAGGGGCGGGCACCAGCGGCGCACGGCGAAGCCGGTCTGGGTGTCGAAGAAGGTGGTGCCCGGGGCGGGCGGGCCGGCCGAGCGGATCAGCTCGGCCTCGAACGTGGCGATGCCCAGCTCCGCGCGGAGCACTCCGCGGCAGCGCTGGTCCACCAGCGGCGGCGTTTCGATCATCCGGTCATCCCGTTGCGGACGTGGGGAAGCGGCTTCCACACGTCCTAACGGGTGAGCGGGGTGTGAAGTATTGCCCGCTCTGTTGACCGACCCCGGCGTTCGAGGACCCGGCGTTCGAGGACCCGGGCGGTCGGGGGTCCGGGCGGCCGGGGGTTCAGGCGGCCGGGTTGGCGGGGCCGCCGATCTGGATACCGGCCATCCGGGTCCACTCGTACGGGCCGGTCTTCACCCGGGCGGCGAACTCCCCGTCGAACTCCTCGTGGAGCGTCAGCCCGGCCTGTTCGGCGGCGAGCTGGGCCACGGCGTACGTCGGGGCCACCAGGTCGCCCCAGCCGCCGTCGGTGCCCACGAGCACGATCCGGGTGCCGGCCTGGCCGATGTGCGCGAGCTGGCCCTCGGCGCCGCCGTGCTGCTTGGCGAACGCGCCGATCTGCCGGGCCAGCTTCGCGGCCGTGCGGCTGTGCTTCTTGTCCGCGGGCGCTGCGGCCCCGGGGGTGTCTGCGGTGTCTGCGGTCTCTGCCATGGACGGCATGCTACCGGCGAGTAATCAGCGGAGGAAGGGATCCACGGCCACGGCGACGAAGAGGAGCGACACATAGGTGATCGACCAGTGGAACAGCCGCATCTCCTTGAGCTTCGCGCCCGTCACCCCGGCCTTGGCCCGGGCGCTCAGCGCGTGTGCCTCCCACAGCCACCAGCCGCCGGCCAGCAGCGCGACCGAGGTGTAGAACCAGCCCGTGTACCCCAGCGGGGTCAGCAGCAGCGAGACCGCCACCATCACCCAGCTGTAGAGGACGATCTGGCGCGCCACGGCCTTGTTGCCCGCCACCACCGGCAGCATCGGCACGCCGACCCGCGCGTAGTCGTCCTTGACCTTCATGGACAGCGGCCAGTAGTGCGGCGGCGTCCAGAAGAAGATGACCAGGAAGAGGATGACGGCGGCCCAGGAGACCTCGTTCTTCACCGCCGACCAGCCGATGAGCACCGGCATGCAGCCGGCGATCCCGCCCCAGACGATGTTCTGCGCGGTGCGCCGCTTCAGCAGCATCGTGTAGATGACCACGTAGAAGAGGAGCGCGCCGAGCGCGAGGGCGGCCGAGAGCCAGTTGATCAGCAGCCCGAAGAACAGCGTCGAGACGACGCCGAGCGAGATGCCGAAGACCAGGCACTCGGTCGGGCTCACCATGCCGGTCACCAGCGGGCGCTGGGACGTGCGGTCCATCAGCGCGTCGATGTCGCGGTCGATGTACATGTTCAGCGCGTTGGCGCCGCCCGCGGACAGGTAGCCGCCGAAGCAGGTGGCGAGCACCAGCCACAGCGACGGCACGCCCTGCTCCGCGAGGAACATCACCGGCACTGTGGTGATCAGCAGAAGTTCGATGATCCGCGGCTTGGTCAAAGCCACGAAAGCCATGACCCGGGCCCCGAACGGCCGGTGACCGGGGCTCGTCCCGAGCACCCCCGCTGGACGGGATTCGACGGCCGTCACGCACACCCCTGAGAGAGAATCCAGCAAGCTTCCGAAGCGATGCCTCCAGTAAATGAAGGCTCGGTAAAGGCTTGCGCGTACCACGCCACTGTAGACGTAGCTCTTACCTCGCCCCGCGCGGGGGTCGCCTCGTGTTGAGCCGATCGGACCGATGACAAGATCACCGACGGCGGATCCCAGGTGAACGGCGGACACCGGGACGGCGACGCACTGCGTGCACTCGAATAGCCGCACGCCCTGGCGGGGGTAGGCTCGGAATCGCGCCGGTGTCACCGTTCGTCACCGGCAAAACAACATGTGGAGAGGAGCCCTGACCAACGGTGAGCACCAAGCCGACCACCCCAGAGCTCGAGTGGACCGAACTGGACCAGCGGGCCGTCGACACCGCCCGCATCCTGGCCGCCGACGCGGTCCAGAAGGTCGGGAACGGACACCCCGGTACGGCGATGAGCCTGGCCCCCGCCGCGTACACGCTTTTCCAGAAGGTCATGCGGCACGACCCCTCGGACCCGCAGTGGGTCGGGCGTGACCGTTTCGTGCTCTCCGCGGGGCACTCGTCCCTGACGCTCTACACCCAGCTCTACCTCGGCGGGTTCGGCCTGGAGCTGGAGGACCTCAAGGCCTTCCGCACCTGGGGCTCCAAGACCCCCGGCCACCCGGAGTACGGCCACACGGCCGCCGTGGAGACCACCACCGGCCCGCTGGGCCAGGGCATCGCCAACGCGGTGGGCATGGCCATGGCCGCCCGCTACGAGCGCGGCCTGTTCGACCCGGAGGCCGCCGAGGGCGCGTCCCCGTTCGACCACATGGTCTACGCGATCGCGGGTGACGGCTGCCTCCAGGAGGGCATCTCCCACGAGGCGTCCGCGCTGGCCGGCCACCAGAAGCTCGGCAACCTGGTGCTGCTGTGGGACGACAACCACATCTCCATCGAGGGTGACACGGAGACGGCCGTCTCCGAGGACACCATGAAGCGCTACGAGGCGTACGGCTGGCACGTCCAGCGCGTCGAGCAGCAGGAGAACGGCGACCTCGACCCGAAGGCCCTGTTCGCCGCCCTCCAGGCCGCCAAGGCCGAGACCGGCCGCCCGTCCTTCATCGCGGCCCGCTCGATCATCGCCTGGCCCGCCCCGCACGCCCAGGGCACCGAGGCCTCCCACGGCTCGGCCCTCGGCAACGACGAGGTCGCCGCGACCAAGCGCGTGCTCGGCTTCGACCCGGAGCAGACCTTCGAGGTCTCCGACGCGGTCCTCGGCCACACCCGCGGCCTGCTCGACCGGGGCCGTGACGCCCGCGCCGCCTGGGAGAAGGACTTCTCCGCCTGGCGCACCGCCAACCCCGAGCGCGCCGCCGCCTTCGACCGCATCGAGGCCAACGAGCTGCCCGAGGGCTGGGAGGACAAGCTCCCCGTCTTCGAGACCGGCAAGGGCGTCGCCACCCGCGCCGCCTCCGGCAAGGTCCTCGAAGCCCTCGGCGCGGTCATCCCGGAGCTGTGGGGCGGCTCGGCCGACCTGGCCGGCTCCAACAACACGACCATCGACAAGAACTCCTCGTTCCTGCCGGTGGGCAACCCGCTGCCGGAGGCCGACCCGTACGGCCGCACCATCCACTACGGCATCCGCGAGCACGCGATGGCCGCCGTGATGAACGGCATCGCCCTGCACGGCCACACCCGCATCTACGGCGGCACCTTCCTGGTGTTCTCCGACTACATGCGCAACGCCGTCCGCCTGTCCGCGCTGATGCACCTGCCGGTGACGTACGTGTGGACGCACGACTCCATCGGCCTCGGCGAGGACGGCCCGACCCACCAGCCGGTCGAGCACGTCGCCTCGCTGCGCGCCATCCCGGGTCTGAACGTCGTCCGCCCGGCGGACGCGAACGAGACCGCCGTCGCCTGGCGCGAGATCCTCAAGCGCCACACCAAGGTGTACGGCAAGGGCGCACCGCACGGCCTGGCCCTCACCCGCCAGGGCGTTCCCACGTACGAGCGCAACGAGAACGCGGCCAAGGGCGGCTACGTGCTGTTCGAGGCCGAGGGCGGTCCCGCCCAGGTCGTCCTCATCGGCACCGGCTCCGAGGTGCAGCTCGCCGTCGCCGCGCGCGAGGCGCTGCAGGCCGAGGGCGTCCCGGCGCGCGTGGTCTCGATGCCCTCCGTCGAGTGGTTCGAGGAGCAGACCCAGGAGTACAAGGACAGCGTCCTGCCGCCGTCGGTGAAGGCGCGAGTCGCGGTCGAGGCCGGCATCGGCCTGACCTGGCACCGTTACGTCGGGGACGCGGGCCGGATCGTCTCGCTGGAGCACTTCGGTGCCTCGGCCGACGGCGCCGTCCTGTTCCGCGAGTTCGGCCTGACCGCCGAAGCCGTGACCGCAGCCGCCAAGGCCTCCATCGCCGCCGCGCGCTGAAGACCGGTACCTGAACCAGTAGGAGATGTAATTCCCATGGCAGACGCACTCAAGCGCCTCTCCGACGAGGGCGTGGCGATCTGGCTGGACGACCTGTCCCGCAAGCGCATCACGTCCGGCAACCTCGCCGAGCTCATCGACCAGCAGCACGTGGTCGGTGTCACCACCAACCCGTCGATCTTCCAGAAGGCCATCAGCAGCGGTGACGGCTACGAGCAGCAGCTCGCCGACCTCGCCGCCCGCAAGGTCACCGTCGACGAGGCCATCCGCATGATCACGACGGCGGATGTCAGGGACGCCGCCGACATCCTGCGCCCGGTCTTCGACTCGACCGAGGGCCAGGACGGCCGCGTGTCCATCGAGGTCGACCCGCGCCTCGCGCACGACACGGTGGCGACGATCGCCGAGGCCAAGCAGCTCGCCTGGCTGGTGGACCGCCCGAACACGCTCATCAAGATCCCGGCGACCAAGGCCGGCCTGCCGGCGATCACCGAGGTCATCGGCAGGGGCATCAGCGTCAACGTCACGCTGATCTTCTCGCTGGAGCGCTACCGCGCGGTCATGGACGCGTACCTGGCGGGCCTGGAGAAGGCGAAGGCCGCCGGCCTGGACCTCTCCAAGATCCACTCGGTCGCCTCCTTCTTCGTGTCCCGCGTGGACAGCGAGATCGACAAGCGCCTCGACGGCGTGGGCACCGACGAGGCCAAGGCCCTCAAGGGCAAGGCGGCCCTCGCCAACGCCCGTCTGGCCTACGAGGCGTACGAGGAGGTCTTCTCCTCCGACCGCTGGGCGGCCCTGGACAAGGCGCAGGCCAACAAGCAGCGCCCGCTGTGGGCCTCGACCGGCGTCAAGGACCCGGCGTACAAGGACACCCTCTACGTGGTGGACCTGGTCGCCCCGGGCACCGTCAACACCATGCCCGAGGCCACCCTGGAGGCCACCGCCGACCACGGCGAGGTCTCCGGCGACACCATCCGCGGCACCTACGAGCAGGCGCGCGCCGAGCTGGACGCGGTCGCGAAGCTGGGCATCTCGTACGACGATGTGGTGCAGCTGCTCGAAGACGAAGGCGTCGAGAAGTTCGAGGCGTCGTGGAACGACCTGCTGAAGTCGACCGAGGCGGAGCTGAAGCGCCTCGCCCCCGCGGAGGACTGAGTATTTTGTCGGTAAACGGAGCGAACCCGCTTCGTGACGCACAGGACCGGCGGCTCCCGCGCATCGCGGGGCCGTCCGGCCTGGTCATTTTCGGCGTTACGGGTGACCTGTCGCGCAAGAAGCTCATGCCCGCCGTCTACGACCTCGCCAACCGCGGCCTGCTGCCCCCGGGCTTCTCGCTGATCGGTTTCGCCCGCCGTGAGTGGCAGGACGAGGACTTCGCCCAGGAGGTGTACGAGGCCGTCAAGGAGCACTCGCGCACCCCCTTCCGTGAGGAGGTCTGGCAGCAGCTGGTGCAGGGCTGCCGGTTCGTCCAGGGCGAGTTCGACGACGACGCGGCCTTCGAGACGCTCAAGTCGACCATAGAAGAACTCGACAAGGCCCAGGGCACGGGCGGCAACTTCGCCTTCTACCTGTCGGTCCCGCCGAAGTTCTTCCCCAAGGTGGTCCAGCAGCTCAAGAACCACGGGCTGGCGCAGAAGGAGGGCTCCTGGCGGCGTGCCGTCATCGAGAAGCCCTTCGGCCACGACCTGAAGAGCGCGGAAGAGCTCAACCAGGTCGTCCACGAGGTCTTCCCGCGCGACGAGGTCTTCCGGATCGACCACTACCTCGGCAAGGAGACCGTCCAGAACATCCTGGCGCTCCGCTTCGCCAACACGATGTTCGAGCCGATCTGGAACCGGTCGTACGTCGACCACGTCCAGATCACCATGGCCGAGGACATCGGCATCGGCGGCCGGGCCGGCTACTACGACGGCATCGGCGCGGCCCGCGACGTCATCCAGAACCACCTGCTCCAGCTGCTGGCGCTGACGGCGATGGAGGAGCCCGGCTCCTTCCACCCCAAGGCCCTGGTGGCGGAGAAGCTGAAGGTGCTCAGCGCCGTCGAGATCCCCGAGGACCTCGGCAAGCACACCGTGCGCGGCCAGTACTCGGCGGCGTGGCAGGGCGGCGAGAAGGTCGTCGGGTACCTCGAAGAGGACGGCATCGACCCCGCGTCGAAGACCGACACCTACGCGGCCATCCGCCTGGAGATCAACAACCGCCGCTGGGCGGGCGTCCCGTTCTACCTGCGCACGGGCAAGCGCCTGGGCCGCCGGGTGACCGAGATCGCGGTGGTCTTCAAGCGGGCCCCGTACCTGCCCTTCGAGTCGGGCGCGACCGAGGAGCTGGGGCAGAACGCCCTGGTCATCCGGGTCCAGCCGGACGAGGGCGTGACGGTCCGCTTCGGCTCGAAGGTGCCGGGCACCTCCATGGAGGTCCGGGACGTCACGATGGACTTCGCCTACGGCGAGTCCTTCACGGAGTCCAGCCCCGAGGCCTACGAGCGGCTCATCCTCGACGTCCTCCTCGGCGACGCGAACCTCTTCCCGCGTCACCAGGAAGTCGAGCTGTCCTGGAACATCCTCGACCCGATCGAGGAGTACTGGGACAAGCACGGCAAGCCCGCGCAGTACGCGGCGGGCACGTGGGGGCCGGTCGAGGCGGACGAGATGCTCGCACGAGACGGACGGAGCTGGCGCCGGCCATGAAGATCGACCTCACGGAGACCACCTCCAGCAAGATCAACGCCGCGTTGGTGCAGGCGCGCCGGGACATCGGCACGCCGGCCATCGGCATGGTCCTCACGCTGGTGATCGTGACCGACGAAGAGAACGCGTACGACGCGCTCAAGTCGGCGAACGACGCGTCCCACGAACACCCCTCGCGGATCGTCGTCGTGGTCAAGCGGGTCAGCCGCTCCCCGCGCAGCCGCCGCGACGCCCGCCTCGACGCGGAGATCCGCGTCGGCGCGGACTCCGGCACCGGGGAGACGGTCGTCCTGCGACTGCACGGTGAACTGGTCAACCACGCCCAGTCGGTCGTGCTGCCGCTGCTCCTGCCGGACGCCCCCGTGGTCGTCTGGTGGCCGGAGGGCGCTCCGGCGGACCTGGCGGGCGACCCGCTGGGCGCGCTGGGGCAGCGCCGGATCACGGACACGTACTCCTCGGAGGAGCCCATCGGGGCCCTCGGCCTGCGGGCGGAGGCGTACGCGCCGGGTGACACCGACCTGTCGTGGACCCGGATCACCCCGTGGCGCTCCATGCTGGCCGCCGCGCTCGACCAGCAGACGGTCTCGGTGGTCTCCGCGACCGTCGAGGGCGAGGACGAGAACCCGAGCTGCGAGCTGCTGGCCATGTGGCTGGCGGACCGCCTCGGGGTCCCGGTCAAGCGGACCCTGTCGGACGGGCCGGGGCTGACCGCCGTACGCCTGGAGACCAAGGACGGCGTGATCGTCCTGGACCGCGCGGACGGCGCGCTGGCGACGCTGTGCATGCCGGGACAGCCGGACCGCGCGGTGGCGCTCAAGCGCCGCGACACGGCGGAACTGCTGGCGGAGGAACTGCGCCGGCTGGACCCGGACAACACGTACGAGGCGTCCCTGAAGTTCGGCGTCACCCGCCTGGCGGCGGCGGCCGACGAGGCGAAGCCGAAGGGCGGCGGCGGGGCGGGTGCGGGTGCCTCGGCTGGCGCCGGTGCCGGTGCCGGTGCCGGGGCTGACGCCGGTGCCGAGGCTGACGCCGGTGCGGACGCCGGGGCCCAGGCCGCCGGCGACGCTGCCGGGGCCAAGGCCGGCGCCGCTGCGAGTGCCGGCGGCGACGCCGGGGCGGACGGCAAGGGCTCCTCGGCGAAGCCGGCGGGCAAGCCGGCCAAGCGGGCGGCGGCCAAGTAGCAGGACGGGGGGGCCGCTGCGCGGAGCGGTCCCCTACCCGCCCTTCCACCGTTCCCCGGGCTGCGCCCGGACCCCCTGGGGGCTCCGCCCCCAGACCCCCGCGCCTCAAACGCCGG
>NZ_JBWKEZ010000057.1:0-2552 GCF_056434525.1 Streptomyces sp. NPDC044002
ACAGCCCCGCCGGCGATTGAGGCGCGGGGGTCTGGGGGCGGAGCCCCCAGGGGGTCTGGGGGCGGAGCCCCCAGGGGGTCTGGGGGCGGAGCCCCCAGGGGGTCCGGGGCGGAGCCCCCAGGGGGTCCGGGGCGGAGCCCCGGGGAACGGAGGAAGGGCGGGGCGGGGAGCAGCGCCGCAGGCACCCGCACCCGGCACCCGGCAGCAACGGGCGCGCCCGGCACGGCACCGCCCGCCGGGGCCAGGCGCCACCCCGCCGGGGTCAGGCACCGCCCCGCAGGGTCAGGCGCCGCCGCGCAGCCGCTCGCGGACCTTGTCCACCACGTCCGCGTACCGCGCCTCCGCCCCGTACCGCGTCGGCTCGTAGTACCGCTTCCCGTGAATCTCGTCCGGCGCGTACTGCTGCGCGGCGATCGCGCCCGGCACGTCGTGCGGGTAGACGTACCCCACCGCGTGCCCCAGCTTCGCCGCGCCCTTGTAGTGCCCGTCCCTCAGGTGCGCCGGCACCGAGCCCGCGAGCCCCGCACGGACATCGGCCAGCGCCGCGCCGATCGCGGTCGTGGCGGTGTTCGACTTCGGGGCCAGCGCCAGCGCGATCGTCGCGTGCGACAGGGTCAGCGCGGCCTCCGGGAAGCCGATCATCGCCACCGCCTGGGCCGCCGCGACGGCCAGCGGCAGGGCCGTCGGGTCCGCCAGGCCGATGTCCTCGCTCGCGGAGATCATCAGGCGCCGCGCGATGAACCGGGGGTCCTCGCCGGCCTCGATCATCCGGGCCAGGTAGTGCAGCGCGGCGTCCACGTCCGAGCCCCGGATCGACTTGATCAGGGCGCTGGCCACGTCGTAGTGCTGGTCGCCGTCCTTGTCGTAGCGGACCGCCGCCCGGTCGACGGCCTCCTCCAGGGTCTGGAGGGTGATCTCCTCCTCGCCCTTGGCGATGGCCGAGCCGGCCCCCGCCTCCAGCGCGGTCAGCGCCCGCCGGGCGTCTCCGCCGGCGATGCGCAGCAGGTGCGCCTCGGCGTCGGCGGGCAGGGACACCGCCCCGCCCAGGCCCCGCTCCTCCGCCAGCGCGCGCCGCATCAGGGCGCTCAGGTCCTCGTCGGTCAGCGGCTCCAGGGTGAGGAGCAGCGAGCGCGACAGCAGCGGGGAGATGATCGAGAAGTACGGGTTCTCCGTGGTCGCCGCGATCAGGGTGACCCAGCGGTTCTCCACGGCGGGCAGCAGCGAGTCCTGCTGCGCCTTGCTGAAGCGGTGGATCTCGTCGAGGAAGAGGACGGTCTCCTTGCCGTAGCCGCCGGCGGCGCGCTTGGCGCCCTCGATGACGGCCCGGACCTCCTTGACGCCCGCGGTGATCGCGGAGAGCTCGACGAACCGCTTCTGCGTGGCCTGGCTGACCACGTACGCGAGGGTGGTCTTGCCGATGCCGGGCGGTCCCCAGAGGATCACCGAGGAGGCTCCGGCCGGCCCGCCGGCGCCCTCCCCCACCAGCCGGCGCAGCGGCGAGCCCGGCTTCAGCAGGTGCTGCTGGCCGACGACCTCGTCCAGGTTGCGCGGGCGCATGCGGACGGCGAGCGGGGAGCTCGCGGGGTCCTTCTCCTGGCGGTCCTCGGCTGCGGCGGTGAAGAGATCTGGTTCCACACCGGAAGCCTATGCGAGGCCACTGACAGCGCGAGGGCGCTCAGGTCCGGCTCAGGAGGTCCAGAAGTCCCACCAGCGGGTCAGGATCAGCATGCCGATGATCCCGATGTGGAGGACCGGCAGCACCCAGGTGAACTCGTCCAGGAAGCCGCGCAGCCAGCCGGGGGCGGGCAGCAGGCCCTGGCGCACGTTGTGGGAGGTGACGTACCAGAACATCAGGATGGTGGCGACCCAGGCCAGGCAGCACCACAGGCAGAGCGAGTTGATGTTGTACAGGGACTGGTACGTCAGCCAGGCGCAGAACCCGACGCCGAAGAGGGTGCCGGCGTTGAGCGTCAGCCAGTACCAGCGGCCGAACCGGGCCCCGGCCAGCAGGCTCATGCCGACGCAGATGACGATGCCGTAGGCGACCAGGCCGAGCATCGGGTTGGGGAAGCCGAAGACGGCCGCCTGCTCGCTCTTCATGATGTTGCCGCAGGAGACGACCGGGTTCAGGGAGCAGCCCGGGACGAAGTTCGGGTCCTCCAGCAGCTTGAACTTGTCGATGGTGATCACCCAGGCGGCCAGCAGGCCCGCCGCTCCGGTGATGACCAGCAGCAGGGCGAGCGCCCGGCTCCCGCCGAAGGTCCGCGGAGCGGTGTCCGCGCCTGCGCCTGTTGTCGTCATCCCGATCCCGCCCGCTCCGCTTCCGCAAGGTCATCAAGCAGGGGCCATTGTGCCGTACGGCGGCGGGCGCCATCCGTTCGCGGAAGATAAGGACGGCCCGGAAACACCCCGGGCCGCGGCCCGGAAAAGCGCCGGGGGGGGGGGGGGGGGGGACCCCCCCCCCCCCCCCCCCCCGGAGGGTTCCGACCTCGGGCCAAACGGGCCTCCCCCCCGCCCCCCACTCCCCGCCGCGTCCACAAGACTTCCTTTCC
>NZ_JBWKEZ010000057.1:2562-54297 GCF_056434525.1 Streptomyces sp. NPDC044002
GAAGGGAGGGAAGAGAAGACCCGGGGACGACAAGAGGGGGGGGGGGGGGGGGGGGGCCGCCCCCCCCCCCCCCCCCCCCCCCCCCGGCGGGCGGCTCGGACGTCAGGCCAGGCGGGCCCGCACCTCGGCGACCACGTCGGCGACGGCCACGGCGGCCTGCTCGCCGGACTCCATGTCCTTGAGCTGGACGACGCCCTCGGCGAGGTCGCGGTCGCCCGCGACGATGGCGAGGCGCGCACCGCTGCGGTTCGCGTCCTTCATGGCGCCCTTGAGGCCCTTTCCACCGTAGGACATGTCGGCCGCGACCCCGGCCTTGCGCAGCTCGGTCACCAGTGCGAAGACGGCCGGCTTGGCCTCGCCCAGCGCGACCGCGAACACCGCCGTCGAGGCCGGGATGTCCAGCTCCACGCCCTCCGCCTCCAGGGCGAGGACGGTGCGGTCCACGCCGAGCGCCCAGCCGACCGACGGCAGCGCCGGTCCGCCGATCATCTCGGACAGGCCGTCGTAGCGGCCGCCGCCGCCGACCGCGGACTGCGAGCCCAGGCCGTCGTGGACGAACTCGAAGGTGGTGCGGGTGTAGTAGTCGAGGCCGCGCACGAGCTTCTCGTCGTCCTCGAAGGCGACCCCGGCGGCCGTGACCAGGGCCCGGACCTCCTCGTGGTACGCCTTGCACGCGTCGCACAGGTAGTCGCGCAGCACGGGGGCGCCCACCAGCTGCTTCTGCACCTCGGGCCGCTTGTCGTCGAGGACGCGCAGCGGGTTGATCTCGGCCCGGCGGATGGTCTCCTCGTCGAGGTCGAGGCCGCGCAGGAAGCCCTGGAGCGCCTCCCGGTACACCGGGCGGCACTCCTTGTCGCCGAGCGAGTTCAGCAGGATGCGGAAGTTGCGCAGGCCCAGCGAGCGGTACGCCTGGTCGGCCAGGATGATCAGCTCGGCGTCCAGGGCCGGGTCCTCGGCGCCGATGGCCTCGGCACCGACCTGCGAGAAGTGGCGGTAGCGGCCCTTCTGCGGCTTCTCGTAGCGGTAGTACGAGCCCGAGTACCAGAGCTTGACCGGCAGGTTGCCCTTCTTGTGCAGGCTCGACTCCAGGGCCGCGCGCAGCACGGAGGCCGTGCCCTCGGGGCGCAGGGCCAGCTGGTCGCCGCCCTTGGTGGTGAAGGCGTACATCTCCTTGGAGACGATGTCGGTGGACTCGCCGACACCGCGGGCGAAGAGGCCGACGTCCTCGAAGCCGGGGGTCTCGATGTAGCCGTAGCCGGAGTTCCGCAGGGGCGCGGAGATGGCCTCGCGAACGGCCAGGTACTTCACGGAGACCGGCGGGATCAGGTCGTACGTGCCCTTGGGGGCCTGAAAAGTAGCCACGAAACTCTCGTCACATTCCTCGTCGTGGGGCGGCGGTGCCGCCCCCCAGGCCGGCGGCGACCTCCCGCAGGTACGGGTTGGTCGCGCGCTCGCGGCCGATGGTGGTCTGGGGACCGTGGCCGGACAGCACCACCGTCGAGTCGTCCAGCGGCAGGCACACGCGGGCCAGCGACTGGAGGATCTCGGCGTGGGAGCCGCCGGGCAGGTCGGTGCGTCCGATGGAGCCGGCGAACAGCAGGTCGCCCGAGAAGAAGACGGGCGGGACGTCCGCCTGCTCGGGCATCCGGAAGGTCACCGACCCCTTGGTATGCCCGGGCGCGTGCGCCACCGAGAACTCCATCCCGGCCAGCTTCAGGGCGGCGCCGTCGGTGAGCTCGCGGACGTCGTCCGGCTCGCCCACGGTCAGCTCCCCCATGAGCGGCATTCCGATGGAGCGGCCGAGCGCCTTCTCCGGGTCGCTCATCATGTAGCGGTCCTCGGGGTGGATCCAGGCCGGTACGTCGTGTGCTCCGCACACCGGGACCACCGAGGCCACATGATCGATGTGGCCGTGGGTGAGGACGACGGCGACGGGCTTGAGACGGTGCTTCTTCAACGTCTCCTCGACGCCCTGGGCGGCCTGGTGGCCCGGGTCGATGATGACGCACTCCTCACCGGCGGCGGGGGCGACCAGGTAGCAGTTGGTGCCCCAGGCCCCGGCGGGGAATCCGGCAATCAGCACGTTCGTCCTCAATCGTCGTCCGGTGGCAGGCATCGGATCGGAATCTGCTGCTCAGAGCCTACCGGCGCCCCTCATCACACAGCGAACCCATATACGGTACGGCCTAACCCAGCCCGGACAGCGGTACCAGAGACGCACAAGGAGACGACCCGGTGGTCACGAGCGATCAGCGTCGGCGACAGCTCGCCAGGGAGAAGTACGAGCGCCAGCAGAAGCGCCGCGTGGAGGCCCGGCGCAAGTCGCGACAGCGCCTGGCGGTCATCGGTGCGGCCTCGGCCGTGGTGATCGCCACGCTGGTCGGCCTCGTCGTGGGCGGTGTGTTCGACAGCGGGGACAAGAAGGACTCCGCGGCCGACCCCTCGTCGTCCCCGTCGGCGCCGACGCCGAAGAAGTCGCCCTCGCCCGCCATGGCGATCGACGACAAGGCGAAGTACACCTTCGACCTGAAGACCAGCGCGGGCGACGTGAAGTTCGAGATGGACGCGGCGAAGACCCCGCAGACCGTGAACTCGTTCAAGTCGCTCGCCGACAAGGGCTTCTTCGACAAGACCAAGTGCCACCGCCTGGTCACCGGCGGGATCTTCGTCCTCCAGTGCGGCGACCCGGAGGGTACCGGCATGGGCGGTCCCGGCTACAACGTCCCGGACGAGAACCTGGACTCCCTGGGCAAGCCCAACGAGCAGGGGCAGGTGGTCTACCCGGCCGGCACGGTCGCGATGGCCAACACCGGCCGCCCCGGCACCGGCGGCAGCCAGTTCTTCCTCGTCTACAAGGACAGCCCGCTCGCCCCGTCCTACACCCCCTTCGGGAAGATCGACGCGGCCGGTCTGAAGGTGCTGGAGGAGGTGGCCAAGGCCGGGACCTCCGACGGCGCCCAGGACGGGGCCCCCAAGACCCCCGTGACCATCGAGAAGGGCACCGTCACCAAGAACTGACGGGGCGGCGCGGCCCCGGGCCCGGCCGGCCCGCCGCCCGTACGTCGATATTCCGTCGTGCGGGATGCGGACAGCCGGCCCGGCGGTCGCCTATGTTGGCGTTGTGCAGGGCGGGCGCTGCCCGCCCCAGGAAACTGTGGACGATGCCCGGGGGTCCACCCCCGGCGGGCATCAGGTGGAGGAGGCGCTGTGAGCAGCGACCCGTGGGGCCGAGTCGACGAGACCGGCACCGTGTACGTGCGTACTTCCGAGGGCGAGCAGGTCGTCGGCTCGTGGCAGGCGGGCACCCCTGAGGAGGCCCTGGCCTACTTCGAGCGCAAGTACGAGGGCTTGGTGGTCGAGATCGGCCTCCTCGAACGGCGGGTGCGGACCACCGATCTGTCCGCCAAGGACGCCCAGACGGCGATCGAGCACCTGCGTACCCAGGTGGACGAGCACCACGCCGTGGGCGACCTGGAGGCGCTGCGCGTCCGGCTCGACAAGCTGGTGGCGACGGTGGACTCGCGCCGCGAGGAGCGCAAGGTCCAGAAGGCCAAGCAGGCGGACGAGGCCCGTACGGCCAAGGACGCCCTGGTCACCGAGGCGGAGCAGCTGGCGCAGAGCGACCAGTGGCGCAGTGCCGGCGAGCGGCTGCGCGCGCTGGTGGACATCTGGAAGGGTCTGCCGCGGCTCGACCGCAAGTCGGACGACGAGCTGTGGCACCGCTTCTCGCACGCCCGCTCCGCCTTCTCCAAGCGCCGCAAGGCCCACTTCGCCGCGCTGGACGCGCAGCGCGAGGACGCCCGCAAGGCCAAGGAGAAGCTGGTCGCGGAGGCCGAGTCGCTGTCGAAGTCGACGGACTGGGGTCCGACGGCCGCCCGCTACCGCGAGCTGATGGACAGCTGGAAGGCGGCGGGCCGGGCTCAGCGCGAGTCCGAGGACGACCTGTGGAACCGTTTCCGCGGGGCCCAGGACGTGTTCTTCGCGGCGCGCAGCGAGGTGTTCGCGGAGCGCGACGCCGAGCAGGTCGAGAACCTGAAGCTGAAGGAGGAGCTGGCCGTCGAGGCGGAGAAGCTCGTCCCGGTGACGGACCTGAAGGCGGCGCGGGCCGCGTTCCGCTCCATCAACGAGCGCTGGGAGGGCATCGGCCACGTGCCGCGCGACGCCCGTCCCAAGGTCGAGGGCCGGATGCACGCCGTGGAGCGGGCGATCCAGGAGGCCGAGGAGGGCGAGTGGCGCCGTACGAACCCGGAGGCGCGGGCCCGTGCGGCCGGTCTGACGGGTCAGCTGCAGGCGGCCGTCGACAAGCTGCGTGAGCAGATCGACGCGGCGCGCGCGGCCGGCAACAACGCGAAGGCGGACAAGCTGGCCCGGGAGCTGGAGGGCCGGCAGGCCCTGCTGGACCAGGCGCTGAAGGGCCTGGAGGAGTTCGGCGGCTGACGCCGCGCACTTCCGCCGCCCCGGCTGTACGCCGGACGGGCACCACCGGTTTTCGGCCCGGTGGTGCCCGTCCGTCGTTCCGGGCGGCCGGGGTCCGCGCACGGCGCGTTCCGCACGGCCCTCCGTTATCAGGTCGACGCAGCCTGCGGGTATGTCGCACCTCGATCATGTGTACCGTTGTACGGTGCCGCCTCGGCGGACCTCCAGCCGGGCGAGGACCAGGATCGAAAGTGACGCATACCCACATACGCGCGGATGTCCCAGAGACCCGTCCCGTCGCGCGGCACGCCGCCGGCCGGAGGGCACCGGGGCGCCGGGGGGGCGGGCGGCGGGTACTCGCCAGTCTGCAGCGGGCCCGGAAGGCGCTGCTGATCCACATCGGGCTGCGCGCCGTCGGGCTCGCGGTGATGGCCTTCTGGGCCCGCCGCGAGGGCGTGGGGCCGCTGGAGGTCCTGGGCGGGCGCTGGGACTCCGACTTCTACCTCCACATGGCCGAGCACGGCCTGACGACGGAGATGCCCGCGTCCTGCGGCCCGGTGGGGCCGGACTGCCAGATGGCGTTCTTCCCCGTCTACCCGCTGCTGGTGCGGTGGACCGTGAACGTCACGCACCTGCCCGTGAACTGGGCGGCGATCGGGGTGGCGCTGCTCGCGTCGGTGATCGCCGCGTGGGGCATCTTCGCCGTCACCGACAAGATCTACGGGCGCCGGGTCGCCCTCTTCACCTGCGCGCTGTTCGCGATCGTGCCGGCGGCACTGGTCCAGTCGATGGCGTACACCGAGCCGGTGTTCATCGCCCTGTCGGCGTGGGCGATGTACGCGGTGCTGACGAAGTCCTGGCTGACGGCCGGGGTGCTGGCCTTCCTCGCCGGCGCCACGCGTCCCTCGGGGTCGGCGATCGTCGCGGCCGTGGTGCTGGCGGGCGTCTGGGAGATCGTGCAGTGGCGCCGCAGGCGGCGCGTGCAGCGTCCGCCCGTGGGGCGGATCCTCACGGCCTCGCTGATCGCCCCGCTGGGCTGGTTCGGCTACGTGGGCTTCGTGGGCCTGCACTCCGGCCGGTGGGACGGCTACTTCGAGCTCCAGGACCGCTGGGGTTCGAAGTACGACGGCGGCATCGACACGCTCCGGTCGCTGAAGAAGACGTTCACCGACACGCACCTCACCCTCAACCACGTCGTGGTGTCGCTGACGGTGGTCGCGGCCGTGGTGCTCTTCGTCATGATCACGCGCAAGCGCCGGCCCCCGGCGGTCGTGTGGATCTACACGGCCATGATCATGCTGGTCGCACTGGGCGGCGCGGGCTTCTACTACTCGAAGATGCGCTTCATCATGCCCGCCTTCCCGCTGCTCTTCCCCTTCGCACTGGCCCTGGCCAGGGCCCGGCGGACCACGGTGCTGTGGATCGTCGGGACGGCCACGGTGGTGTCCGCGCTCTTCGGCGGCAACCTGAACTTCGTCTGGTGGGCCAATCCCTGATCCGCCGGCCGCCCGTGACGGCAGTGGGCGCCACCCCCTCGGGGGTGGCGCCCACTCGCGCTTCCGGGTTCCGTTTCCGGTTCCGGTTCGGTTCCGCTACGGCCTGCGGGCCGAGGTGACGCGGTACACGTCGTAGACGCCCTCGACACCGCGTACGGCCTTCAGGACGTGCCCCAGGTGCTTGGGGTCGCCCATCTCGAAGGTGAACCGGGAGGTCGCCACCCGGTCGCGGGAGGTCTGCACGGCCGCCGAAAGGATGTTCACGTGCTGGTCCGACAGGACCCGGGTGACGTCCGACAGCAGCCGGGACCGGTCCAGCGCCTCGACCTGGATGGCCACCAGGAAGACGGAGGACTGGGTCGGCGCCCACTCCACCTCCAGCATCCGCTCGGGCTGCTGGGAGAGGGAGTCGACGTTGACGCAGTCGGCCCGGTGAACCGATACGCCACTGCCGCGCGTGACGAAGCCGATGATCGGGTCGCCCGGCACCGGGGTGCAGCAGCGGGCCAGCTTCACCCACACGTCCTCGACGCCCTTGACGACCACACCCGGGTCGGCGTTGCCGCGCCGCTTGGTGCGGGCGCGCGACGGCGGGACGCTCTCCTCGATGTCCTCGTTGGCGGCCTCCTCGCCGCCGAGGGCCTGCACCAGCTTCTGCACGACGCCCTGCGCGGCCACGTGGCCCTCGCCGATCGCCGCGTACAGGGAGGAGATGTCCGGGTAGCGCATCTCGTGCGCCAGGGTGACGAGGGAGTCGCCCGTCAGGATGCGCTGGATCGGCAGGTTCTGCTTGCGCATGGCCCGCGCGATGGCGTCCTTGCCGTGCTCGATGGCCTCGTCGCGGCGCTCCTTGGAGAACCAGGCGCGGATCTTGTTGCGGGCCCGCGGGGACTTGACGAAGCCGAGCCAGTCGCGGGACGGGCCCGCGCCCTCGGCCTTGGATGTGAACACCTCGACCAGGTCGCCGTTGTCCAGGGTCGATTCGAGCGGTACGAGCCGCCCGTTGACCCGCGCCCCTATGGTCCGGTGGCCGACCTCGGTGTGGACCGCGTACGCGAAGTCCACGGAGGTCGCCCCGGCGGGCAGCGCGATGACGTCGCCCTTGGGGGTGAAGACGAAGACCTCGTTGCGGGAGAGGTCGAAGCGCAGCGAGTCGAGGAACTCGCCCGGGTCCTCCGTCTCCTTCTGCCAGTCGAGCAGCTGGCGCAGCCAGGCCATGTCGTTGACGGTGTCCTGGCCGGCGCTGCCCTTGGCGGCCTGCGGGACGTCGGTGCGGACCTTGGAGGCTCCGGCGACGGTCTGCTGCTTGTACTTCCAGTGCGCGGCGATGCCGTACTCGGCGCGGCGGTGCATGTCGAAGGTGCGGATCTGGAGCTCGACCGGCTTGCCGCTGGGCCCGATGACCGTCGTGTGGAGCGACTGGTACATGTTGAACTTGGGCATCGCGATGTAGTCCTTGAACCGGCCGGGGACCGGGTTCCAGCGCGCGTGCACCGTGCCGAGGGCCGCGTAGCAGTCCCGGACGGTGTCCACGAGGACGCGGATGCCCACCAGGTCGTAGATCTCCGCGAAGTCACGGCCGCGGACGATCATCTTCTGGTAGACGCTGTAGTAGTGCTTGGGTCTGCCCGTGACGGTGGCCTTGATCCGGGCCGCGCGCAGGTCGACCATCACCTCGTCCGTGACGACGGCGAGGTACTCGTCGCGCTTGGGCGCCCGCTCGGCGACGAGCCGCACGATCTCGTCGTACATCTTGGGGTAGAGGATCGCGAACGCGAGGTCCTCCAGTTCCCACTTGATCGTGTTCATGCCGAGGCGGTGGGCCAGCGGCGCGTAGATCTCGAGGGTCTCGCGGGCCTTCTTCTCCTGCTTCTCCCGCTTGAGGTAGCGCATGGTGCGCATGTTGTGCAGGCGGTCGGCGAGCTTGATGACCAGGACGCGCGGGTCCTTGGCCATGGCGACGACCATCTTGCGGACGGTCTCGGCCTGGGCGGCCTCGCCGAACTTGACCCGGTCGAGCTTGGTGACGCCGTCGACGAGGAGGGCCACGGCGTCGCCGAAGTCGCGGCGGAGCTGCTCCAGGCCGTACTCGGTGTCCTCGACGGTGTCGTGCAGCAGTCCCGCCATCAGGGTGGCCGGGTCCATGCCGAGCTCGGCGAGGATGGTGGTCACCGCGAGCGGGTGGGTGATGTACGGGTCGCCGCTCTTGCGCTTCTGGCCGCGGTGCCAGCGTTCGGCGACCTGGTAGGCCTGCTCGATCTGGCGCAGCGTCGCCGTCTCGATCTTCGGGTCGTTGCTGCGGACTATACGGAGCAGGGGTTCCAGTACCGGGTTGTACGGGTTGGAACGCTGCACACCGAGGCGCGCCAGCCGGGCGCGCACCCGGTTGGAGGAACCGGCCGGCCTGGCCGGAACGGGCTTGACCGGCGGGGCCGGCGGGGGCGTGGCTGCGGCCGCCGCGGCCGGGTCGGCCTTCGGGTCGGGCTGTGCGGCGGAGAGTGGCTGGACCTCGTCTGGCAAGAGCGCTCCTCTGGGATCCGGGGCCCCGGTCAGGTCCGGATAACCCATGGTAGCGAGCGTTCCGCCGCCCCGTTCTCCTCGGTCGCCCACTGGGACGCGGCCCCAGGCCCGCTCCGGCCCGCCTGTATTCCGGCAGCGGCGCCGCACACGACGACGGCGGGTACCCGGAACGTCCCGGGCACCCGCCGCTTCGGCGGAGCAGAGGTCAGACCACGATCAGCGCGTCCAGCGGGGCGCCGCCCAGCGCGGGAGCCAGCTTCTCCCGGCCCGGGAGGAACGACAGCTCCATCAGGACCGCCACTCCGGCGACCTCGGCACCGGCCCGCCGGATCAGCTCCAGCGACGCCTCGGCGGTACCGCCGGTCGCGAGGACGTCGTCGATGACCATGACCTTGTCACCGGCCGACAGGTCCTCCGCGTGGACCTCGATCTCGGCGGTGCCGTACTCCAGCTCGTACGACTGTGCGAGCGTGGCGCCGGGCAGCTTGCCGGCCTTGCGTACGGGGATGAAGCCGATGCCCGCCTGGACGGCGACCGGGGCGGCGAGGATGAACCCGCGCGCCTCCAGGCCGACGATCTTGGTGGCGCCGTACCGGACGGCCAGCTCCACCAGCGCCTCCGTCAGCGCCGCGAAGGCCTTCGGGTCGGCGAGCAGCGGGGTGATGTCCTTGAACACCACGCCGGGCTTCGGGTAGTCCGGGACGTCCTTGATCCGGCCGAGCAGCAGCTCGCGGAGTTCGGGCGTGGAAGAGGGCGCGGTCACCGGCGCCGCCTCCCCTGGCCGCCCTGGGCCACGACCTGCGGGGCGTCGTCCGCGTCGGCACCCTCGGCGTCCTCGCCCTTGGCGGCCGCGGCGGCGCGCTTGGCGAGGACCCGCTTGGTCAGCGCCTTCATCGCCGGCTCGCGCTCCTTCAGGTCCACGACCAGCGGGGTCGCGATGAAGATCGAGGAGTACGCACCGGCCGCGAGGCCGACGAACAGCGACAGCGAGATGTCGTTGAGCATGCCCGCGCCGAGGAAGCCGCCGCCGATGAAGAGCAGGCCCGCGACCGGGAGCAGCGCGACGACGGTGGTGTTGATCGAGCGGACCAGCGTGCCGTTGATGCTGCGGTTGGCGATCTCGCTGAAGGTGTAGCGGGTCTGCTTGGTGATGTCCTTCGACCCCTCCTTCAGACCGTCGAAGACGACGACGGTGTCGTAGAGGGAGTAGCCGAGGATGGTGAGCAGACCGATCACGGTGCCCGGGGTGACCTCGAAGCCGACCAGCGCGTACACGCCGACGGTGATGGTGAGGTCGTGGATCAGCGCGATCAGCGCGGCGACGGCCATCCGCCACTCGAAGGCGATGGCGAGGTAGATCACCACGAGGACCATGAAGACCCCGAGGCCGGTCCAGGCCTTGTTCGCGATCTGCTCGCCCCAGCTCGGGCCGACCAGGTCGGCGTTGATCTGGGCCGCGTCGACCTTGAGGTCGGTGCCGAGCTGCTTCTTCACCGAGGCGGCGGAGTCGGTGTCCAGACCGGAGATCTGGATGCGCAGGCCGCCGTTGCCGAGCTTCTGGACGATCGCGTCGTGCCCCGAGGCCTTCTCCGCGCTCTCCGTCGCGTGGGCGACGGAGGCGGCCGTCTTCGGGGTGGTGAAGACGGCGCCGCCCTTGAATTCGATGCCCATGTTGAGGCCCTGAACGGCCAGGGCCACGATCGCCGTGATGGTGATCAGGATGGAAACGCCGTACCAGACGAAGCGCTTGCCGACGAAGTCGTAGCCGACCTCACCGCGGTACAGCTTGGCGCCGAGATCTCCCAGCTTCGACATCTCTCACGCCTCCTTTGCGTCGACGGGGGCGGGAACGGGCGCGCTGCGGCGGGACCGGCGCAGCGGCGGCTTGGCGCCCAGCCGCTTCGGGTCCAGCCCGGACCACGGGTGCCCGCTGGAGAAGAACTTCGTACGGGCCAGCAGGGTCATGACCGGCTTGGTGAACAGGAACACCACGGCCACGTCGAGCAGGGTCGTCAGACCCAGCGTGAACGCGAAGCCCCGCACCTTGCCGACGGTGACGATGAAGAGCACCGCGGCGGCGAGGAACGACACGAAGTCGGAGACCAGGATGGTGCGGCGGGCACGCGGCCAGGCGCGCTCGACGGCCGGACGCAGGGTGCGGCCTTCGCGGATCTCGTCGCGGATGCGCTCGAAGTACACGATGAACGAGTCGGCGGTGATGCCGATCGCGACGATCGCGCCGCAGACGGCGGGCAGGTTCAGGGCGAAGCCGATTCCCTTGCCCAGCAGCGCCATGATCGTGTACGTGAGGATCGCGGACACCAGGAGGCTGACGATGGCGATGAAGGCCAGGCCCCGGTAGTACACCAGCAGGTAGATCACCACGAGCGCGAGGCCGATGGCGCCGGCGATGAGGCCCGCCTTCAGCTGCTCGCCGCCGAGCGCGGCGGTGACGGTGGTGACGCTGTCCTCCTGGAAGGACAGCGGCAGGGCGCCGTACGAGAGCATGTTGCCCAGGTCCTGCGCGGACTGCTGGGTGAAGCCGCCGGAGATCTCGGCGTTGCCGCCGGTCAGCGCCTGGCTGACGGACGGGTCGGAGATGACCTCGCCGTCGAGCACGATCGCGAACTGGTTCTGCGGGGACTGCTTGGTGGCGAGCTCACCGGTGATCTTGGCGAACTTGTCGGCGCCCTTGTCGGTGAACTGCATGGTGACGATCCACTGACCGCGCTGCTGGTCGATGATGCCCTTGGCGTCCTTCACGTCCTGGCCGTCGACCTGGGCCGGACCGAGGACCCACTTGCCCCAGGCGTTGCCGCGCTGGCCACAGGCGATCATCGGGTCGGTGGGCTTCACACCCTTGCCTGCCGTGGCGCGCTGGTCTTCCTTGGTGCAGTCCAGCGCGGCGAACTTCGCCTGGAGGTCCGCGACGGCCGGGTCGGCCGACGGGGTCGGGGCGGGGGCCGGGGCGGAGGCGGAGGGCGTGGCCTTGCTGTCGTCTGCCTTCTTCGACTCGCTCGCCGAGGGCGAGGGAGTGGGGGTGCCCGGGGCCTTGAGGGCCTCGCTGAGCACACGGCCCTGGGAAGTGGCGCTGGACGACGGGGTGGCCGACGCGGAGGGCTTGGAGCCCTCGGCCTTCGGGGCGCCGGAGCCGCTCGCGGAGGGGCTCGGGGACGAGCTCGCGGAGGTGCTCGGCTTCGGCTCGGGAGCGACGGGGGCACCGTCGGCGAAGGCCAGTACGGGGCGGAAGTACAGCTGGGCGGTGGTACCGACCTGCTGGCGGGCCTGCTGCTCGTTCACCCCCTTGGGGATGTTCACGATGATGTGGTCGCGGCCCTGCGTCTGGACCTCGGCCTCCGAGACGCCGAGACCGTTGACGCGGCGCTCGATGATGCCGACCGCCGTGTTCATGTTGGTCTCGTTGACGGCGTCCGGCTTGCCGGGCTCGCTCTTCGCCTTGAGCGTGATGCTCGTACCGCCGGCGAGGTCGATGCCCAGGCGGGGCGTCGTCTGCTTCGTGAGGAACATCCCCGCGGTGAGCGCCACCATCGCGATCAGGATGAAGGCCAGGGCGCGCCCCGGCCTCCCCTGAGCCCCCGTGGGCCGCCGGCCCTTCTTCGGTGCTGCCACCTTGTCGTTTCTCCCTGTCCAACCGTCCCGCGCCGGGTCAGCGCGCGGACGGCCACGAAATGTGTGGTGGGGACCCCTGCCCCCCGCAGAAGTTCACTGCGGGAACCGCGGCGGATGCCGGTCGGACACCACCGCGGTCCCTGCCGGCCGCTACTTGGCGCCGGGCTCGCCGTCGGTCTTGCCGTCCTTCGGCTCGTCGTCGCCCTTGGGCTCGTCCTTCTTGCCCAGGTCGAGCTTGGGGGCGTCGCCCTCGGTCAGCGAGGAGGCGTCGTCGGGGACCACCGGCGCGTCGTCCTCGGAGGCCTCGGAGAAGCCGTGGACGATCCGGTTGTACTCGGCGTCCTCCAGCACGGCGCCGATGGCGTTCTTCGCGTAGACCGCGTGGACACCGGGGGCCACCTCCAGGGTGACGGTGTCCTCACCGATCTCCTTGACGGTGGCGTACATGCCGCCGATGGTGCGCACGCCGGTGCCGGTCGTCATCTGGTCGCGCATCGAAGCGGCCTGGGCCTGCTTCTTCTTGGCGGACCGGGTCATCAGGAACATCGCCCCGATGAGCACGATGAACGGGAGCAAGAAGCTGATGTTGTTCACGGGACGAGGATCCTTCGCACGGCCGCGCCAGGGAGCGGCCATTTCTACGGGGGTGGGCACGCCGACCCGAAGGGTCGGCATCGGCGGAGTCTAGGCGAGTCCGCACCGATGGAACAACGCCCAGCATGGCACCGCAGTTCCTGACCGGTCGAACCTCCGCGCCGTCAGGCCCCGAACAGGCCCTGTTGTCCGCTTGTTCCGCCGCCGCCCTGCTGGGGCGGGACGAGCCCCAGGTGGGCCCATGCGGCGGGGGTCGCGATCCGGCCTCGGGGGGTGCGGGCGAGCAGCCCCTCCCGGACGAGGAAGGGCTCGGCGACCTCCTCGACCGTCTCGCGCTCCTCCCCCACGGCGACGGCGAGGGTGGAGAGCCCGACGGGACCGCCGCCGAACAGCTTGAGCAGCGCCTCCAGCACGGCCCGGTCGAGCCGGTCGAGCCCGCGCGCGTCCACCTCGTACACCTGGAGGGCGGTCGCGGCCACCTCACGGGTGATCACCCCGTCGGCCTTCACCTGGGCGTAGTCGCGCACGCGGCGCAGCAGCCGGTTGGCGATGCGGGGGGTGCCGCGGGAGCGTCCGGCGATCTCGGCGGCCCCGGCGGTGTCGATCTCGACGTCGAGGAGGCCGGCGGAGCGGTGGACGACGCGTTCCAGCTCGGCGGGGGCGTAGAACTCCATGTGCCCGGTGAAGCCGAAGCGGTCCCGCAGCGGCGGGGGCAGCAGGCCGGCCCGGGTCGTCGCCCCGACGAGGGTGAACGGCGGCAGCTCCAGCGGGATCGCGGTCGCGCCCGGCCCCTTCCCCACGATCACGTCGACGCGGAAGTCCTCCATGGCCATGTACAGCATCTCCTCGGCGGGCCGGGACATGCGGTGGATCTCGTCGAGGAAGAGGACCTCCCCCTCCTGGAGGGAGGACAGGATCGCGGCGAGGTCCCCGGCGTGCTGGATGGCGGGGCCGGAGGTGATCCGGATGGGCGCGCCCATCTCGGCGGCGATGATCATGGAGAGGGTGGTCTTGCCGAGGCCGGGCGCGCCGGACAGCAGCACGTGGTCGGCGGTGGCGCCGCGCTGGCGGGCGGCCTTCAGCACGAGGTCCAGCTGCTGGCGGACCTTCTCCTGGCCGACGAACTCGCCGAGGTCCTTCGGGCGCAGCGCCGCCTCGACGGCGGTGTCCTCCCCGTCGGCGGCGGCCGCCACGATCCGGTCGTCGCTCTCGTCGTCCCAGTTCACGGTGTTCAGTCTGCCTTCTACGTCGTTGCGGTGGTGGGCGGGGTGGGCCGGTGCCGGTGCGGGGGCTGCGCGTGTGCCGCTGCGCGGGGCCGGTCCCCTACCCGCCCTTCGCCCGTTCCCCGGGGGCTCCGCCCCCGGACCCCCGCGCCTCAAACGCCGGCGGGGCTGGATGTATCCAGCCCGCGCGGCGTTTGAGCGCACCGGGCGCGCAGCGCCCGGTATCGGGGTCAGGGGCGGAGCCCCTGGGAACGGCGGAAGGGCGGGTAGGGGACCAGCCCCGCGCAGCGGGAGCCCGTCAGCGGGCCCGGTTCAGGGACTGGAGCGCGGCCCGCAGCAGCTGCGGAACGGGCGCCGACCCGCCGGCGGCAACGGCGGCCTCGGCCTGCGGCGTCACCGCCGACACCGCCTCCTCCGCGTCCCGCGACGCGTACCCCAGCCCGATCAGCGCGGCCGTGAGCTGCTCCGTCCACGGCGCCGGCCCCGCCGCCGCGGGCGCACGCTGCGCACCGACCGCCACACCGCCCGGCGCGCCCAGCTTCCCCTTCAGCTCCAGCAGCAGCTTCTGCGCCCCCTTCGGCCCGATCCCCGGCACCGCCGTCAGCGCCTTCGCGTCGCCCGCGGCGAACGCCACGCGCAGCGCGTCCGGGCTGTGCACCCCGAGCATCGCCTGGGCCACCCGGGGGCCGACCCCGCTCGCGGTCTGGAGCAGCTCGAACACCTGGCGTTCGTCGTCGTCGGCGAAGCCGTACAGGGTGAGCGAGTCCTCGCGCACGACCAGGGAGGTGGCCAGTCTCGCCTGCTCGCCCACCCGGAGCCCCGCGATGGTGTTCGGCGTGCACTGCACGGCCATGCCGACCCCCCCGACCTCGATCACGGCCAGGGTGGGGGCGAGCGCGGCGACCTGGCCGCTGACGAAGGCGATCATCGGGTACGGCCCTTCAAAACGGAGGCGTGCTGGGCGGCTACCGCCTGCTGGAGGCGGTTCTGGGCGGGGGCCCGCCAGATGTGGCAGATGGCGAGGGCGAGCGCGTCGGCGGCGTCGGCCGGCTTCGGCGGTTCGGCGAGCCGCAGCAGCCGGGTCACCATCGCCCCGACCTGCGCCTTGTCGGCACGGCCGCTGCCGGTGACGGCGGCCTTGACCTCGCTCGGGGTGTGCAGGGCGACCGGTATCCCCCGGCGCGCGGCGCACAGCATGGCAACGGCGCTGGCCTGGGCGGTCCCCATCACGGTGCGCACGTTGTGCTGGCTGAAAACCCGCTCCACGGCGACGAACTCGGGACGGTGCGCATCGAGCCATTCCTCGATGCCCGCCTCGATCGCGACGAGCCGTTGCCCCAGCTCGGCGTCGGCGGGCGTCCGCACGACCCCGACGCCGATCATGGTCAGGGGCCGCCCGGCGACTCCCTCGACCACGCCGACACCGCACCTGGTCAGCCCCGGGTCCACACCCAGTACGCGCACTCCGCCCCCTCTTCCGACACCTGTCCGTGCAGGCTATCCGCCCGCACCGACAATGCGACGGCGGGCCGACAGGGTGTGTCCTGTCGGCCCGCCGAAGGCAGAGCGGGAGGGTGCGGCGCCGGTCAGGCGTCGACCTTCTCCATGACCTCGTCCGAGACGTCGAAGTTGGCGAAGACGTTCTGCACGTCGTCGCTGTCCTCCAGCGCGTCGATCAGCTTGAAGATCTTGCGCGCGCCCTCTTCGTCGAGCTCGACCTGCATGGTCGGGACGAAGCTGGAGTCGGCGGAGTCGTAGTCGATGCCGGCTTCCTGGAGCGCGGTGCGGACCGCGACCAGGTCGGTGGCCTCGCTGATGATCTCCCAGGTCTCGCCGTTGTCGTTGACCTCTTCGGCGCCGGCCTCCAGGACCGCGTCCAGGACGTCGTCCTCGGAGAGCTCGGCCTTGGGCAGCAGGATGACGCCCTTGCGGTTGAACAGGTACGAGACCGAGCCCGGGTCGGCCATGGAGCCGCCGTTGCGGGTCATGGCGACGCGGACGTCGGAGGCGGCACGGTTGCGGTTGTCGGTGAGGCACTCGATGAGCACCGCGACGCCGTTGGGGCCGTAGCCTTCGTACATGATCGTCTCGTAGTCGGCGCCGCCGGCCTCGAGGCCGCCGCCGCGCTTGACCGCGGAGTCGATGTTCTTGTTCGGGACCGACTGCTTCTTGGCCTTCTGAACGGCGTCGAAGAGCGTCGGGTTGCCGTCGATGTCGGCACCGCCCATACGGGCCGCGACCTCGATGTTCTTGATCAGCTTCGCGAAGAGCTTGCCGCGCTTGGCATCGATCACGGCCTTCTTGTGCTTCGTCGTAGCCCATTTAGAGTGGCCGGACATCCGCCTGTCTCCTTCGCGTAACCAACAGTGTTCGTCTCCGATCCTACCGGGACCGGGTCACAGCCCCGCGCGCACCATGTCGACGAAGTACGCGTGCACGCGATCGTCGCCGGTCAGCTCGGGGTGGAACGAGGTCGCCAGGACGTTGCCCTGGCGCACGGCGACCGTGTGGCCGTCGTACGTCGCGAGCACCTCGACGCTGCCGCCGACCGACTCGACCCACGGGGCGCGGATGAAGACGCCCTCGACGGGGCCGCCTTCTATGCCCGCGAAGTCGATCTGCGCCTCGAAGGACTCGTTCTGGCGGCCGAAGGCGTTGCGGCGCACGATCATGTCGATGCCGCCGAGCGTCTCCTGGTCCTCACGGCCGTCGAGCAGCTTGTCGGCGAGCATGATCATGCCGGCGCAGGTGCCGTAGACGGGCATGCCGGCGCGCACGCGCTCGCGCAGCGGCTCCAGCATGCCGAACAGCACGGCGAGCTTCGACATGGTCGTGGACTCGCCGCCGGGGATCACCAGCGCGTCGACCTCGGCGAGCTCCTCGGGGCGCCGGACCGGCCTGGCCACGGCGTCAGCCGCGGCCAGGGCGATCAGGTGCTCCCGTACGTCGCCCTGGAGGGCCAGGACACCAATAACGGGGGTGGTCATGGCAGTGACTACCAGCCGCGGTTGGCGTAGCGCTCGGCCTCGGGGAGGGTGTCGCAGTTGATGCCGACCATGGCCTCGCCCAGGTTGCGGGAGGCGTCCGCGATGACCTTCGGGTCGTCGAAGAAGGTGGTGGCCTTCACGATGGCGGCGGCGCGCTTGGCCGGGTCGCCGGACTTGAAGATGCCGGAGCCGACGAAGACGCCCTCGGCGCCGAGCTGACGCATCAGGGCGGCGTCGGCCGGGGTGGCGACACCACCGGCGGAGAACAGCACGACGGGGAGCTTGCCGAGCTCGGCGACCTCCTTGACGAGCTCGTACGGGGCGCGCAGCTCCTTGGCGGCGGCGTACAGCTCGTTGTTGTCGTAGCCGCGCAGCTGGGCGATCTCGTTCTTGATCTGGCGCAGGTGGCGGACGGCCTCGACGACGTTGCCGGTGCCGGCCTCGCCCTTCGAACGGATCATGGCCGCGCCCTCGGCGATGCGGCGCAGGGCCTCGCCCAGGTTGGTGGCGCCACACACGAAGGGGGTGGTGAAGGCCCACTTGTCGGAGTGGTTGATCTCGTCGGCCGGGGTCAGGACCTCGGACTCGTCGATGTAGTCGACGCCGAGGGACTGGAGGACCTGGGCCTCGACGAAGTGGCCGATGCGGGACTTGGCCATGACCGGGATGGAGACGGCCTCGATGATCTCTTCGATCATGTTCGGGTCCGACATGCGGGCCACGCCGCCGTCCTTGCGGATGTCGGCGGGAACCCGCTCCAGGGCCATGACGGCCACGGCGCCGGCGTCCTCGGCGATCTTCGCCTGCTCGGCGTTGACCACGTCCATGATCACGCCGCCCTTGAGCTGCTCGGCCATGCCGCGCTTGACGCGGGAGGTGCCGATCGCCGACTCAGCGGACTGGGAAGAGGTGGGAAGCGTGCTCACGGGTTGACCTCACTCGAAACGAACGCGAAGGGAAGACTGGTGGTACTCGGCTGAGAAAACCCCACCGACCAGTCCACTACAAGGGCCAATGTGGAGCCGGTGGCTCTTTCATTTGTCCCCCGCGGCCCTATGAACATCAGGCGGGGCGGTCCGCGAGGTCCACCGGAGGCTCATCGTCCATTTCGAAGGCCAGCGGGAACGGCGCGTGTCCCGCCAGTCTGAACCATCGGACCTTCCGGTGGCGGCGCAGCGCGCGGGCGGCCCGTACGGCGTCGTTGAGGAACCGGCGCGCCATGGGCACCCGGCGCACCGCCGCGGCCAGCTCCTCGGCGGCCTCCACCCCGCCCGGGGCGGCCTTGAGCACCTCCACCTGGTCCGCGTCGGCGAACACCGCCCGCAACGCCTGGCTGAGCTCGCTCTCGGCGACCTCCCGGTACTCCTCCTCGGCCTGCCGCGCGGCGTGCGCGGCCTCGTACAGCACGAGCGAGGACGCGGGGTCGAGCGCCCCGGAGGTGGCCACCTCCAGCACCACGGAAGCCCGCCGCACGAGCTGCGCGTCGAGTGCGGCCCGGGCGGCGTCCATCCGCGTGTGCAACCGGTCCAGCCGCCCGGCGGTCCAGCTGAGGTAGACCCCGACGACGGCGAGCGCCACCGCGATCCAGACAAGGTTTTCGATCACGGGCGGCGACACTACCCGCTACGGGCCCCTACGTGTCCCGCGTGAAGCCCAGCCGGGTGCGGAGGGGGACGCGTTCGTCGGTGGCGACGGCGGCCGCGCCGGCCGTGACCGTTTCGTAGACCGCCAGGATGTCCGCGCCCACCGTCGACCAGTCGAAGCGGCGTACGTGCGCCGAGCCGCGGGCGCTCAGTTCCGCGCGGCGGGCCGGGTCGTGGAGGAGGGCGGTCGCCGCCGCGGCCAGGGAGGCGGCGTCCTCGTTGGCGAACAGTTCGCCCGCCGCGCCCTGGTCCAGGACCTGGGCGAAGGCGTCGAGGTCCGAGGCCAGGACGGCCGCGCCCGCCGAGAGGGCCTCGACGAGGATGATGCCGAAGCTCTCGCCGCCGGTGTTCGGGGCCACGTAGACGTCCACGCTGCGCAGCAGGCGGGCCTTGTCCTCGTCGGAGACCATGCCGAGGAACTCCACCCGGGAGCGCAGGTGTTCCGGGAGGGAGGCCACCGCCTCCTCCTCGTCGCCGCGGCCGGCCACGAGGAGGCGTACGTCCGGGCAGGCCAGGGCGATGGCGGGGAAGGCGGCCATGAGGACGGGGAGGCCCTTGCGGGGTTCGTCGATGCGGCCGATGAAGCCCAGGGTCTGCCCGGACCATTCGGGGTTGGGGTCGGCCTTGGCGAAGAAGTCGACGTCGACGCCGTTGGGGATGACCACCGCGTCCCCGCCCAGGTGTTCGACGAGGGTGCGGCGGGCGTACTCGCTCACCGCGATCCGGGCGCTGATCTTCTCCAGCGCCGGCTGGAGGATCGGGTACGCGGCGATCATCGCGCGCGAGCGGGGGTTGGAGGTGTGGAACGTCGCCACGATCGGGCCCTGGGCCGCCCAGCAGGACAGCAGGCCGAGCGAGGGCGAGGCCGGCTCGTGGATGTGGATGACGTCGAAGACGCCCTCGTGCAGCCAGCGGCGTACCCGGGCGGCGGAGAGGAAGCCGAAGTTCAGCCGGGCGACGGACCCGTTGTAGGGCACCGGCACCGCCCGCCCCGCCGAGACCACGTAGGGGGGCAGCGGGGTCTCGTCGTCCGCCGGGGCCAGCACCGACACCTCGTGGCCCTGGCGGATCAGGTGCTCGGCCAGGTCGCGGATGTGGAACTGGACGCCGCCCGGCACGTCCCACGAGTACGGGCACACGATGCCGATTTTCACTACGGGCGCTCCTCCAGGTCGTCGAGCCACAGCCGCTGCAGCATGTGCCAGTCCTCCGGGTGCTCCGCGATGCCCGAGGCGAAGGCGTCGGCCACCGCCTGGGTCATGGCGGCGGTCTTCTCCGTGCGCGTGCCCTGCTTCGGCACCTCCACCTCGGGGTGGAAGCGGCCGTACATCTTCGGGCTGTCGCCGTAGTACAGGGTGACCGGCAGCAGCACCGCCCCGGTCTGCTGCGCCAGCAGCGCGGGGCCCGCGGGCATCCGGGCCCGGGAGCCGAAGAAGTCCACCTCGACCCCGGAGGCCGACAGGTCCCGGTCGGCGACCAGGCAGATCAGCCCGCCGGAGCGCAGCCGGCGGGCCAAGGTGCCGAAGGAGGCGCCGCCGTTGTGCGGCAGGACCTCCATGCCCAGGCTCTCCCGGTAGGCGACGAAGCGGTCGTAGAGGGACTCGGGCTTGAGCCGCTCGGCGACGGTGGTGAAGGGGACGCCGAGGTGGCCGGTGACCCACGCTCCGGCGAGGTCCCAGTTGGCCAGGTGCGGCAGGGCGGCGATGACCCCGCGGCCGGAGGCGAGGGCCTCGCGCAGGATGTGGTCGTCCTTCAGCTGGACGTCCTCGCCGAACCGCGTCGGGTCCATGGCGGGCAGCCGGAAGGACTCCATCCAGTAGCGCATGTACGAGCGCATGCCCGCGTGCGACAGCTCGCGCAGCCGCTCGGGGGTCGCGTCGGGCACCACCCGGGCCAGGTTGGACTCCAGGCGCAGCACGCTCTTGCCGCGCCGCTTCCACGCCACGTCCGCGATCTTGCGGCCGAGGGCCACCGCGGCCGGCTCGGGGAGCTTCTTCACGCCCGCCCAGCCGAGCCCGTACAGCCCGTCGACCAGCTTGTCCTGTGCCGTGCCCATCAGAGCGCCCCGCCTTCGGCACCGGCGGCGGCCGCGGCCGCGTCGGCCTCGGCCGCCTCGCGGCGTACGGTGACCACCCGCTGGACCAGCGTGACCAGCGAGCCCGCCGCCACGACCCACAGCGCGACCGGCAGCAGCACGCCGATCCACGAGGGGACGCCGAAGGTCTGCAGCCCGGACAGGCCGGCCGCGACCAGGGAGATCACCAGGCGTTCGGCGCGCTCGACGAGGCCGTTGACGGCGACCGGCAGGCCGATCGCCTCGCCGCGGGCCTTCGTGTACGAGACCACCTGCCCGCTGGCCAGGCAGAAGATCGCCACCGCGCACAGCACGTTGTCGTCGCCCAGGCCCGCGTACCAGAGCGCGAGGCCGCCGAAGATCGCCGCGTCGGCCACCCGGTCGAGCGTGGAGTCGAGGAACGCGCCCCACCGGCTGGAGCTGCCGGCCTGGCGGGCCATGTTGCCGTCCACCAGGTCGGAGAAGACGAAGAGCGTGATGGTGATCGTTCCCCAGAAGAGCTCGCCCCGGGGGAAGAAGACCAGCGCTCCGGCCACCACTCCGGCGGTGCCGATGAGGGTGACGGCGTCCGGGCTCACCCCCCGGCGCAGGAGAAATGCGGCGAACGGCGTGAGAACACGCGTGAAGAACGCACGCGCGTACTTGTTCAGCATGGCCTTCCCAGAGGGTCGCTGGGCCGAGGGGCCACCACGGCCACCGGCTGGCCCATCGTAGCCAGCGCCCCGCGCCCGCAACGCCTCGCACCCACCGGTTCGCTCCGGCTCCCTGCCCGCCACGGGCCCGCGTCACCCTCCCGCCGCGCAGCCGACTGTGGCCGGTACCACGTATGGACGCAGTGTGACGGCAGTGCAAAGCTCGAAGGACCCCGATCACCCTCCTCACCGCGACACCAGGAGGCACGAGAAGCATGGGAGCCACATCACACCAAGCCGGAGCCGCCGGCAGGGCACTGACGGCCGACCGCCCCGATTCCGTACGGAACGTCGTGCTGGTCGGCCACAGCGGCGCCGGGAAGACCACTCTGGTCGAGGCCCTGGCCCTCACCGCGGGGGCCGTGAACCGGGCCGGACGGGTCGAGGACGGGGGCACGGTCTCGGACTACGACGAGATCGAGCACCGCCGCCAGCGTTCCGTCCAGCTCTCCCTGGTCCCCGTCGAATGGGCCGGAATCAAGATCAACATCCTGGACACCCCCGGATACGCCGACTTCGTCGGGGAACTCAGGGCCGGTCTGCGTGCCGCGGACGCGGCCCTCTTCGTCGTCTCCGCCTCCGACGGGATCGACGGAGCCACCCGGATGGTCTGGGACGAATGCGAGGCCGTCGGCATGCCGCGCGCCATCGTCGTCACCCATTTGGAGGCAGCCCGCGCCGATTACTCCCAGATGACAGCCGTCTGCGGAGAGACGTTCGGCGCCGAGGACCCGGACGCCGTCATCCCGCTCTACCTCCCGCTGCACGGACCGGCCGGAGCCGACGGCCACGCCCCCGTCCACGGCCTGCTGGGCCTGCTCTCCCGGCGCGTGTACGACTACACCTCCGGCGAGCGCGCCGAACGCGACCCGGACCCCGCCGAGCTCGCCCTCATCGACGCCGCCCGCTCCCGCCTCATCGAGGGGATCATCGCCGAGAGCGAGGACGAGACCCTCATGGACCGCTACCTCGGCGGCGAGGACATCGACGTCAAGACGCTGATCGACGACCTGGAGCGGGCCGTCGCCCGGGGCACCTTCCACCCCGTCCTGATGGCCGCGCCCGCCGCCGACGGCGCCCGCCAGGGCCTGGGCACGGTGGAACTCCTCGAACTGATCACCGGCGGCTTCCCCACCCCCGCCGAAGGCGCCCCCGTCGCCGTCACCGCCCCCGACGGCTCCCCCCGCCCCGCCGTCACCTGCGACCCGGCCGGGCCGCTGCTCGCCGAGGTCGTCAAGACCTCCTCCGACCCCTACGTCGGCCGCGTCTCCCTGGTCCGCGTCTTCTCCGGCACCCTGCGCCCCGAGGAGACCGTCCACGTGTCGGGGCACGGTCTGGAGGACCGCGGGCACGAGGACCACGATGTCGACGAGCGGATCGGCACCCTCACCTCCCCCTTCGGCAAACAGCAGCGCACCCTCGGCACCTGCATCGCCGGCGACCTCGCCTGCGTGGCCAAACTCACCCGCGCCGAGACCGGCGACACCCTCTCCGCCAAGGACGCCCCGCTCCTCATGGAGCCCTGGCCTATGCCCGAGCCGCTGCTCCCCCTCGCCGTCGAGGCCCACAGCAAGGCCGACGAGGACAAGCTCTCCCAGGGCCTGGCCCGCCTCGTCGCCGAGGACCCCACCCTGCGGCTGGAGCAGAACCCGCACACCCACCAGCTCGTCCTGTGGTGCCTGGGCGAGGCCCACCAGGACCTGGTGCTGGAACGCCTCAAGACCCGCTACGGGGTCCAGGTCGACCCCGTCCCCCACAAGGTCAGCCTCCGCGAGACCTTCGGCGCCAAGGCCGCCGGACGCGGACGGCACGTCAAGCAGTCCGGCGGCCACGGCCAGTACGCCATCTGCGAGATCGAGGTCGAACCCCTCCCGCCCGGCAGCGGCATCGAGTTCGTCGACAAGGTCGTCGGCGGCGCCGTCCCGCGCCAGTTCATCCCCTCCGTCGAGAAGGGCGTACGGGCCCAGGCCGCCCGCGGCATCGCGGCCGGCTACCCGCTGGTCGACGTACGCATCACCCTGCGCGACGGCAAGGCGCACTCGGTGGACTCCTCCGACGCCGCCTTCCAGACGGCCGGCGCCCTCGCCCTGCGCGAAGCCGCCGCCGACATCCCGATCCACCTGCTGGAGCCCGTCGCACAGCTCGACGTCGAGGTCCCCGACGAGTACGTCGGCCCGGTCATGAGCGACCTCGCGGGCCGCCGCGGCCGCGTCGTCGGCACCGAACAGGCGGGACCCGGCCGGTCCCGGGTGCGCGCCGAGATCCCCGAGATCGAGATCGGCCGCTACGCCGTGGACCTGCGCTCCGTCTCCCACGGCACGGGCCGCTTCAGCCGCGCGTACGCCCGGCACGAACCCATGCCGCCGCACCTCGCGGACAAGGTGCGCGAACAGGCCGAGAAGGGAAGCCAGTTGACATAGCACCCCGAGTACCGCCCACCCAACCGGCTTGCGGTGGGCGGTATTTCCCTGTCCCATGACCATGGGGGCGGGTACACGGATAGGCTCTTCGCCGCGACGGAGAGTGGCGGCACGACTAGCAATACGGCACCACGGGCAAAGAGCACAGTGGCACGGCGATGGGGGCAGCGGTGGCGGACGACGGTTTCGACTTCAGGCCCGGAGCACAGATTCCTCTCCAGGGGGGCGGCGGCCAGACCGCGGCGACCAACGCCCTCGCGTCCGCCGCGTACCGCGACGGCGGCAAGGACACCGCCCTGTCCTCCATACTCGGGGCGAACAGCGAGAACCACCCGGCCTCGGTCAAGGCCCCGAAGGTCTCCCTCCTCGAACCCAACCTCGGCGAGGCCTTCTGCCGCGCCGTCGAGGCCCGCACCCTCGGCGCCGGCCGCAAACCGCTCATCCAGTCCTTCGGCGCCGACCCGCAGACCGTCGTCGAGCACTGCCTGGCCGCCTCCCGCATCCGCAAGGAACGCGACCGCAAGCTGCGCCTGATCATGCTGGTCGCCGGCATCGTGTTCCTGCCCGGACTGCTGCTCTGGCTCGGCCTCTTCCAGCTGCGCAAGACCCTGTCCAAGGGCGAGGGCAGGAAGAGCACCTGGATCGGCACCGCCCTGCTCGTCGGCGTGGTCCTCGTCGGCTCCGTACTGCTCTACCGGGTGGTGTACCGCCAGCCCGGCAGCGGCCTGCTGGAGCTGTACCTGCTCGGCGCGATCATCGCCCCCGTCCTCGGCTGGTACCTGGCCCGCCGGATCTGCGAGAACACCGCCGCCGACCTGCGCTCCCGCTGGGACGGCCTGCTCGGCGGCGGCGCCCCCGTCGCCGCCAAGATCCCCGAGGCGGTCCCCGGCAACCCCGACGAGAAGGCCCGCGAGGACCTGCGCCACCAGCTGGCGAAACTGACCGCCGAGGACCGCAGCAACTCCGTCTTCTACGCCGGCCCCAAGGGCATCCTCGGCATGGGCACCCGCTGGGGCAGCTGGCAGATGGCCGAGGAGCTGAACCCCAAGGCGGACGGGCACGAGATCCACCCCTTCCGCAGCTGGGACGTCATACGCGCGATCGACGCGCAGCTGCGCAAGCTGGAGCGCGGGCCCCTGCACACCGGCGGCTTCCCGGCCGCCTCCATCCAGCACTGGATCGTCACCCCCGTCGGCGAGGGCGCCGGCGAGGTGGCCCGCCCCAGCGGCGAGAACATCGACACCTTCATGGTCAAGCCGCACGAGATCACCCGGATCTGCAACGAGCAGCAGTTCAGCGCCGGCAACCGGCACTACCTCGGCATCCAGTACCCGCTCTGGGACGGCCAGCTCGTCATCACGATGCTGGTCACCGTCACCGTCCTCTACAAGACCCTGCGCGTGGACGTCACCGCCCACGCCCTCGGTCCGGTGCACGGCCTCTTCACCACCAAGTCCAAGCCCCCGGTGGTCGAGGTCCCCAAGTCCATCCGCTTCTGGGAGACGGTGGAGCGCCCGCTGCCGCTGGTGGACACCATGGAGGTGGTGCGCCTCGCCGCGCGCGCCCCGCTGACCTGGTACCCGCCGCTGCTGGAGTACTTCGGCGGCAAGCTGGTCCTGCCCGAGCCCTTCGGCCTGCGGCACGTCTGGGCGGGCTCCATGTGGCGCCACCGCTTCATGGCGGACGACGCGCTGCGCACCGTGGCCCCCGTGCTGCGGTCGGTGCACACGGCCACGTTCAAGGTGCTGGAGGAGAACGGCGTGGACACCGCGGCCTTCACCAACCGTTCCTCGATCATGAACGGCCTCATCCAGGAGCCGTCCCCGCGCAAGGCGGACGTCTACGACGCGTAGGTAGGCTGGAGGAGTACCGGCCGCCCCGGGGAGGAGCCGTCATGACCGAGCGCAAGCCGCCGGGGATCAGCTTCGAGTCCTTCGTGGACCGGCAGATCAGAGAGGCCGCCGACCGGGGCGAGTTCGAGAAGCTGCCCGGCTGGGGCAAGCCGCTGGCCTCGCTGGACGCCCCGTACGACGAGCTGTGGTGGATCAGGCGCAAGCTGCACGGCGAGGGCTTCTCGACGCTGCCGCCGGCGCTGGCCCTGCGCAAGGAGGCCGAGGACGCCCGTGAGGCGGCCCTGGCGGCCCCGACGGAGCGCCGGGCCCGGGAGGTGCTGGCGGAGGTCAACGAGAAGATCCGCACGGCCCTGCGCCGGCCCCCGCCCGGCCCGCCGCTCGGCCTCGCCGAGTTCGACGTGGAGGCGGTCCTGGCCGAGCGGCGCGAGGGCCGTACGGGCTGACCGCCGACCGGGTCGGGTCAGTCGTTCGGCCAGGCGTCGGCGAGCATCTGGCGGGTGTCCGCGAGCAGTTGCGGCAGCACCTTGGTGTGCCCGACGACAGGCATGAAGTTCGTGTCGCCGCCCCAGCGGGGCACGATGTGCTGGTGCAGGTGCGCGGCGATGCCGGCGCCGGCGGCGCTGCCCTGGTTGAGCCCGATGTTGAAGCCGTGCGCGCCCGACGCCTTCCGCAGCGCGACCATGGCCCGCTTGGTCAGGTCCGCCAGCTCGGCCGTCTCCGGACCGTCGAGCTCCGTGTAGTCGGCGACGTGCCGGTACGGGACGACCATGAGGTGGCCGCCGTTGTAGGGGTAGAGGTTCAGCACCGCGAACACGTGCTTGCCCCGCGCCACGATCAGGCCGTCCTGGTCGGACATCTCCGGAATCCCGCAGAAGGGGCAGCCGTCCCCGGCATCGGGGCCGGTCGGCTTGTTCTCGCCCTGGATGTAGGCCATCCGATGGGGGGTCCACAGGCGCTGGAACCCGTCGTGCGTGCCCACACCGTTCTGCCGCTCCGGCTCAATCGTCATGCCATGCAGCATATGACCTCGTCCGGAGGAACGAGCGGGGCCCCCGGAAAGTGATCGCTTTCCGGGGGCCCCGCTCGTCGGCCGGCCGGGCGGGCCGGGCCGGACCTGGATCAGACCTGGACGCGGTCGGCGACGACCTTGGCCAGCTTCGCCAGCGCCTCGTCCTTCGGGATGCCGTTCTCCTGCGAACCGTCGCGGTAGCGGAAGGAGACGGTGCCCGCGGCCATGTCCTCGTCACCGACGATGATCATGAACGGGACCTTGAGCTTCTGGTGGTTGCGGATCTTCTTCTGCATGCGGTCGGAGGACGCGTCCACCTCGACCCGCAGGCCCTGCTTCTTCGCCGCGGCGGCGAACTCCTGCAGGTACTCCACGTGCCCGTCGCCGATCGGGATGCCGACGGCCTGGACCGGGGCCAGCCACGGCGGCATGGCGCCCGCGTAGTGCTCCAGCAGCACCGCGAAGAACCGCTCGATGGAGCCGAACAGCGCGCGGTGGATCATGACCGGGCGCTGGCGGGAGCCGTCCGGGCCGGTGTACTCCAGGTCGAAGCGCTCCGGCAGGTTGAAGTCCAGCTGCACGGTCGACATCTGCCAGGTGCGGCCGATGGCGTCGCGCGCCTGCACGGAGATCTTCGGGCCGTAGAAGGCCGCGCCGCCCGGGTCGGGGGTCAGCGGGAGGCCCTGCTTCTCGGCGACCTGCTGGAGGACCGCGGTGGCCTCCTCCCAGACCTCGTCCGAGCCGACGAACTTCTCCGGGTCCTTGGTGGACAGCTCCAGGTAGAAGTCGGTCAGACCGTAGTCGCGCAGCAGGTTCAGCACGAAGGTGAGGGTGCGGTCGAGTTCCTCGGCCATCTGCTCACGGGTGCAGTAGATGTGCGCGTCGTCCTGGGTGAAGCCGCGGGCCCGGGTCAGGCCGTGGACCACGCCGGACTTCTCGTACCGGTACACGGTGCCGAACTCGAACAGGCGCAGCGGGAGCTCACGGTAGGAGCGGCCGCGCGCGTCGAAGATCAGGTTGTGCATCGGGCAGTTCATGGGCTTGAGGTAGTAGTCGGTACCACCGTCGAGCTGCATGGGGGGGTACATGCCCTCCGCGTACCAGTCCAGGTGGCCGCTCTTCTCGAAGAGGGCGCCCTTGGTGGCGTGCGGGGAGTAGACGAACTCGTAGCCCTCCTCCTCGTGCCGGCGGCGCGAGTAGTCCTCCATCACCCGGCGGATGATGCCGCCGCGCGGGTGGAAGACGGCGAGGCCGGAGCCGATCTCGTCCGGGATGGAGAAGAGGTCGAGCTCGTTGCCGAGCTTGCGGTGGTCGCGCTTCTCGGCCTCGGCGAGGAAGTCGAGGTGCGCCTTCAGCTCCTCCTTCGAGGGCCAGGCGGTGCCGTAGATGCGCTGGAGCATCGGGTTCTTCTCGCTGCCGCGCCAGTAGGCGGCCGCGTTGCGCATCAGCTTGAACGCCGGGATGTTGCGGGTGGTGGGCAGGTGGGGACCGCGGCAGAGGTCCTTCCAGCACAGCTCGCCGGTCTTGGCGTCCAGGTTGTCGTAGATGGTCAGCTCGCCGCCGCCCACCTCGACGTTCGCACCGTCGTCGGTCGACGCGGAGCCCTTGATGCCGATGAGCTCCAGCTTGTACGGCTCGTCCGCGAGCTCCTCGCGGGCCGCCTCGTCGGAGACCACGCGGCGGGCGAACTTCTGCCCGCGCTTCTGGATCTCCTGCATCTTCTTCTCGATGGTCTTCAGGTCATCGGGAGTGAAGGGCTTGGCGACGTCGAAGTCGTAGTAGAAGCCGTCGCGGACCGGCGGGCCGATGCCGAGCTTGGCCTCGGGGAACAGCTCCTGCACGGCCTGCGCCATGACGTGCGCGGTCGAGTGGCGCAGGATGTTGAGGCCGTCCTCGGAGGAGATCTCCACCGGCTCGACGGTCTCGCCGTCCCGCACCTCGTACGAGAGGTCCTTCAGCTCACCGGCGATGCGCGCGGCGACGATGGTGCGCTCACCGGCGAAGAGCTCCGCCGCCGTAGTGCCCGTGGCCACCACGCGCTCGTCCCGCTCGGAATCGCGTTGGATGATCACACGGACGTCTGACACCGGTCTCTCCTGACTCTGGGGGTACGCAGGCGAACGCTGCGCGCCTGAATCGTACCGAGCCGAGTGGCCGCGCCGCGAAACGGTTACCGGGGCGCCCCCGAGCCCCGCCGCGGACCCGGCCCGCGTGCGCGCCGCGAAACCGGCCGACGGGCCCGGTCAGCGGACCCCGTGGGCCAGGTGGACGCGCCCCGCCGGGGCAGGGCAGGACGCCGGGCCGTCAGGGCGGGGCGCCGGGGCGGCCCTGCCGCGGGTCCGGCCGGGAAAATCCCCCGGCCCGCCGCCGCGGCGCGGGTAGCGTGGCCGATACCGCCCGACCCCCCGAAAGGAGCGGCCCGCGATGCCGCAGCCCCGCCCACTGGACCTCGCCCACGACGCGACGGCCGCCGCCGTGCACCGGATCGGCCTGGCCGCGTACGCCGTCGAGGCGGAGCTGATCGGCTTCGACGGCATCCCGGCGCTCGGCGAGGGCCTGGAGGAGATGCGGGCGCAGCCGCTGCGCTGGCTGGGCGCGGTGACGGAGGCGGGCGCCGTCGCGGGGTTCCTGGCCTGGGAGGAGACGCGGGACGGCGTGTCCGTGGACCGGCTGTGCGTGGACCCGGCCTGGTTCCGCCGGGGCGTCGCCTCGCTGCTGCTGCGCCACGCCCTGGCGGAGCTCTTCCCAGGCCGCCGGGTCGAGGTCACCACGGGCGCGGCCAACACCCCGGCGGTCTCCCTGTACGAGCGCCTCGGCTTCACCCGCGGCACGGACTTCACCCCCGTCCCGGGCCTGCGGATGGCCTCCTTCACTCTGGCGGGAACCCGCTAGGGGGTTACCGGTGCCGCGGTGTCCGGGCTCTTCGGGGGCTTGGTGCCCACGAGGGAGTTCGCCGGGTCGCCCCGCTCGACCGTGACCGGGACGCCGCCGGTGATCTTCTCCAGCCGGGCCTTCAGCTCCTTCGACGCGGCGCCCGCCTCGGTGCTCGTCACCACGACCCCGGACGCGTCCCTGGCCGCCGAGAAGCTGTACAGCGGGAAGGCCGGCCGGCCCTGGTCGGCGGTGAGCCGCTCCACGGCGGCACTGAGCTCGCGGTGCGTGTACCGGCTCAGGTAGAGGTCGGCGCGGCCCGGGTCGACGGAGGGGTCGGCCTTCCGGGCGGCCTCCAGGAGCAGGCGGCCCCGGGCGAGGTCGGTCACGCACACCGCGACCCGGCCGGCGGGCCGGTCGGTGGTGTGGGTGCCGTACACGTCCGCGAAGGCCCCGTACCCCTGGGCGCCGACGGCCTGGGACAGTTTCACGGCCTCGGGGGTGTTCGCGGGCGTCCCGTCGATGGTGGTGGGCGGCGCGCCGGGCTCGGGGCGCTCGGCCCCCGGGCAGGCCGGTGCCCCGCCCGCGGACGGCGACGCGGAGGGCGCCGCGGACACCGGTGCGGGCGGCGCGGGCGGCTTGGCCGCGGCGCCGGAACCGTCGGCGGCGCCGCAGCCGGTGAGCAGCGCGGCGGCGATGCAGGTGAGCGTGACTGCGGTACGGCGCATGATTCCTCGTTCCCCCTGGGTCCCCTGTGCTTCGGGCTCCCCTGGGACGTACCCGCCCGCCGACCGGTTCCCCCGCCGGACACCCCCTAGAGCACGTCCTCCGGGTCGAAGGCCGCGTCCAGGGACTTCATCAGCCGGTCCCGCTCCATCTCGTCAAGCGGGACCGGCGTCACGTCCGAGGCCCGCGTGAGCCTGCGGAAGCCGCCCCGGCGGGAGAGCCGGCCGCTGACCCGGACCGGCATGCCGGCGAGGTGGGCGTGGACGGCGATGCGGTAGCCCTCCTCGTCGAGCGCGGCCCGTACGTACGGGACGTCCGCGCCCGACAGCACCCGCAGCCGGACCGTCCCCCCGCCGCCCGACGCGGAGCGCCGCATCCGGACCACGGCCCCCGTGAGCCGCACGGCGACGGCCGGCTCGGCCCGGGTGTAGCGGGCGGCGGCCTCGCGCAGCACCGGCAGGTCGCCGGGCGAGAACTCCACCGGCTCGGGCCGGGCCGCGCACCCCGCCGGGACCCCGGCCGCCGGTGCCCAGGCCAGCGCGATCCGGGCCCCTTCCGAGCCCCGGACCAGGGAGACCAGCGCCTCGGCGAGCTCGCGGCTGACCCCGGCCGCCACCGCGGCGTCGAAGGCCTCCATGCCGCCGGTCGCCCTCCGGTAGTCCACCGCCTCCCGTGCCGCGTGCAGCGCGTGGTGCAGCCGCGTCACCGCCCCGCGCCCCCCGGCCACGGGTACGTACGCGGCGAGCCTGCGCCCGCCCGGGGCGGGCCCCACCAGCACTCCGTCCAGGAAGCGTTCGGCCTGTGCGCGGTGGCGGGCGCCGTAGTACCCGGCGCGGGCGCGGTCGGCGAGGGCCCCGGCCAGCAGCAGCCGGCGGGCGGCCGAGCGCAGCCGCTCCTGCGCGGGCCAGGCGGCCTCGCCCTGGAAGCCGTACGGTCCCTGCGGCACCTCCCGCTCCCACCGGACCTCGTCGCTGGGCACGCTCAGCCCGAGGAGCACCTCCCGCGCGGACGGCACCCCGCTGCGGGACAGCGCGGTGAGCGCCTCCTCCACCAGGTCGGCGCAGTCGGCCAGGCCCCGGCTCTCGGGGACGAGCAGGCTGGTCCCGGCCCGGTCCGGCGGGGTCCAGCGCCCGTAGCGGCCCACCGCGCCGCCGCGCCGCAGCCAGCCGTGCCGGTGCAGCAGCGCGCCGAGGACCTGCGGGTCGACCTGCCCGGGGTCGGGGGTGCCGGGGGCGGGTCCGGGGCGGGGCAGCGGTTCGAGGTGCGCGGGGTACCGGTCCATCAGGGTGTCCCTCCCGACCCGACCCGGGTCATGATCTCGCACAGCGCCCGGTCGTCGAAGATCCGCTCGGTGGGGATCCGTACGGTGGTGCGGCGCCGGCCGGTCACGGGGTGACCGGCGAGGTTGGTCCAGTAGCAGCAGTGCCGCAGGTCGAGCCGGTCGTGGCCGGCGCTCAGCCACTGCTCCCGCTGCCGGGGTACGAGCATCACCACGAGGATCTTGTGGACGGCGACGGGTGTCCGCGCCAGCTTCACCAGGTGCTCGTTGTCCAGGGTGAAGCCGAAGCTGGCCCCGGCGGGGCGGGGCGGTATCTGGTAGGTCGCCTTCAGCTGCACCTTGATGGTCACCTCGTCGTCGACGACGTGCTCGGGCGCGCCGTGGCTGACGTGCCAGTCGACGCCGTTGTCGGGGAAGGGCTGGGAGAGCGAGCAGCCGGCGGCGGCCGCTACGGCGTGCAGGTAGCCCACCTGGAGGGTCTCCATGCAGGCGGTGGTGGCGAGTGTGCCGCGCAGCGGTCCGGTCGGCGGATCGCCCTGTCCGTGCAGCACCCCGCCCGGTTCGGGCTGTGTGAGCGCCATGGCCGGCTCCCCATGCCTTCCGGGCCCTGCCGTGAACGGTGAACGGGAGTGGCGGGGTGACGACCGGTCATGCGTGCTACCCCCCGAGGGAGTTGTCTCCGTACGCGGCTGCCGCCAAACGGCGTACGGGGTGAACGGCACGGGTATCAGGGATTCGGCGGGGGTCGGCGCGTCATGGGGCGGAGGTGCCCGGTGCGGCCCGTCCGCCGACCGGGGACGAGGAGTTCGCCATGACACGCTGGTACGAGGGGCCGTTGGCCGCTTTCGACACGGAGACCACCGGGGTGGACGTCGAGCAGGACCGGATCGTGTCCGCCGCGCTCGTCGTGCAGGAATGTGCGGGCGGCCGGGTCCGCTCCACGCGGTGGCTGGTCAATCCCGGCGTCCCGGTGCCGCCGGGCGCCACGGAAGTGCACGGCCTGACCGACGAGCACCTCCAGCGCAACGGCCGGTGGCCGGCGCCGGTGGTGGAGGAGATAGCCCGTGCGCTGGGCGAGCAGCAGGTGGCGGGGAGGCCGGTGGTGGTGATGAACGCGCCGTTCGATCTGACGCTGCTGGACCGGGAGTTGCGTCGGCACCGGGCGTCGACGCTGGCGCGGTACCTGGACAACAGGCCGCTGACGGTGCTGGATCCGCGGGTCCTGGACAAGCACCTGGACCGCTACCGCAAGGGCCGCCGCACGCTGACGGACCTGTGCGCGCACTACGGGATAGAGCTGGAGGGGGCGCACGACGCCTCGGTGGACGCGCAGGCCGCGCTGGAGGTCGTACGGGCGGTCGGGCGCAGGTTCGCGGCGCGGCTGGAGCGGCTGACCCCGGCGGAGCTGCACACGCTCCAGGCGGTGTGGCACGCGGCACAGGCGCGGGGGCTGCAGGCGTGGTTCGCCCGGCAGGGCACTCCGGAGGCGGTTGATCCGCACTGGCCGCTGCGCCCGGAGCTGCCGCAGGCCGCCTGAGTGGCGGCCGGGAACGGGGCCGAAGGGCCGGGGAAATGCGGAAGGCCGGCCCGCCATAAGGCGGACCGGCCTGTCCCGGTGGGCGATACTGGGATCGAACCAGTGACCCCTTCGGTGTGAACGAAGTGCTCTCCCGCTGAGCTAATCGCCCGGGAACGCACTGAACAATACAAGAGCCTCGGGGCCGGATCAAACCGCTTCGTGCGGGGCGGCCAGCAGGGCCCGCAGGCCGCGCCGCCCGGCCCTCATCATCAGCGCGTGGTTGAGCCGGAACAGCGGCCGCCCGGCGAGCGCGAACCTCCGCAGCAGGGCGGCCCGCACCTCGACCTCCTGCTCGTAGACCGCCCGCGTGCGGCCGGCGCCGGCCGCGCCCCGGGGGCGTACGGTCCAGCGCGCCCAGCCCTCGATGTCCCCGTCCAGGGCGGCTTCGAGGACTCCGCGCTCCGGGTCGTGGAGCAGGTCGGTGACGGTGACGCGGATCCCGTACGGGAGGACCGAGCGGATCAGCGCGGTCCCGGTGCGCCCGTCGATCCGCTCGGCCCTGCGGACCTGGGGCCACCAGTCCGGGTAGCGGGCGGCGTCGGCGAGCAGGGAGTAGACGAGCGCGGGCGGGGCGTCGAGGTCCCACACGCTGCGGAAGCGGTAGTGCGTCCAGCGCGGCATGGTTCCAGTCTGGCCCGGCGGGGCGCGGCGGTGCGGGGTGTTCCGCGGAGTTCGCCGAGTAGCTACTCAGCGGCGATCTGAGTACGCACGCCCATGTCCTGATGGCGTGACGGGCGCCACACTCCGGCTATGGACTCCCCCCTTCCGCCGGCCCACGAGCTGGCGCTCATCGACGGCGAGCTGGCCCGACTGGAGGCCCGGCGCGGGTACTTGCTGGCCCGCCGGGACTGGCTGCTGCGGCTCCTGGCGGCGCAGCCGGTGCCGTCGGGGCAGTTCGGGCCCGCCGCGCCGTTCGGGCCGCCCGCGGCGGTGGCCCCGGCGGCGAAGCCGAGCGCCCAGAACGTGCTGCTGGCGCTGGGCGCGGTGCTGCTGGCGGTGGCCGCGCTGGCGTTCACCCTGGTCAGCTGGGGCTCCCTGGGGATCGGGGGGCGCTCGGCGGTGCTGGCGGTGCTGACGGCCGCGGCGCTGGCGGCGCCCGCCGCGCTGCTGCGGCGCGGGCTGCGGTCGACGGCCGAGGCGGTCGCGGGGGTGGGGCTGCTGCTGACGGTGCTGGACGCGTACGCGGTGCGCGCGGTCGGGCTGCCGGGTGCCGACGGGGTGGCGTACGCGGCGTGGGCGGCGGCGGTGCTGGCGGGGGGCTGGGCCGGGTACGGGGCGGCCCTGGGCCGGCTGCGGCTGCCCGCGCTCGCCGCGGTGGGGGCCGCGCAGCTGCCGTTGCCGCTGGCTGCGGCCGCGGCGGGGGCGGGCCCGCTGGGGGCCGGGGCGGCGCTGCTCGCGACGGCGGCGCTGGACGCGGCCCTGGCGGTGGCGGTGGCGCGCCGGGCGGTACGGGTGCCCGCGTGGGTGTGCTCGGGGGTGCTGGGCGGGGCGGCGCTGGCGGTGGGGCTGGCCCGGTCCCTCGGGGAGCCGGGTGCGGCCGGGCCGGCGCTGCTGCTGGCGGCGGGGGGCCTGCTGGGCGTGGCGGTGGCCCGGCGCGAGCCGCGGGCTTCGGCGGCCGCCCTGGCCGGGGGGCTGGCGGTGGTGTCGGCGGCCGGGGCGCTGGTCCCGGCCGGGGCGGGCTCCGCGTGGTGGGCGGTCGCGGTGCGGGTGGCGGCGGCGCTCGCGCTGTCGGCGGCGGCGGTGCGGGCGGGCTCGGGTGCGGGCGCCGTCCCGGGGGCGGTGCGGCGCGGGCTGCTGCGGGCGGGGGCGGCGGTGGCCGCCGTCGGGGCGCTCGCGGGGCTGTCGGCGGTGGCGGTGGCGCTCGTGGCCCGGGGGGCGGTGCTGCGCGAGGTGTGGGCGGCGACGGCCCCGCAGCAGGGCGGGCCGGGTGCGGGGCTCGCGGTGGCGCTGCTGCTCGCGGCGGGCGCGCTGTGGCTGCCGGGCGGGGTGCTGCCGCGGCCGGTGGCGGGGGCGTCGGCGGTGGTGTGCGCCTCGGCGGCGCTGTTCGCGGCGCCGATGCGGCCGGGCCTGCCGGCCTGGGCGGTGTTCGCGGTGCAGCTCGGGGTGGTGGCGGCGGCCGGGGTGACGGCGGTGCGGGCTCCGGCGCGGGCGGTGGCGTTCGCAGCCGGGGGGTGCGCGGCCGTGGGGGCCCTCAGCGTGTCCCTGGCGGCGCTGGACGGCCGGGCGGCCACCTTCGCGGTGTTCGGGCTGCTGGGCGCCGGCTGCGCCCTGGGAGCCGCCCACAGGGCCGCCGCGCCGGCGGTGCGGGCCGGCTGCGCGGTGGGCGCCGTCGGGTACGCGGCCGCCCTGGTGGTGGCGGTGGGCGCGGTGGCGGGGCTGCCGTGGTCCTGGCGGGCGGTGGCGGCGGTGGCCGTCCCGGCGCTGGTGGCGGCCCTGGCGCCCCGGCTGGGCCCGGTGCGGGTCGCGGCGGAGGCGGCCGCGGCTTCGGTGGGGGTCCCGGCGGTGGCCCTGGCCCTCGCCGCCGGGGACGTGCCGGTGCTGGCGCTGGTGCTCGGGCTGGCCGGGGCGGTGTGCGCCGGGGCGGCCCTGCGGGTGGATCGGCGCGCGCTGGGCTGGGCGGCGGGGGTGCTGTTCACGGCGGCGGCCTGGGTGCGGCTGGCGGCGTGGGGGGTGGTGGTGCCGGAGGCGTACGCGCTGCCGGTGGCGGTGCCGGTGCTGGCGGTGGGGCTGCTGCGCCGCCGCCGGGATCCGGGAGCCTCGTCCTGGTCCGCGTACGGGCCGGGGCTGGGGGCGGCGCTGCTGCCGAGCCTGGTGGCCGCCTGGGGCGACGCGTACTGGCAGCGGCCGCTGCTGCTGGGGACGGCGGCGCTGGCCCTCACCCTGGCGGGGGCGCACCGCCGGCTCCAGGCGCCGCTGCTGCTGGGCGGTGCGGTGCTGGCGGCGGTGGCGCTGCACGAGCTGGCCCCGTACGTGGTGCAGGTGGTGGGCGTGCTGCCGCGCTGGCTGCCGCCGGCGCTGGCGGGCCTGCTGCTGCTGGTGGTGGGCGCGACGTACGAGAAGCGGCTGCGGGACGCCCGTCGGCTGCGGGCGGCGATCGGGCGGCTGCGCTGAGGGCACGCGAGCCCGGGGGAACGGGGGCACGGGAACCCGGGAGCCCGGGGGAACGGGAACCCGGGGGAACGGGGCACGGGAGCCCGGGCGTACGACAGAGGCCCGGAGACTCTTCCGAGTCTCCGGGCCTCTGCTCCGGGTGGGCGATACTGGGTTCGAACCAGTGACCCCTTCGGTGTGAACGAAGTGCTCTCCCACTGAGCTAATCGCCCGGACGCACCGCAAACATTACCGCATGTCAGCGGTGCTCCGTGACACCCCCGGAGCCGGCGCCGGCCGGGCACCGGACCGGCCGGTCACTGGTCCTTGATGTTCCACGGCAGGGTGAGGCCGTACTTCCACAGGTAGAACCCGATCAGCGCAGCCGCGATGGCGAGGCCGACGCTGGTGAGGATGATGTTGCGGCGCCGCACCTTGGGGTCGAGGGCCTTCTGCGCGGCCTCGGTGACCTTGCGCTTGGTCCAGCGCAGGACGAGGGAGGCCCAGGCGAACTCGGTGGCCCAGATCGCGAGACCCGCGAAGATCGCGACCCAGCCGGGGCCGGGCAGGACGAGCATGGCGACGCCGGCGCCGATGACGGCGAGGCCGACGATGAAGACGCCGACCTGCCAGCTCAGGTGCAGGCTGCGGTTGGCCTTGATGAAGGCGGGTGCCTTCGACTCGTGCTGCGGCGCCTCTTCGGCGGTCGGCTCGCTGCGGGCGGATTCGTTGGTTCCGCGGTCACTCCCCGTATTCATGGCGCCGAATCTACCCGAGTCGGAAGCACACGTGAATGCCGGTTTGGATCCGCCGTCCGAGGGACCCAGAGGTCCGCAAAACGGTCAGAGGGGTTTACAACGGCACCGTAGGTGGCATGTCGATTTCGCCGACGTGCGAATCCCCGAGCGCACACTGAGCGAAAGGCCCTGGCGCTTATGAACACCACGGTCAGCTGCGAGCTGCACCTGCGCCTCGTTGTGTCGAGCGAGTCCTCACTGCCTGTTCCCGCGGGCCTGCGGTATGACACGGCCGACCCCTACGCCGTGCACGCCACCTTCCACACCGGCGCCGAGGAGACGGTCGAATGGGTGTTCGCCCGCGACCTCCTCGCCGAGGGCCTCCACCGGCCCACCGGTACCGGCGACGTCCGCGTCTGGCCGTCCCGCAGCCACGGTCAGGGCGTCGTCTGCATCGCCCTGAGCTCACCGGAGGGAGAAGCGCTGCTCGAAGCACCCGCACGAGCCCTCGAGTCGTTCCTCAAGCGGACGGACGCCGCGGTCCCACCCGGGACCGAGCACCGGCACTTCGACCTCGACAAGGAGCTGTCCCACATCCTGGCCGAAAGCTGAGCCAGGCCCCCGGCCCGCCACCGTCCGACTCGGGGCGACGGTGCGCGACGGACAACCACATACGGCAGTGCCGGCGCTGTCTCCGCGGAAGCCGTCCGCGGGGGCGGCGCCGGTGTGCTCGGGTACCTTTCCGGCGGTAAGCGCTATTGTCGGCCCCCAGCGGGCGGCAGCGGCCCGCCGCCGCAAGGCCCGGCACCCAGGGAGCGACCCCGTGCAGATCCCCCACGACACCCGTCGCGCGCTCGACGTCGTCGTCGCGCTGGTGAACACCGCGGCCGAACCGGAGCAGCCCGACGCCCTCTCCGACCTCAGGGCGCTGCGCGGCTTCGTCGAGGAGCACGCGATCAGCGACGTCGGCGAGCTGGGCTCCCGCGACCTCGCCGGGGTGCGGACGGTCCGGGGCAAGTTCGCCCAGGTCTTCGCGGCACCGAACTCCCGTGCGGCCGCCGCACTGATCAACGAGCTGGTCGCCACGGCCGGCACCACCCCGCAGCTCACCGACCACGACGGCTACGACTGGCACGTGCACTACTTCGCGCCGGGCGCCTCGGTGGGCGACCACCTGGCGGCGGACGGCGGCATGGCGCTCGCCTTCATCGTGGTCTCCGGGGAGCAGGAGCGGCTGCGCCGCTGCGAGGCCCCGGACTGCCGGCGGGCCTTCGTGGACCTGTCCCGGAACCGCTCGCGCCGCTACTGCGACAGCCGGACCTGCGGGAACCGCCTGCACGTGGCCGCGTACCGGGCCCGCCGCAAGGAGGCGGACGTCCGGCCCGAGGGCTCGGAGCAGGTGTCGGAGCAGGCGTCAGAGCAGGTAGAGGTCGTGCAGGGCGGCGAGCAGCAGCAGGGTCCCGACCACCGCTAGGAAGATCATCAGCGGCGGCTGGGAGAGCGCGAAGAGGCATCCGCGCCCTTCGGCCGCGGCGGGCGGGGCGGCCTCGGGGGCCAGAGCGGCGGCGGCCCGGGCGATGGGGGCCTCGGAGGCGGGAGCCGTCGGCTCACCCTGCGATGTGTCGAGCATGTCGGGGCGATGATCGCGCAGCGCACCCCGGTCCCGCCCCCAACACGCCATGACCGGCGCGGCAGTTCGCCGTCTCTCGTCAGATCAGGTGGTTCCCCCGCGCTTCTCCCCCGCACCGGCCCCGCATCCGCTACGAGGACCCGGTCGGCCGTGTGTCGGTCGCGGGCCCGGCCGCCGCGGTGCGGGACGGTGGGCGCGGTGGCGGCCGTCCGCACGCGACGGCCCCGGGCGCACGCGCGAGAGGCTCCGCATGACCGACAAGGACACCACCCCGACCAGCCGGCGGGCCCTCCTGCTGACCGCCGGATCCGCCGGGATCGCCGCGCTGACGGCGGCCTGCGCCCGCCCGGCCGCACCCGGCCGGGCCGCACCGGCCGCATCGGGCGCCACGCCGGGCTGCGTACTGGCCGTGACCTCCGGCGCCGGCCCGAACTACTCCGGCCGCGGCCGGACCCGCTCGGACGTCACCGAGGGCCGCGAGGGCGTACCGCTGCGGCTGGAGCTGACGGTGGTGCGCGCGAAGGACGGCTGCCGGCCGCTGGCGGGCGCCGCCGTCGACATCTGGCAGGCCGACGCGTCGGGCGTGTACTCGGAGGGCAAACAGACCTGGCTGCGCGGGGTCCAGGTCACCGACGCCTCCGGCCGCTGCGTCTTCGAGACGATCGTGCCGGGCTGGTACGCGGGGCTGGCGCCGCACATCCACTTCAAGGTCCGGCCCGACGAGCGCTCCGAGACGACCTCGCAGTTCTTCCTGCCCGACGCCTTCCTGAAGGAGGTCTACGGGCGGCAGCCGTACGCCCGCCGCAAGGCCCCGCGCGACCCGAACGGCAACGACGACCGCTACCGGGCCGCGGACGGGAAGATGACCCTGACCCCGGCCCCGGACGGCACCGGCTACCGCGCGGCGTTCACCGTGGGCCTCGCGTAGCTCCGTACGGCTCCAGGCTCTAGATCCCGTGCTTCTTGAGGATCGCCTCGATGTCGGAGAAGTCGTCGGCCGGGGCCGCCGCGGCGGGGGCCGGCCCGGCGCTCTGGCGGCCTCCCGTGCCCAGGGAGGGGGCCGAGGCGCCGGGGGCGACTGCCTCCCGGCCCGGGGCGCCCTTGGCCTGCTTCGGGGCCTTGGGGGCCCTGCCCAGGCCCCGGCGCTCCACGGCCCGGGTGGTCATGAACAGCACCCAGGCCAGGCCCAGCAGGCCGAAGCCGATCCAGACGGTCGGCTTGAAGACCATCCCGGACACCCACTCCACCACGCCGGTCAGCACCAGGCCCACCGGCACCAGCGAGTACGCAGCGATCCGCGTCGCGGCGAGGAAGCGCTTGCGGTACGCGGTCACTGCGGCGATGCCCAGGCCCGCCGCGGACACCGCGGAACAAATGGTCTCGGCGAGCATGGCGGTCCTCCGGCGGTCGGCGGCGGGTGATCTGTCCCTTCCATCCTGCACCGGCCCCCGCCGCGGCGGCCATGTCCGCGGCCCCGCCCGCACGGATCTCCGGGACATCTCGGGGTCGGATCTCCTCCTCAGGGGGTCTGGGAGACTGTCCGCATGACCGATTCCGTGATCCTCGAAGTCTGGTGCGAACTCCAGTGCCCGGACTGCCACAGCGCCCTGGACGACGTGCGCGCCCTGCGGGCCCGCTACGGCGACCGGCTGGACGTCCGGCTGCGGCACTTCCCGCTGGAGAAGCACAAGCACGCCTTCGCCGCCGCGCAGGCCGCCGAGGAGGCCGCGGAACAGGGCCAGGGCTGGCCGTACGCGGAGGCCGTGCTCGCCCGCACCGCCGAACTGGGCCAGCGGGGCGAGGCCGTACTGCTGGACGTGGCGCGTGAACTCGGCCTGGACGTCGAGGAGTTCGACACCGCCCTGATCGACGGCCGGCACATCCTGATCGTGGACGCCGACCAGGCCGAGGGCAAGGCCATCGGCGTGACCGGCACCCCGACGTACGTGATCGGCGGCGAGCGCCTGGACGGCGGCAAGAGCCAGGAGGGCCTGCGCGCCCGCATCGAGGAGATCGCCGACCGGCTGCTCGCGGGCTAGACCTCGTCGCCCGCCCCGGCGGCTGCTTCCGCCGTGGCGGGCTCCCGGCGGCCCGCGAGCCAGGCGGCGATCCGCCGCCTGAACTCGGGATTGTCCCCGGGGAAACTCCAGCCCGCGAGCCACTCCAGGTGCCGCAGGACGCTCTCCGAGCGGTACGGGTGGGACACCGCGACCACGTCGACGCCCCTCTCACCCGTCGAGCAGATGATGTACACGCTGCTGTCGAGCGCCATCATGCCGAAGCCCGGGTGGCCCGCGTGCACGCCCAGGAAGGCGGAACCCGCGCCCCGGCCCATCACGTCCCAGCGCTCCAGCAGCCGGACCCGGGTCCAGAGCGCGGGCGGCTTCAGGTGGTAGCCCTCGTGCATGTTCCGCAGCCAGGCCGCGTGCGTCCAGGTGCCCTGCGGGAGCATGACGAGGAACTCGCGCCGGTGGTCGAAGAGGCCCGTGGAGACGGCGAGCTCGTACCAGTCCTCGTTGAGCCGCTCCACGAGCCGCGGGGTGTCGTACGCGTGGGAGAAGCCCCCGGCGACGTCCTCGCGCCCGTACGAGCCGACGAACGGCATCACGCCGTCCGGCACCGCGTCCGGGATCACCTCCAGCCCGGCCCGCCGCAGCGGCCGGTACACCTTGCGCTCACGCTCCTCGGTACCCATCGGCGCCCAGGCTAGATGAGCTCCTTGCCGAAGTTGAGGTCGGTCGGCCGGTAGCCGAGGGACTCGTACAGGCGCAGGGCCGGGGTGTTGGCGGCGAACACGTGCAGCGCCAGCGTCCGGTGCCCGGCGGCGATGGCCGTGCGCTCGGCGAGCAGCATCAGGTCGCGGCCGTACCCGCGCCCGCGGTGCTCCTCGGCGACGGCGACGTCGTAGACGTACGAGCCCTCCCCGGCCCGCGCCACCCACAGGTGGCCGACGGGGGTGCCCGCCGCCTCCAGGACGGCGAAGGTGGCCCCGGGGGTGGCGAGCCCCCGCGGGAGCTGCGCGTCGTGGTCGGCCAGCGATTTGGCCCGGGCGGCCTCCTCCGGCATCCCCCGGGCGACCCAGCTCGCCGCGTAGTCGGCGCGGGCCCGTACGACCCAGGCCTCGTACTCGTCCGGCGTCATGGGCCGGCCCATGACCCCCTCGGAGAGGGCGGGCGGGGCGGTGGGGAGCTCCTTGGCCATGTTGCGGCTGGACTCGGTGTACCCGAGGGCGGAGGCGAGCCGGAGGCCGCCCGGGGAGCCGGCCGGGACCGAGATCCGCACCCGGCGGCAGCCCCAGCCGCGCAGCACCTCCTCGGCGGCGAGGGCCGCGACGGTGGCCCGGCCGCGGCGGCGGTCCGGCTCGTTGATGGCCAGGTCCCGGATCTCCCCCACCGTCGGCCCGAAGGGCGTGTCGGCGGCGATGAGCAGCGCCCCGACGCGCCTGCTGTTGACGCGGACCTCGTACGGGCGCGAGCGTGCGCCGGAGTCGCTCTGCTGCAGCGGCCCGCTCGGCCGCAGGGTGGTGGTCATCGTCGAGTTCTACCCGCCCCGCGCCGCCGTGACCACGGGGCGTGGGGCGCCCGGGGGGAGGCTCAGGGGTCGATGTCGGAGGCGGCGCGCTCGTCGAAGACGCGCATGGCCTTGGCGGTGACGGGGCCGGGGGCGCCGGCCAGGAGGCGCCCGTCGACGCGGTGGACGGCCTGTACGTCGCGCAGGGTGGAGGTCAGGAAGACCTCCTCGGCGCGCTCCAGGACGTCGAAGGGAAGGTCGGTCTCCTTCGCGCCGGTCCATTCGACGGCCAGCGCGCGGGTGATGCCGGCGAGGCAGCCCGAGGCGACGGGCGGGGTGTGGATCTCGCCGTCGAGGACGACGAAGACGTTGGAGCCGGTGCCCTCGCAGAGCTGTCCGACGGTGTTGGCGAAGAGGGCCTCGGAGGCCCCCGCCCGGCCGGCCCGGTCGAGGGCGACGACGTTCTCGGCGTACGAGGTGGTCTTCAGGCCGGTCAGCGCGGAGCGCTCGTTGCGGACCCAGGGGACGGTGATCACGGCGGTGGTGTCGGGGCGGCGGGTGGTCCCGCCGACGGCGACGACCAGGGTGGGGCCGGCGTCGCCGCGGTCGGAGCCCAGCGGGGACAGTCCGCCGGTGTAGGTGATCCGGAGCCGGCCGAGCGGGACGGGGTTGGCCTCCAGTACGGCGGCGCAGGCGCGGCGGACCTCGTCGAGGTCGGGGTCCGGAAGGCCCAGGCCGCGCGCGGAGCGGGTCAGCCGCTCCAGGTGGCGGGTGAGGGCGAAGAGGGTGCCGTCCTGGGCCTTGACCGTTTCGAAGACGCCGTCGCCCACGGTCAGCCCGTGGTCCAGCACGGAAACCTTCGCGTCATCGGCGTCGCGCAGCGTGCCGTCGAGCCAGATCCTCACCGTACGGTTCCTCCACTCAGGTCGTGCGTCGTCTCGTGTACGCCGGGCAGGGGTCCGCCGGAGGCCAGTGCGACCAGCCGGGCGGCCTTCAGCTCGGTCTCGGCCCATTCGCGTTCGGGGTCGGAGCCCCAGGTGATCCCGGCGCCGGTGCCGAAGCTCAGGCGGGGGCCGCCGGGTGCCTCGCGGTCGATCCAGAAGGTGCGGATGCCCACGGCGAGCGCGGCGGTGCCGCGGTCGGCGTCGACCCAGCCGATGCCCCCACAGTAGGGGCCGCGGGGGGCGGTCTCCAGCTCTTCGATGATCCGCAGGGCGGAGGACTTGGGGGCGCCGGTGACCGAGCCGGGCGGGAAGGTGGCGGCGAGCAGCTCGGGCCAGCCGGCGTCCTCGGCGAGTTCGCCGCTGACGGTGGAGACGAGGTGGACGAGGCCGGGGTGCTCCTCCAGGGCGCAGAGCTCGGGAACGGTGACGGAGCCGGTGGAGCAGACGCGGCCGAGGTCGTTGCGTACGAGGTCCACGATCATCACGTTCTCGGCGTGGTCCTTGGGCAGCAGGTCGGCGGCGGTGCGGCCGGTGCCCTTGATGGGTCCGGACTCGATGTGGCGGCCGTCGCGGCTGAGGTAGAGCTCGGGGGAGGCGGTGGCGATCTCGACGCCGTGGGCCCTGAGCCGAATCGTTCCTGCGTAGGGGGCGGGGTTGCCGCGCGCGAGGAGCGAGGTCAGGGCGTCCACGTCGGCGGCGGCCGGGTCCGGCAGGGGCGCGGACATCACGCGGCAGAGATTGGCCTGGTAGACCTCCCCCGCCGCGATGTACTCGCGGATCCGCCGGACGCCCGCCACGTACGCGGAGCGGTCGAGCGAGGAGGACCACCGGTCGGCCGCCGGTCCGCGCCAGGCCCCGGGCACGGGCGCGGGTACGGGGTCGGGGCGTATGTCGCCGAAGCGCGCGCAGACCAGCCGGCCTTCGAAGTCTGCGGTCACCGCCCAGAACCCGGTGGAGTCGAGGGCCGAGGGGTCGCTGGTGACGTCTCGGAGGTCGGTCGCGAGAAGGCCGCCGAAGCGGGCCAGGGGAGGCAGGTCGTGCACGGCTGCGAGTCTATGACCGGTGGCGCGATGGCGCCGGTGAGGTGACCGACGGGTGACCTCCGGTGATCGGGTGGCAGCACGCTGCGGAAACGCGTTTTTGAGCTGGCCCGGGAATCCGCTAGAGTTCAACACGTCGCCAGGGAGCGCCGGGGAAAAACCCCGGAGCGAACACGGTGACACTGCGGACGTAGCTCAGTTGGTAGAGCACCACCTTGCCAAGGTGGATGTCGCGAGTTCGAGTCTCGTCGTCCGCTCTGAGTGGGGGATCTTCCCGAGAACCCCTGCACACTCCGAGGTGGAGTGGCCGAGAGGCGAGGCAACGGCCTGCAAAGCCGTCTACACGGGTTCAAATCCCGTCTCCACCTCCAAGGACGATTAGCTCAGCGGGAGAGCGCTTCCCTGACACGGAAGAGGTCACTGGTTCAATCCCAGTATCGTCCACTTGGATCCCCACGGATCCACCCGCGCGATTAGCTCAGCGGGAGAGCGCTTCCCTGACACGGAAGAGGTCACTGGTTCAATCCCAGTATCGCGCACGCAACACCGCCCGACCTGCGGCTTCGCATCACGCGAAGAAGGTCCCCGCGCGATTAGCTCAGCGGGAGAGCGCTTCCCTGACACGGAAGAGGTCACTGGTTCAATCCCAGTATCGCGCACATCACCGGAAGCCCCGGCCGTCACGACGGCCGGGGCTTCCGCGTTGCCGTGGACGTCCGGGTACGCGAAAAAGGGTGCTGCCCGTCCGACTCCCCAGTCGTACGGGCAGCACCCTTCACCTGCCGTCCGTCACTCCCCCGTCCCCACGGGGTGCGACAGGCCGATGTCCCGGCCCGGACCGCTCTTCCGGGCCCGGGGCGCCGCTCAGCGCCCCAGCATCACGCCCACGGACGACGCCTGCGCCGCCACCTGCTCGAAGCCCCCGAAGAGGAAGAGCAGGAGGGCGGCCAGGGGGAGGACCATGGCCGCGGCCACCAGCGGGTGCCGCTTACCGGACTCATGGCCGTTGAACGCGAATGCCTTGCGTCCCTGCCGTGCGATGTCCGCCATGGTCCTCTCCCTGTCGTCTGGCAGCGGCGGGCTTGTGACCTCGGGGGACGAGTGCGCCACCCGCCGCTTGTCTTCAACACTAGGTGGCCGGAAGGCTCCTGGCCTCATGCCCTCGTACCCCTTGCCGGGCCTCCAGGAGGATGACGGGGCCGGCCCCCGCGTACTCCCCTGGGTGGAGATCCCTCCCCCGTGATGGGGGTCTTCCCGGAGGGGGCTTTCGGAGCGTAGTGACTTCGCTCACTTCCGTCACTCCCCGCACACGCATGTCTTCGTACGGGGCGTTGACGGTCCCGCCCGCCTGGACCGCCCGATCCCCCTCGGATCCGGCCCGCCGCGGAAGCTGCGGGGCTGCCAATCCCCTTGACCCGAGGGCCGTTTGGGCCGGAGCGCCGAGGGCGGGCCGCGGTCGGGTGCGGAAGCTGTCGCACCCTCAAGTGGCCTGCCCCGCACTGACAATCGAATCCCTCCGGGAGGGCGCGGCCTCTGAGCGCTCGTGCCGGATGGTCCGTAAGCTGTGCCAGGTCAGCAGGACGACCGTCAGCGGGGTGGACATGGCGATGATGCGGCTCCGGCGCGAGGACCCGCGTGTCGTCGGCTCGTTCAGACTGCACCGGCGGCTCGGTGCCGGCGGCATGGGCGTGGTCTACCTGGGGTCGGACCGGCGCGGCCAGCGCGTGGCCCTCAAGGTGATCCGGCCCGACCTGGCCGAGGACCAGGAGTTCCGCTCCCGGTTCGCCCGCGAGGTGTCCGCGGCCCGGCGGATCCGCGGCGGCTGCACGGCACGGCTGGTGGCCGCCGACCTGGACGCGGAGCGCCCCTGGTTCGCCACCCAGTACGTGCCCGGCCCCTCGCTGCACGACAAGGTCGCCGAGGAAGGGCCCCTGACGGCCGCGCAGATCGCCGCGATCGGTGCCGCGCTCTCCGAGGGCCTGGTCGCCGTGCACGAGGCGGGGGTGGTCCACCGGGACCTGAAGCCCTCGAACATCCTGCTCTCCCCCAAGGGCCCCCGGATCATCGACTTCGGCATCGCCTGGGCCACCGGGGCCAGCACCCTGACCCACGTGGGCACCGCGGTCGGCTCCCCCGGCTTCCTCGCGCCCGAGCAGGTGCGCGGCGCCGCCGTCACCCCGGCCACGGACGTGTTCGCGCTCGGTGCCACGCTCGCCTACGCGGCCACCGCCGACTCGCCCTTCGGGCACGGCAGTTCCGAGGTGATGCTGTACCGCGTGGTGCACGAGGAACCGCACCTGGTCGGGGTCCCGGACGCGCTCGCCCCGCTGGTGCGGGCCTGCCTGGCCAAGGACCCCGAGGAACGGCCGACCACGCTCCAGCTGTCGATGCGGCTGAAGGAGATCGCCGCCCGCGAGGCGCAGGGGCTGGGCGACGGGCGCCCGCCGGCCCAGCGGGCCCGTGTGGAGCGGCCCGCGGCACGGCCCGACGGGCGGGGCCCGGGCCAGGCCGACCGCAGCACGGAGCGGCGTACCGGGGGCGCGACCCCCGTCGCCAGGCCGCAGGGCCCCCACAGCGGGCCCCAGCCGCGGCCCTCCTCGTCCCGCAACCCGGGATCCACCGCCGGGCGCACCGGGGGCCGACCCGGGCCGCGTACGACCGGCACGGGGCGCCGCCCGTCGCGGCCGGACCCGAAGCTGATGCGGCAGCGGCTGATCGTGTTCGTCGTGGTGACGCTGATCGTCGCCCTGGGCATCGCGCTCGCGCAGAAACTCTGAAGGGGTGCCCGCCGGCCGGCGGGCACCCCTTCGTACGTGGCTGCGACTACGCGCGGCCGCTGCCGGCCACCGCGTAGAAGGCGACGGCCGCGGCCGCGCCCACGTTCAGCGAGTCCACGCCGTGCGCCATGGGGATGCGCACCCATTCGTCGGCGGCGACCAGCGCCTGCGTCGACAGCCCGTCGCCCTCCGCGCCCAGCATCAGCGCGACCCGGTCCAGGGTCTGCGGGGCCGCCACGTCGATCGGCGAGGCCTTCTCGTGCGGGGTGAGGGCGAGGAGCTTGAAGCCCGCCTCCCGCACCGTGTCCAGGCTCTTGGGCCAGGCCTCCAGGCGGGCGTACGGGACGGAGAACACCGCACCCATCGACACCTTCACCGAGCGCCGGTACAGCGGGTCCGCGCAGTCGGGCGACAGCAGCACCGCGTCCATGCCGAGGGCGGCGGCGCTGCGGAAGATGGCCCCGATGTTGGTGTGGTCGTTGACCGCCTCCATGACGGCCACCCGCCGCGCCGACGCCAGCAGCTCCTGCGCCGTGGGCAGCGGCTTGCGCTGCATCGAGGCGAGCGCGCCGCGGTGCACGTGGTAGCCGGTGACCCGCTCGGCGAGGTCGGGGCTGACCGCGTAGACGGGGGCGGGGAGCTCGTCGATGACGTCGCGCATGACGTCGACCCACTTGGCCGAGAGCAGCATCGACCGCATCTCGTACCCGGCGTCCTTGGCCCGCCGGATGACCTTCTCCCCCTCGGCGATGAACAGGCCCTCGGCGGGCTCGCGGCGGCGCCGCAGCTCGACGTCGGTCAGGCCCGTGTAGTCGCGCAGGCGCGGGTCGTCGGGGTCTTCGATGGTGATGAGATCAGCCACAGGGTGATACTGCCTTGTCCTGGGTGCGGTGCCAACGGCCTGTCAGGCGTCGGTGAGGGGTGCGTTGACGCGTACGACGTCACCGATGACGATGACGGCCGGCGGGCGGACCTCCTGCGCCTTGACGGTCTCGCCGACCGTGGCGAGGGTGGCGTCCACCCGGCGCTGGGTGGCGGTGGTGCCTTCCTGGACGACCGCGACGGGCGTGTCGGCGGAGCGGCCGTGGCGGACCAGGGCCTCCGCGATCAGGCCGATCTTGTCGACGCCCATGAGGATGACGATCGTGCCGGTGAGCTTGGCGAGGGCCGCCCAGTCGACGAGGGAGCGCGGGTCGTCCGGTCCGACGTGGCCGCTGACCACGGTGAACTCGTGCGCGACCCCGCGGTGGGTGACGGGGATCCCGGCGGCGCTGGGCACCGAGATGGAGCTGGAGATGCCGGGCACCACGGTGCAGGCGATCCCCTCGGCGGCGAGGGCCTGGAGCTCCTCCATGCCGCGGCCGAAGACGTACGGGTCCCCGCCCTTGAGCCGGACCACGGCCTTGCCGGCCTTGGCGTGCTCGATCAGGGCGTTGTTGATGGCCTCCTGGGCCATGAACCGGCCGTACGGGATCTTCGCGGCGTCGATGACCTCGACGTGCGGCGGGAGCTCGTCGAGCAGGTCGCGGGGGCCGAGCCGGTCGGCGATGACCACGTCGGCCTCGGCGAGCAGGCGGCGGCCCCGCACGGTGATCAGGTCCGGGTCGCCGGGCCCGCCGCCGACGAGGGCGACACCGGGGACGCGGGGGCGGGCGGCGGTCAGGGAGCCGTCGCGCAGCCCCTCGACGACCGCGTCGCGCACGGCGGCGGAACGGCGCGGGTCGTTGCCGCTGAGCACGGCGACGGTGACGCCCTCCACCCGGCCGGTGGCCGGGGTCCAGGCGGTGGCGGCGTCGGCGTCGTCGGCTCGCACGCACCAGACCCGGCGGGCCTCGGCCTCGGCGGAGGCGGCGTCGTTGGCGGCCCGGTCCCGGGTCGCGATCAGCGCGTACCAGGCACCGTCGAGGTCGCCGTCCTGGTAGCGGCGCCGCTCCCAGCGGATCTCGCCGGTCTCCGCCATCACGTCCACGGAGGGGGTCGCGGAGGGGGAGATCAGCAGCACGTCGGCACCGGCCGCGACGAGCGCGGGCAGCCGGCGCTGGGCGACCTGCCCGCCGCCGATGACGACGACGCGGCGCCCTGCCAGACGGAGTCCTACGGGGTAGGCGGGGTGTGCCGGGTTTGCCATGGCGGTTGCGGCTCCTGATGCGGCGGGGTGTGGACGGCGGCTGCCGCTGCTGCGCTGGAGCGGCTGGTCGGGCACACGGTGCGGGGCGCCCGTCCGGGACCACGATACGTCCCACGGCCGCCGCCGGTACCTGCGGGGGCGAACTTCGGGGAGGGGGTTTCGGCTGGTCGGGGTGGGGGTGGCGGGATTCCCACCGGCCGGATCGGGCAGGGCTGGGGGTTTCCCGGCAGTCCCATCGTCCTTCCGTGCCGGGCCGGTCCCTCAAGGGCGCTCCCTCCGGTCGCGTCACTGCGTGATCGCCTTCGGCGACCCTTGACCGACCGACCCGCCCCGGAACGCCGAAAGACTGCCGGGAAACCCCCGAAGAAACGGTCACGGGGCAGGAGCCGGAGGGACGGGTCCCTCACGGATGAGACGAGGGGCCGGACGCCGGCCCGCCGGGCATCCGGGCCCCCAGATCTGCGATCCCGGACCAGGGGCGCGACTACCCGCACGAAAGGCCGACCGGAGCGACCTGGGAAGCCCCCGGACGCATCAGATCGCTACGCGCTCCCCACTTATCAGCGTCCACCGGCCGTAGGGGGCCGATACCCGCACGAGAGGCCGACGGCTGTCCGCTTCGGCGTCCGAAATCCCCTCCCGCTCCCTGACGTCAGGGGGCATGGCCGGCCCGCCGCACGTGATCGCAGCGTCCTTCTCGGGTGGAGCGGCCGCTCTGCACGCGGCGTACCGACCGCTGGACGTTGACCGGCTCGTGTTCTTGAACCCACGCAAGTGCTGGTGCTGAGTGTCCGGGCCGCGGAAGGCGGTCGAACCGTATGCATGGGTCCTACCTGCGTTTGCGTTTGACGACGGCCCGGCACGGGGCTGCACTGGATTTATGAACGCTGCGGCGGCTCCGCCTTAGGGAGAGCAGCGATGACAACCATGGATACGTTCAACCTTCTACAGCCGTACAAGATCGCCGAGGAGACGTTCGTCATCCCGTGGGCCCTTGAGGCCCCGCCGGTCGGCCACTTCCCGATGAACTCGATGGTGATCCGGGGAGCCGAACCGGTCCTCGTGGACACCGGGGCGCCCGCAGTGCGCGCCCAGTGGCTGGAGGCAGCCTGGTCCGTCGTGGATCCCCTGGACGTACGGTGGATCTTCCTCACCCACGACGACCGCGACCACGCCGGCAACCTCCTGGCAGTCCTCGCGGAATGCCCGAACGCGACCCTGCTGACGACATGGTTCTCCATCGGCCGCATGGCCGAGGAGTGGGAGACTCCCATCAACCGGTGCCGCTTCATGACCGACGGCGACACGATCGACGCGGGCGACCGCACCCTGGTCGCCAAGCGACCACCCCTGTATGACAACCCCACAACCCGCGCCCTCTTCGACCCGAAGGCCAACGTCCTGTGGGCCGTCGACACCTTCGCCACGAACGTGCCGACCCCCATGCCCGAAACAGCAGCGATGTCGCCAGACGAATTCCGCGACGGCCAGTTCTTCGGCGGGCGCCTGGTCTCCCCCTGGGTCGCCCTGCTGGACGCCCAGAAGTTCGGGACGGTCGTCACCGACTTCCAACACCTGAACGCCGAGGTCATCGCCGGCTGCCATTGCCCAGTCCTCCGCGGCCCGCAGATCCCCGAGGCCTACGACCTCCTCCGCCAGCTCCCCGAAATCCCACCGTGGGCAGAGTTCACCCAGGCCGACCTGGACCAGTGGATGGCGGCTGCCGAGAGCTCGGTTCCGCCAGAGCAGCCGCGGCCGTCGGGAACGTGAGCGGCGTTGGAGCTCCGTGTTCGGACCACAGAAGGTGTGCCAGAACCGGTTCTCGTGAACAAGGCAGCCATCCCTTGGACTCATTCATCCAGCGGGTGGCGCGGGTGATCCGGCCCTGACCCCGCCTCCCGGCGGGGCCGGAGTCATGGCGTCAGACCGTGCGGCCGAAGTAGGCGGCGAGCCGGTCCAGCAAGGGTGCGTCCTCCGCAACGGCCTTCGCGGGGCCGAACAAGCCGGTCTGGGGACGGGCGGCATCGGGGTAGTTGCCGTACCAGGTCCGGAAGACGGCCTCGACGGCGTCCGGGTCACCAGCACGGTCCTGGCCGGTGGCCGTCGCGAGGTCCCAGCCGTGCAGCACGGCTTCCAGCAGGTACACATCAGCCAGGCGCGGCCCCAGCCGACCTCCGGGCAGCGGCATGTGCCGCTGGAGCGCACCTTCCACCTGCCAGGCGGCCAGCGCTTCCTTGGCCCCCTCGGCATAGACCTCACCGGGCTGCCGCTCACCGACATGGTCCTGCCCGAACAGACCGAAGTCGGCGGCTCCCCCACCGGCAAGAGCCGCGAAGTAGGGGTTGCCGGCCACCATGTGGTTGGCCAGGGTCCGCACGTCGAAGTCGTCGCACGGGGTGGGCAGCCCGTACTGGCCGGGGGTGGTGTTGCCGAGCAGCTGAGCCGTGTGGGTCAGTGCCTTCTCCAGCAGCTGGATGTCCTGGGTCATGATGATCGCGCCTTCCTCGATGGTGCGCCTCCCGCCCCTGGTCAGGGGCCCTGGATCGCCGACAGCCCCAGAGTGGACCCACTTGCGGACAACTTCGGTCCGCATCTCGACGGAAACGGGACGCAACAAGCTGCGTGTGGACCTCGCCTTCGAGTGCACAGTGGCTGACGCCGATGGAGCCCGCCTGGAGTGCGGTCACCAGAGGCCCCCGGAGTCGGCTCCGTAACACCCCAGGACGGGCCGCAGACGCCGAGACGCGAGGAGCGCGTAGCGATCTGCTGCGCCTGGAGGCTCCGCAGGTCGCCCAGATCAACCTCTCGTGCGGGTAGCCGCGCCCGCGACCCGGAAACCGGGCATCTGAGGGCCCGGATGCCCGGCG
>NZ_JBWKEZ010000058.1:0-53769 GCF_056434525.1 Streptomyces sp. NPDC044002
GGGTGACTTTTTTCCTTTTGTGGGGGGTGGTGTGGGGCGTTTGGGCCTCCCCCCTCTCCCCCCCCCCCCCCCCCCCACCCCCACCCCCCCCCCCCCCCCCCCCCCCCCGGTCCCCCCCCCCGCGTGCGGTCAGTCCGCGGCGCGCCCGCGCAGCGAGCGGTGGAAGGCGGCGCAGTCCTCGTAGGACGGGAGCAGGCCCCGCCGTTCCATCTCGTCGATCCCCGGGGCCGTGCGGTCCTTCTCCGAGAGCACCGGTTCGAGGTCCTCGGGCCAGGCGATGCCGAGGGCGGGGTCGAGCGGGTGCACCCCGTGCTCCCGTCCGGGGGCGTAGCCGCGCGAGGTGAGGTAGACGACGACGGCGTCGTCGGTGAGCGCCAGGAACGCGTGGCCGAGCCCCGCCTCGATGTACAGGCTGCGGTGCGGGTCGTCGAGCCTGACCGCCTCCCAGGAGCGGTAGGTGGGCGAACCGACGCGGATGTCCACCACCACGTCCAGGACGGCGCCGCTGAGGCAGGTGACGTACTTCGCCTGGCTGGGCGGCATCTGGGCGAAGTGCACCCCCCGCAGCACGCCCCGCCGGGAGACGGAGCGGTTGGCCTGGGCGACGCCGGGGTCGTAACCGAGCACGTCGCCCAGTGCCCGGCCGCTGTAGAGCTCCTGGAACTCGCCCCGGCCGTCGGCGAACGCACGGGTCTCCGACAGCCAGGCTCCTTGCACACTCAGCTGGCGCATCCGCGCCTCCTTGCGGGGTTTCGGTGGGTGACGCGGGGCGGGAGGGCCCGCGGGTCAGAAGCGGTACGTCTGCAGCGTTCCGGTCCTGCGGACGTCGAGGACGAACCCGTGGAACCCGCCGCCGAGGATCCGGGAGTGGGTCAGCCGCAGGGGCAGCACGTCCACGCCGTGCCGCTCCAGCACGCGCATCAGCTCCCGCTGCCGGCCGTCCACGACGACCAGGCCCGGCCGGACCACCAGCAGGCCCGTCCCGGTCCACGTCGAGCGGTGCGGCGCGTCCCCCGCGCCGCCGGTTCCGGCGGGGACGGGGCACTCGATCCGCCGCCAGGAGCGCAGCACGGCCGGCAGGTTGTCCTCGGTCACCCTGGACGGGTTGGTGAGGACCAGGCCGGGGCGGAGCGGGAGCAGGGTGAGGTCGAGGGGGGTGGGGGCGTGCAGCCCGCGGCAGGGGTGCACGGTGTAGGTCCCGCCCACGGCCGACTGCAGCCAGCGGGCCCCGAGTTCGTTGCCGCTGTCGGAGACCAGGTACAGCAGGTCGGTACCCAGCCGCAGCACGTTCGCGGCGTCGAAGACCGGCTCCAGTTCGCGCAGCCGCTCGCCGGGCGGGGCGCCGGGGTCGTACATCGCGCCGGCGAGGCGGGGCCCGGGCGCGGAGATCCATCTGCTGCCGCTGACGAGGTACTCGGTCAGCAGCTCCCGGTAGGCGAACGCCTCCGGGAACCGCGCGCGCGGGGCCGCCGGGGTCTCGATGACGGTGTCGCCGACGGTGAGCAGCCCGGCCCGGGGGCGGTGGCCGGGGTGGCCGGGGTGGCCGTCGGCCGTCCGGCCGGACAGGTCCGCGCGGTCACGGGTCCGGGGACGGCGGACCGTCACGCCGAGACCGCGCAACTCCTCGCACAGGCCTTCCAGTTCCTCTTCCGTCTCCTTGAGGACCCGGTCCGGCCAGGGTGCCGGGGCGTCGTCCGGCCACCGGCCGGGGCCCGTGCCCGGGGCCCCGCCGGTGCGTCCGGCGCACCCGACGGCGAGCGGGCTCCGGTCGGCTGCCGGCGGCCGGGCACCGCGGACGGTGCCTACGACGACCTCTTCCAGCGGGTCCCATTCGTTGTGGACGCTGACCAGGCTCACGGCGGTCCTTCGGTACGGGTCGGTCACGGTGGCGTGGGGAGGCGGTGGGCCCCGGCCCCGCGGGGTCAGGCGGGCGGGAGGTAGCGCGTCAGCCGGCCCCACATGGCGTCGTCGTCGGCGTCCCCGGTGTGGAGGCCGGTGAACCGGCCGGCGTACTCGGTGATCTCGGCGAGCACCCAGCGCAGTTCGTAGAACCGCAGGAAGACCGCGCGCCCCTCGGGGGCGGTGCCGAACACCCTGGTCAGGGCGGCCCAGTCGCGCTCCGGCGGGGCCCACATCGCCCCGCCCCAGTCGATGATGTCCACGCCCTGCCCGAACAGGACGTTCGTCGTGCTGGGGTCGCCGTGGGTCAGGGCGGGGCGTTCGCCGTGCCACAGGGCGGTGCACCGGTCGGCCACGGAGGCGGCCTCCTCGCGCAGCGCGGCGAGGTGGTCCCGCCGTCGCCGCAACAGGTCGGCCAGCCGGCCGCCGTAGGGCCCGCAGGCGTCCGCACCGCCGCCCAGGGCCGTCTGGAGCGCCTTGTCCAGGTCCTCCTCGAAGGGGAGGCGGAAGTCCTCGACGGGTATGCCGACGGACCGGGAGGCGGGCGGGTCGAAGGCGTGGACCTCACGCAACCTGGCCGCCAGCAGGTCGAGTTGCCCGGCGGTGGGGGGCGTGGGGGCGGCGACGGCGCGCTCGACGTAGGGAAACACCACGACGGGAAGTCCCGCGATCCGGTGGACGATCCGCCCGTCCCGCCCGGGGAGCGGGGCGAGGACGTAGTCCTTTCCGCTCTCGCGCAGCAGGAGCGGCACCTCGTACGCTGCGGGGAAATGGCCGTCCAGATCGCGGCGGACGCTGATCCAGAGGGGTCCGCAGCGGTACGACCAGCTGTCCTCTCCGAGCGGGAAGAACTCCGGCTCGGGTAATTCCCGTTCATCGGGAAAGAAGTTGCGGAAGTTTTCCTCGACAAGCCGGAGAAGGCTCCGGCGTTCCACGAGCGTGTTCTCCAAGAGCATGCCAGAGGCTAACATCGCGGGCCGCCGTGCGGCTTTCCCCGCCGGGTGTTCAACCAGTCGGCCGCCGAATGCGCGGAAAGCCGGGGTGTCCGCGTGGACGAGTCCCGTGGCTATGGTGGGCCGATGGTGAATGAAGGCGACATACGACTCGCGCACCGGCTCGCCGATCTGGCGGACGCATTGGCACTGGAATTCTTCGGCCGGCGTCCGGCCGCACGGCACAAGGAGGACGGCAGCCCGGTGAGCGAGGCCGATCTCGCGGTGGAGAAGGCCATGCTGGCGGTGCTGGCGGAGGAACGGCCCGGCGACGCGGTGCTGAGCGAGGAGAGCGGCACGCTCGGAACGGCATCGCGGCGCCGCTGGATACTGGACCCCATCGACGGCACGATCCCCTTCCTGGCCGGGCGGCGGGACTGGGGCACCCATGTCGCCCTGGAGGTGGAGGGGGAGCTCCGGGTCGCCGTGCTGAGCCGCCCGACCGAGGGCGTCCGGTGGTGGGCGGCGCGGGGCCGCGGCGCGTTCGCGTCCGCCCGCGGCGGGCCGTTGCCGGCCTCGCGTCCGCTGCGCGTGCCGCAGACGCCCGGGCCGCTCTCGGCGGCCCGGGTGGGCGGCTTCCTCATGCCGGACTCCCCCGTCGAGCCGGTGCGCGGCCGGATGCGGTGGATCGACTCCTCGGTGTGCCTGGTCGCCGATCTGCTGGAGGGCCGGGCCGAGGGGCTGGTCGACGAGGGCGGGCACGTCTGGGACCGGGCGCCCGCCGCGCTGCTGGTGGCGGAGGCCGGCGGCCGCGTGGACGACCTGCGCGGCGGCGGCCGGCTGGACGGGCGCTGGCTGGTGTACGCGGCGCCGGGCGTCGCGGACGAGCTGACCGCGCTGGTGCGGGACGCGGCCGGGCCCGGCGGCCCGGCCTGATCCTCGCGGGGCCGCCGGACCGGTCGGTCAGGCCGGGGTCTCGCCCTTGACCGCGCGGCGGAACGCCTCCGCCGCGCGCTCGATCTCCTCCTGGGAGGAGCCGGGGTGGACGCCGAACCCGGGGCCGAGGTAGCCGTCGGAGACGCCGGTGGCGAGGGCTACGGAGCGGCCGAGGACGCTGTCGGTGCGGGGCAGCGCACCGGCTTCGAAGGGGTGCGGGGCGGGGCGTCCCCCGGGGGCGCGGGACGGTACGACGGAACGGTCGCCGCGGCCGAACGCGGTGAGCGCGGGCAGCCCCCCGTAGTAGTGCGTCGGCGAGTCCAGGAGCGTCCGGGTGCGGAGCCGGCCGGCCACGTCCCGTGCGTGCGCGGCGTCGTCGAAGACGTACACGGCGGTCGTGCCGCACTCCCCCGCCGGGTCGTGCGAGTGCCTCGGCCGCGCTCCCGGCAGTTCACCGATCGCCTCGGTCAGCCGGCGCTTCACGTCGCGCACCCGGTCGAGGACGAGGTCCAGCTTGCCGAGTTGGGCGAGCGCGACGGCGGCGTGCAGTTCGCCGAGTCCCAGGTTCATGCCGAGCAGCAGATCGCCCTCGCCGTGGTCCTGGCGGTAGGGGAACCAGCCCTGGTCGTGGAAGGAGTAGGCCCGCTGGAAGACCGCGGGATCGTCGGTGAGCACGAAACCGCCCTGCAGCGAGGTGATCACCTTGTAGTGGTTGAGGGAGAAGGTGCCGGCGTCGCCCAGGGTGCCGAGCGGACGGCCGCGGTAGGTTCCGCCGGCGCTCTGCGCGCAGTCCTCCAGCAGGCGCAGTCCGTGCTCGTCGGCGAGAGCGCGCAGCGCGGCCATGTCCGAGGGCGCGCCCAGCATGTGCACGGGCATGATCGCCCGGGTGCGGGGGGTGATCCTGGCGCGCACGTCGGCCGGGTCGAGGGTGAGGGACTCGTCGACCTCGGCGAGCACCACGTCGGCGCCGCAGTGCAGCACGGCGGCGATCGAGGCGACGAACATGTAGCCGGGCACGATGACCTCGTCGCCGGGTCCGATGCCGAGTCCGACGAGGGCGGCGACCAGCGCGGAGGTGCCGCTGTTGACGCCGAGGCAGTGGGCGGCGCCGAACCGTTCGGCCGCGGCCTGCTCGAAGCGGCGGACCCACTCCCGCTCGCCGGGGTCGTCGAACGCCTCACGGTCGGCGTACCAGCGGTCGAGCACGGCCATGACGTTGGCGCGTTCCTCGTCGCCGAAGAAGCGGTATCCGGGTCCCGGCACGGTGGTACCTCCTGGGTGGGCTCGGTGGTCTCGGGGGTCGCGGTGGTCGCGGTGGTCGCGGCGGGGGGCGCGGATGCCGGCTCTGGGCGGGCCGTCGGGCGGGCGGAGGGGCGTCAGGCGCCGGCGAGCAGTCCGGCGAGCCGGCGGGAGAGCGCGATGGTTGTCAGGGACGGGTTGGCCGCGCCGAGCCGGGGGAAGACGGCCGGTCCGGCGGCGTGGAGGCCGGGCAGCGCGTGGAAGGCGTGGCCGGCGTCGAGCAGCCGGCCGAGCGGCAGGCTGCCGCCCTCGTGGTCCTCGGTGCCGAGCAGGCTCGTCCAGGTCTCGGGCCGGCCCTGCGGCTGGCTCCGGGTGCGGTCGGGCAGCACCAGGGTGTTGTCGCGGCCGGTGTCGCCGAAGCCGGTGAACTCCAGCGGGGCCGCGGGCACACCCAGTTCGCGGGCGGCCGTCGTCCAGAAGTCGTGCAGCAGGTCGCGCTGCGCGCCGATCACCTTGTGGTCCTCGGGCAGCAGCGCGGCCCGGACGTGGGCCCGCCATGAGGCGTCCCCGGCGGGCCTGCACTCCACGACGCTCTCCTGGTTGGGCAGCTGCTCCCCGGTGATCCGTACGTCCAGCAGCGCCCGGCCGGGCCCGTCGGGGTGCACGTCCATCCGCAGGTAGGAGCGGAGCTCCGGGTCGGTCGGCACGTGGTACGAGCCGGGCGGGGGCAGCGGGCCGGCCGGCAGCCGGACCGTGAAGCCCTGCACGAGGTGGTCGGCCAGGCCGCCGAGCCGCGGAGTGCGCAGGGCGCCCGCGGCGGCGAGGGCGTGCGCGGCGAGCCGGGTGCTCTCCACGGTGGCCGCGCACAGCACCACGGTGTCCGCGGCGACCGTGGCCGTGGTCCCGTCGGCGGCGCGCACCAGGACGCCCCGGGCCCGTCCGGCGCGTACGTCCACGGCGAGCACCTCGGTGTCGCAGCGGACCGAGACGCCGGGGGGCGGGGCGGGCCGGCCGTCGGGGCCGCGCCAGGCGTCGAGCGCGGTGTAGGCCTCCCAGTGGTCGGTGCCGGGCAGGCGCCGGCAGGCGCGGGGCAGCGGGCGGAACTCCTGGCCGCCGAGCACGGTCCGGCCGGGCTGGGCGGCGTCCCACAGGCGGCCGCCGCTCCACGCGGTCAGGTCCGCGGTGACCCGGTCGTACCAGGAGGGCTCGCCGACGGCGCCGGCGGTCAGGGCGGTGACGACCTCGGCGGGCCAGTCCGACGGGCCCAGGGCCCAGTCCTCCAGGGGCAGCACCACGCCGTGCCAGTACAGGGAGCGGCCGCCCAGCCTGCGGCGGAGCCCGGAGATGCCGGTGTAGTGCGGGGGTGCCTCGGACCGCCAGGACCGGTGGAAGTGGGGGTCTCGCTCCGGAGCGAACACCAGCTCGGTGGCGTGCGTCTGGGAGTGCGTCATGTGGATGTGGGCCAGGTCCTCGCCGGGCCCCGCCTCCAGCAGCAGGACGTCCTCGGCGCCGTGGGCGGCCAGCGCGGCGGCGAGTTCGACGCCCGCGAGTCCGCCGCCGACGATCACGGTCCGGGCGTGCCGGGGGACGGGGCCGGAGGGGGCCGTCCCGCCCGTCCGGTGGGTGCCGGTGCCGGTGCCGTCGTGCCGCTTCCGGGGATTACCGGACATCTCTGACTCCTTCACCTGATGCTTTCCCGCCTTTGGTCGCGAAGACGCGAAGAACTGACCGGCTATTCGGCCGTCCGGTCAGCCGCAGCGTACCGATACGTTCGAGTGCGCGCTTTCCTCGGTCGAACGGGACGGGGTGCGGATCTGTTCGGAGGCACTCTTCTCGCTGTGGCGTACGGCGAACGGAGGTGCGTAACTTTCTCTCCCCATCCGTCGAATTTTCGAAAGCGAGGGCAGACATGGGAAATGCACTGGCTATCGCCGGTGGACCGCGTCTCACGGACCGGGAGTGGCCGCGTTGGCCGCAGCCGGGCGAGCGGGCGCTCAAAAGTCTCGAAGACGTATTGACGAGCGGGCGCTGGACCATCAGCTGCGCCTATCAGGGCCGGCAGTCCTACGAACGGCAATTCGCGGAGTCTTTCGCGGACTACTGCCGTTCGGCACTGTGCGTGCCGGTGGCCACCGGAACGGCCGCGCTGGCCATCGCCCTGGAGGCGTGCGGGGTCGGCGCCGGTGACGAGGTGATCGTGCCCGGCCTCACCTGGGTTGCGTCGGCGTCGGCCGTGCTGGGCATCAACGCCGTTCCGGTGCTGGTGGACGTCGATCCGCGGACCTACTGCCTGGACCCGGCGGCCGTGGAGGCGGCGATCACCGAGCGGACCCGGGCCATCACCGTGGTGCACGCCTACTCGGCCGTGGCCGATCTGGACTCCCTGCTCGACATCGCCCAGCGGCACGGTCTCCCGCTGATCGAGGACTGCGCGCACGCGCACGGCGCCCGCTACGGCGACTGGCCGGTGGGCGCGTTCGGCACTGCGGGCGTGTTCAGCATGCAGGGCAGCAAGCTGCTGACCTGCGGCGAGGGCGGAGCGCTGGTGACCGACGACGCGGACGTCGCGAACCGGGCGGAGCATCTGCGCGCGGACGGGCGGGTGCTGCGGCCCGGGCCGGTCGGGGTGGGCGAGATGGAGCTGGAGGAGACCGGCCGGATGATGGGCAGCAACGCCTGCCTGTCGGAGTTCCACGCGGCGGTGCTGCTGGACCAACTGGCCCTGCTGGACGGGCAGAACGCCCGCCGGGTACGGGCCGCGGAGCACCTCGGGGGCCGCCTGGACGAGATGGGGCTGACGGTCCAGGAGACCTCCCGCGGGACCACCGACCGCGCCTACTACCGCTTCATGGTGCGGCTGCCCGACGAGGTGCTGGCCGTGGCGCCGGTGGACCGGATAGCCCGCGCGCTCACCGCCGAGCTGGGCTTCGCGGTGATGCAGACGCACCGGCCCCTGAACGACAACCCGCTGCACCGGCCGGCCTCGCGCCGGCGGTTCGCCACCGACACGCGCCACTTGGAGCGGGTGGATCCGGCCCGGTTCGACCTTCCGGTCGCCACGCGTCTGTACGAGAGCGTGGTGAGCTTCGGCCACGAGGTGCTCCTCGCCCCGCTCGACGCCGTCGACGACATCGCACGGGCGTTCCGGAAGGTCCTGGACAACGTCCGGGACATCCCCCGCTGAAGCCGCCCCCTCGGGGCCTCCCGAGGGGGGCCCTCACGGCTCGGACGGCAGCGCGTCGCCCCGCACCGCCGGTCCGAGCCGATCCGCGAAGACCTCCGGGACGGACACGTGCAGGGTCCGCATGCCCAGTCCGGTCCCCACCCGCAGCACCGTGGTGCGGTCGTCGACGAGCAGGGTCTCGGCGGCCGTCGCACGGCAGGCGCGCAGGGCCTCTCTGAAGAAGGAGGGCGCCGGTTTCACCCGGCCCGTGCGCCAGGACGAGCACAGCGTGTCGAACAGCGCGAAGTGTCCGTACGCCTCGTCCTTCAGGCGGTCCCAGTGCTCGGCCTCGTTGTTGGTGAGGACCAGCCGCACGTCCGGCCACCGCTCCCGCAGTTCCCGCAGGACGCGGAAGCTGTCCGGGTGGGGGCGGACGCTGTCGAGGTACGCGCGGTCCATCCAGCGTCCCTCGGCGGGCGTTCCGGCCACGGGGCCGCTCCCGCCGGCGACGAGCCGTGCGATCACCCGGTGCACGTGGCTCGCGCCGCTCTCGTACCGGGGCGCGGACGCCTCCACGCGCCGCGCGAGTTCCCCGCGGTCCACGCCGTAGCGGTCGGCGACCCGGTCGAGGAAGTCCGTCTCCTCGTTGACGTTGTTGTACAGCACTCCGCCGGCGTCCACGAACAGCGTCCGTATCATCACCCCGCCTCTCCCCGGGGACCTCGGGGCCCCGGACTCAACGCCCCAGCAGGGGCTCGTAGTAGCCGCCGTCGCCGTGCGCGCACGCGACGAGCATCCGGTACGGCTCCCAGTCCCGGTGGTCCTTCCGCCCGGGCTTGGCCAGCTCGCGCTCCAGGCCCCAGGTCTCCAGCTGGATCGAGTGGCCGATCAGCAGGGCGGCGTCGTCGTCGGTGCGCAGGAACGGGGCGGCCAGTGCGGTCACCGTCTCCTGCAGCAGCGCGCGGCCGGCGCGTTCCGCGCTGGTGGTCCCGGTGCCGGGCTCCGGGGGCGCGAAGGCCGTCTTGACCAGTTCATTGAGGTCCAGCTGTACGGGGGCGAGGACCGCGAACTCGAAATCCAGCAGGGACACCACGTCGGTGCCGTCCCACAGGGCGTTCACCGGGGAGAGGTCGCCGTGGTTGAGTACCCGGGGGGCGCCGGGCAGGGCCGCCCAGTGCCGTTCCAGGGCGGCGGACAGCCGCTTGCGCTCCCCTGCCGTGAGCACGTCCGCGGCGTGCAGCCGCCCCAGGGCGGCGTCGGCCTCGTCCGGGGACCGCGAGTAGAACGGGTTGTGGGAGCGGGCCAGGGGCGCGGCGGCCGCCGGGTCGACCCGGTGCGCCGCCCGTGCCCGCTCCCACAGCCGCCGCGTCGCGGCCACGCGCTGCTGCCCGTCCAGGCCGGCCCAGGCGTCGTCCAGGCAGACCGCCTCGATCTCCCGGGTGACCACCCACTCGAAGCCGCGGGTGCGGCCGGACGCGAGGACCTCGGGATAGCGCACCTCGGGGGGCAGCACGGCGGCCAGCCGCGTCTCGCGCACCAGGTCCCGGGCCGCGGTGGTGCCCGCGACCCGTACGGCGAACCCGCCGCCGAGCCAGGTGGCGTTGGTCCGGCCGGACGTGCGGCGGGCGGACCGGAAGTCCGCGCCGTGGCGCCGGAAGACCTCCTCGGCCACGGCGGCGACCTCCGCGGCGCGCGCCGCGCGTTCGGCGGCGGTCGTGACACCGGTCATCGGCGGGCCATGAGCCGCAGCGAGACGACCAGGCGCAGCGGGTCCCGTCCCTCGGGCAGCCGGAGCAGCGGCGGGACCTCGTGCCACATGCGGGGGCCGAGCAGCCTGGCGTCGCCCTCGCGGTCGTACATCGGTTCCAAGTAGCCCTCGCGCAGGACGCGCATGGTGCCGACGGTGTCGTAGCAGAGCGGGAACTGGAGGTTGAACCGGTCGAGGTCGGTGTCCTGCTCGGCGCCGTGCGGGCCGATGTAGTCGCCCTCGCGGTAGGCCAGGAGGAACACCCGCTCGTAGCGCAGGGAACGGCCGGTGATGGTGTCGACGACGGGCAGCAGTTGCCGTGCCGCGTGTTCGGCCCAGTCGAGGAGGCCGTGGTCGCGGAGGACGGCCGTGACGCGTGCGGAGTGGGCCGGGGAGTCGGATTTGGCGTCGAGGCGCTGGAACCGGAAGCCGTAGCCGAGCCCGCCGTCGTCGGAGCTGTGCTCCTGGGCGTCGACCAGGGGTTCGTCGCCCAGTTGCCGGTACGCCGAGAGGGCCGCCGCCTTGAGCGCGGTGGCGTCGACGACCTGTGGTATCTGGGCGCACCGGTACGAGGCGTAGTGGGCGCGCAGGGCGTCGACGTCGATGTCGGGACCGGAGGTGCGCAGCGGGCCGATCGGCACGGTGGGGCGGATGGCGTCGGTGGCGGTGTCAGTGGCGGTGTCGGTGTCGGTGTCCACGGGAACCCCTCTTTCGCGAATGGTGGTCACGGTGAGTCGTCTCGGGGAGCGGCCCGGCGCGCACGGCACCCGCCGGGGCGGGTGGTCCGCGCGCCGGGACGGGACGAGGTGGGGGGTGGGGCGGGGCGGGGCGGGCTCAGGCGGTGCCGAGCACCACCAGGCGGCGGCTGCTGACGGTGAAGGGGCCGCCCGTCTCGTTCATGACGCGTGCCTGGGAGAAGCCGGCGGTGCGGAACCACTCCAGGATCTCGGGGGCCGTGAACATGCGGACGCTGTAGCGGGCCCGCTCCACCTTCCCGTCCCGGATCGTGATCTTCTCCGCGTAGTAGCGGCTCGCCTCGGCGTCCAGCTCCTGGATGTCGATCGCGAGGTCCTGTCCGCGGCGCAGGACGTCGACATGCATGTCGTGGTTGGCCAGCACGCTCGGGATGTGCCGGTACGGGGAATGCATGTCGAGCAGGAAACGGCCGCCGGGCCGGAGTGCGCGACGGTAGCGCCGGAGGATGTCCCGGTCCGTTTCGTCGTCGAAGTAGCCGAAGGAACTGTACCAGGAAACGGCGGCGTCGAATTCTTCCTCGAAGGACATCTCGCGCAGGTCGACGTGCCGGTAATCGACCTCGACCCCCATTTTCGCGCTCTCGTCGCGGGCCATCTCGAGAAAGCGCTCGTCGCGGTCGACACCGACCACCCGATAGCCCCGAGAGGCCAGTAGGTTGGCATGTCGGCCGTGTCCGCACGGCGCGTCCAGAAGACGTGTTCCCGGCTGGAATCCACCGAGTGCGACCATGCTCGACGCCTCGATCCCGCTCAGTTCCGAGGTGAGGTCGGGAAGGTCGAAGTAATCGTAATCGTCGCCGAAAAGGCTGTCCCAATCGACGTGCGGCTTCCTTGGATTCATATCGCTCAGGCTAGGACCGGAGCCGTATGTGCCGCAATGATTTCAATAGCCGTGCGAACGGATTTGATTTCATTCGCCGTGCCAGGCGCGCCACAGGGCGGCATAGGCGCCGTCGGCGGCCAGCAGCGCGTGGTGGCTGCCCAGTTCGGTGATGCGGCCCTTCTCGACGACCGCGATCCGGTCGGCGTCCTCGGTGGTGTGCAGCCGGTGCGCGATGGCGATGACGGTCCGGTCGCCCAGCACGGCGGCCAGGGCCCTCTCGGCGTGCCGTGCCGTGGCCGGGTCGAGCAGCGCGGTGGCCTCGTCGAGCACCAGGGTGTGCGGGTCGGCGAGCACCAGCCGGGCCAGGGCGACCTGTTGGGCCTGTGCGGCGGTGAGCGGGTGCCCGGTGGAGCCGACCTGGGTGTCCAGGCCGTCGGGGAGCGCGGCCGCCCAGTCGCCGGCTCCGACCACGTCCAGGGCGCGGCGCGCCTCGGCGTCGTCGACGCCCGGCCGGGCGAGGGTGAGGTTCTCGCGCAGGGTGCCCCGGAAGATGTGGTGCTCCTGGGTGACCAGGGCGATGCGGCGGCGCAGTTCCGCGGTGCTCAGCTCGACCAGGGGGACGTCCCCGACCCGGACGGTGCCGGAACCGGGGTGGTAGATGCCCGCGAGCAGTTTGCCGAGGGTGGACTTGCCGGAGCCCGACGGGCCGACGACGGCGAGCCGTTCGCCCGGCGCCAGGTCCAGGTCGACGCCGTGCAGGACGGTGCGTCCGGGCACGTAGGAGAAGCTGACGTTCCGGACGCTGAGGTCCCGGCCGCCGGGCCGGGCGCCGGTCGGCTCGCGGTCCGCCGGCAGCTTGCTGACACCGAGCACCCGGGCGAGCGAGGCCGAGCCGATCTGGAGCTCGTCCATCCAGCTCAGGACGTCGTCCAGCGGGAAGATCAGCTGCCGTACGTAGAGGGTGGCGGCGACCACCTGTCCCAGCGAGGCCAGTCCGCCGGCGTGGAGCGCCCCGCCGATGGCGAGCGTGGCCACCAGCGGGACGGCGTAGCTGAGCTCCACCGTCAGGTACCAGGAGCTGCGCAGCCACATCGTGCGGTGCTCGGCCCGGTACGCCTCGGCCAGGTCGCGGTCGAGCGCCCGGCGGCGCCGGTCCCGGAGGCCGAACGCCTCGGCGGTGCGGGCGCCGGGGACGGTCTCGGCGAGGGTGTCGCCGAGGGCCACGTAACCGGCGGCGCGCCGGCGGTAGGCGACGCCGGAGCGGCGCAGGTACCAGCGGGTGCCGGCCCACAGCAAGGGGACGACGAGCAGGCTGGGCAGCGCGGTGAGCGGGCCGACGAGCAGCAGGGCGCCGAAGGTGAACAGGCAGGTGAGCGTGGCGATCAGGGTCTCGGGCGCGGCGTAGCGGACGGTGTTGGTGAGGGCGTCGGTGTCGCGTGAGGCACGGGTGATCAGGTCGCCGGGCTCGGCGTCCTCCACGGTGGAAAGCGGCAGCGTCACCACCCGGTCGACGAAGTCCTCCCGTACCTCCGCGGTGATCTTCTCGCCGAACCGGCAGGAGCGCTGGACCGCGGCGTAGGTGAGTACGGTCTGGCCGGTCAGGGAGGCCAGCAGGCCGAGGGCGAGCAGGTCGACGGCGGCGATCGTGGTGCCGTCGGCCACCTCGTCGACGAGCCGGCCGATCAGCCAGGGCGCGACCAGCCCGCACACCGCGGCCAGTCCGTGCAGTGCCAGCAGCCAGGTGAGGTCGCGGCGGTGGCCGCGGGCCAGGACGCGGGCGTGCGCGCGCACCTCCGCGGTGTCGGCGACCGGCAGCGCGACCGTGTTCATTCCGCGCTCCTTCGGGCGACGGGGGCGGTGGGGGCGGTCGGGGACGCGGCCCCGGCGGGGTCCTCGCCGGTCTCGCGCTGGATGGCCAGGCGGTACCGGGGGTCGGCGGCCAGCAGTTCGCGGTGGCTGCCGGTGGCGACGACCGAACCGTCGTGGACGAAGGCCACCCGTTCGGCCCGTTCGAGCAGCAGGGAGCTGGAGCTGACGAGGACGGTGGTGCGGTCCGCCCGGGCGGCGCGCAGCCGCCGGCCCACCCGGTCCTCGGTGTGGGCGTCGACGGCCGACGTGGGGTCGACCACGACGAGGACGTCGGGGTCGGCGAGCACGGCGCGGGCGAGGACGAGCCGTTGGCGCTGGCCTCCCGAGAAGGGGCTGCCGTCGGCGGTGACGGCGGTGTCCAGTCCGTCGGGCAGCGACTCGACGATGTCCTCGGCGGCCGCCACCCGCAGGGCGGCGAGGACCTCCTCGTCCCCGGCGGCGCCGTGCGGGTCGAGGTTGTCGCGCAGGCTGCCGCGGAAGAGCCTGGGGCGGTTGTCGACCACGAGAATCCGCCGGCGGACCTGCTCGGTGCGCAGTTCGCGCAGCGGCAGTCCGCCGTAGCGGACGGACCCGCCGGTGTAACCGCCCAGGCGGTCGGCCAGGTGCGCGCCTTCGGCCGGCGGTGCCACCACCACCAGGAAGGAGCCGGCGGGGACGGCCAGTCCCGTGTGCTCGTCGACCAGGTCGTGCGCGCCGGCGGGCACCGGGGCGCCGGCTCCTGCGGCGTCCGGGGAGGTGGTGGGCAGGGCCAGTACGGCGATCACGCGGCGGGCGGCGACATGGGCCCGGGCGAACCGGTCGGCGGTGTCGGTGAAGATGGCGAGCGGTTCGACGAGGAAGGCGGCGTACGCGTAGAACGCGACGAGTTCGCCGGGCGTGACCGTGCCGTTCAGGGCGGCGCGGGCGCCGATCCAGGTGACGGTGCCGACCAGCAGGCCGGGCAGCAGCACCTGGGCGGCGCGTATCAGGGCCTCCGCCCCGGCCACCTCGGAGCCGGCGGCGCGCACGCGCTGCGAGCGCTCGCGGTAGGAACGGGCGAAGGAGGTCTCGCCGCCGACGCCGCGCAGGACCCGCAGTCCCGTCACGACGTCGGTGAGCCGGGAGGTCAGCTCGCCCTGGAGGTCGCGGTAGGCGCTCTGCCTGCGGTGCAGGGGGCGCAGGGTGTAGCCCATGGTGAGGATGATCGCGGGCAGGACGACGATCAGGAGGAGGCCGAGCGAGGGCGACTGGTCGAGGAGTACCGCGGCCACCAGGATCGTCGAGACGACGGCGCCGAAGGCCCGGCCGACGACGTCGAAGGCGTTGCCGATGGTGGTCATGTCCGAGGTGCCGACGCTCACCAGTTCCCCGTCGTCGACGCGCCGTTCGAGGCCGGCGCCGAGCCGGTCCGCGTGGCCGACCACCAGCTGGACCGTGCGGAAGCCGGCGGACAGGGCGTTGTGCATGCTCAGCCGGCGGCGGAGCATGCCGGACACCGCCTGCACCACGCCGAGGCCGAGGAGCACGGCGGACCACGCCCAGACGGTGTTCATGTCGCCGGGGACCAGTCCCTCGTCGACGGCCTCGCGGATGACGACCGGCACGAGCGCCTGCGAACCGAGCCAGAGGAGGCCGAGGAACGCCGCGGCGCTCAGGGGGCGGGCCATGCGGCCCGCGAGCCACAGCAGGTACCTGGAGGCGGAGCGGATATCGGGATGACCCGGGTCTGCGACGGGAAGCGGGCGCATTGCGTGAACATATCGAGCGTTCCGGCCGGTTCGTCAACTCCCGGTTCGGAACACCGGTTTCCCTGTTCGACTGCCGACCGTCCGCAGTCGAAATCCGGGAGTCGCGGCACACCGGCACACCGGGGGCGGGCTCCGTGCGGTGTGGAACTCTTCCGCCATCCGCAGGGAAATGCCACCGTTCGGGAAAGGCCGCCGCACGCCCGAAAGCATCCGGAAGGATCCGGAAGGATTTCGGCGTGCTGTGCGTACGCGGTCGGCGGGGCGGCAGTTGCCCGGCCTCGTGCCACCGACCTAGCCTCGCAATTCCATGACGCACCGACAGGCATCGGAGATTTGCCATGCTGGTTCACGCCACCTCGCCGAGGGGTGCGGCACTCCCGGGCCGGAAGCGGCCGGAGGACGGCCGCGGACCGTCCGCCCGCTCCCGCCGTCCGTTCCGGCTCCCGTTCCGGCTCCCGTTCCGGCTCACGACGGTGCGGGCTCCGCGCCGCTCCCGGTCGGCCGGAGCCCCGGCGGGCCGCCGATGATCATCGTCGACGCCGCGCTGCGCCGTCGCGCGGAAGAGGGCCGGCCGATCCGGGTCGGCATGGTGGGCGCCGGTTACATGGGGCGGGGGCTGGTGCGGCACATCACCACCTCGGTGCCCGGCATGCGGGTGGCCGCCATCTCCAACCGGAACCCGGACAACGCGGAACGCGCGTACCGGGAGGCGGGACTGGCACCCGTCCGGGCCGGGCGCTCGGACGCGGTCTCGGCGGCCGTGGCCGCCGGGCGGCCGGTCGTCACGGAGGACGCGTTCGCCCTGATCGGGGCGGAGGGCATCGACTGCCTGGTGGACGTCACCGGTGCGGTGGAGTTCGGCGCCAGGATCACCGTCGCCGCCATCGAGCGCGGCCTTCCGGTGGTGACGATGAACGCCGAACTCGACTGCACGGTCGGCCCGTTGCTGGCCCACCGCGCCCGCGCGGCCGGCGTGGTGCTCACCGGGGCCGACGGCGACCAGCCCGCAGTGCAGGCCAATCTGCTGCGCTTCGTGCGCAGTCTGGGCGTCACTCCCCTGGTGGCCGGCAACGTCAAGGGGTTCCAGGACCAGTACCGCACCCCCACGACCCAGCAGCCGTTCGCCGACCGGTGGGGGCAGAACGTCCACATGATCACCAGCTTCACGGACGGGACGAAGGTCTCCTTCGAACAGGCCATCGTGGCCAACGCCTTCGGCTTCACCGTGCCCAGGCGCGGCATGTACGGGCGCGACCACACCGGACACGTGGACCAGCTGACCGAGATGTACGACGTGGACGAACTGCGGGAGCTCGGCGGCATCGTCGACTTCGTGGTCGGCGCCAAGCCGGCACCCGGCGTGTACGTGCTGGGGACCCACGACGACCCGGCGCAGCACACGTACCTGGAGCTGTACAAGCTCGGGCGCGGCCCCCTGTACAGCTTCTACACGCCCTACCACCTGTGCCACTTCGAGGTGCCGCACACCGTGGTGCGCGCCGTGGACTTCGGCGACGCCGCGCTGACCCCGCCCGCCGGCCCCCGGGTCGACGTGGTGGCCACCGCCAAGCGCGACCTGCCCGCCGGCACGGTGCTGGACGGGATAGGCGGCTACGACACCTTCGGGGTGGCCGAATCGCACGCGGTGACGCGCGCCGAAGAGCTGCTGCCGATGGGCATCTCCGAGGGGTGCGTGCTGCGCCACGCCGTCGCCAAGGACACCGTGCTCGGCTACGGGGACGTGGTCCTGCCGCCGGGCAGGCTCGTCGACGCGCTGCGGGCCGAGCAGGACAAGCTGTTCGCGGCCTGACCCCGCCGCAGGCTGACGGTGTGCGAGCGCAGGGGCCAGGGCGCCGACCCGGCGCTAGCCGACGTTGATGTCGAAGGTGGAGACGCTGCCGTCCGCGCTCGTCAGGGTGACCGGCCCGAAGGTGATGATCACGTAGGAGGAGTTGCCGCCGGGGCCCTTGTAGTACCCGGTCGCCCCGGTGATCCGGAAAGCCAGGGCGGCGAGCGTCGAAGCCATCTGCTCGTCTGCGTCGATCGTGGGCTGGGCCAGCCCGGGATGCCCGTTGGCCTCCGCCCAGTCGCAGAAGCGGCGGGAGTCGCGGCTCATGCCGGGAAGGAGGCTCTGGTTGGCCCAGGCCCACAGCCACGAACCCGCCCTCGGGGCGAAGCTGCCGAGGATCTGCGCCGGCGCGGTGGCGGTCTTGTCGGGGAAGGTCCAGGTGATGACGCCGGTCGTCTGGTCCAGATCCCAGCGGTCCGCCGAGCCCAGGCCCCAGGACATGTGGGCCCGACCCACCTGCTCGATCATGTCTTCGCCCTGGAGCAGGAGCACGCTCAGGTCGGCCCCCTCCTCAGCCTGACCAGCACCATCCGCCTTGTTGGACCGCTTGAACATTCCCATGCCCGCGGAGTCTGCCAGACTCCTCCGCCGGGGCGGCGACGACCCCTCGCACCTGTGACCTCGACACCGGGAGGGTGGGCAGCGGGACATCCTTCCCGGTGCGGGGACGCAAGACGCCCGCCAGTTGGCGGGCGTCCGAAGCCTCGTATCTCGCCACGTCGTTCTCCACCGCCGCGAAGGTGCGGGCGACCGTGTCCGGCCTGACCGGCACCATCGACGTGATCGCCTTCACGGGCGACGCCTCCTGGGGCGGGTACGCGATGGTCTCGGGCCGCTGGATCGACGAGCCCGGCGAGACCGTGGTCCCCCACTTCCTTCCTGACCACCACCGGCACCCGCATCGGCGCCACGGTCACCCTGAACGGCCTGGCCGGGCCGGTCACGGTCCGGATCGTCGGCGAGGTCCTCGACCCCCGCAACGACCGCAGGCAGGCCTTCCTCGACGCCTCGCCCCTCACGCCCGCGCATCCCGACCTGACGGACGCGAGCCACCACATCTCGGTCACGTCGGGCAGCGACGTGGCCGCCACGCTCAACGCGCTGTCCTCGGTTTCCTGCTCGCGGGGGGGGGCTCGGTCCCCGACCCTGCTCGCGTCGGGGTAGGGCGGGCGCTGGGCCGAATCGGGGACCTGGAAGGTGCCTCTGTGTCGCGGCGGGCGGGCCGGGGAACCCATGGAGGGCTCGTCCGCCCCGAGGCGGCCGCATTCCCGCGGACCCGGCGCGGCGGCGTGCGTCGGATGGAGGGACGGCAGTGGCCAAGGCCTATCTGGTCGGCAGCGGGATCGCGTCGCTCGCCGCGGCGGCGTTCCTGATCCGCGAAGGCGGGTTCTCGGGGAACGACATCGTGATCCTGGAGGAACAGGACCGCGAGGGCGGGAGCCTGGACGCGGCGGGATCCCCCGAGACCGGGTACACCATGCGCGGCGGCCGCATGTTCGAGATCCACTTCGACTGCACCTACGACCTGCTGTCTTCCGTTCCGTCGCTGGACGACCCGGACAGGTCGGTGACGGAAGACACGTTCGCATTCCACGAGGACTTCGCCTGGGACGATCACGCCCGCCTCGTCGGCGCCGACGGGAGCATCATCGACGCGCATGCGATGACGTTCTCCGAACGGGACCGCCTCGAACTCGTGAAGTGCGTGGCCACGCCTGAGAGGCTGCTGGACGGCAAGCGGATCTCGGACCTGTTCCACGAGGAGTTCTTCACCACCAATTTCTGGGCGATGTGGTGCACCACGTTCGCGTTCGAGCCCTGGCACAGTGCGATCGAGTTCCGCCGCTACCTCAACCGGTTCGTCCACCTGTTCAAGACCTTCGACACCATGTCGGGGATCTACCGCACCCGGTTCAACCAGTTCGACTCGATCGTGCGGCCCCTCCTGGCATGGCTGACCGGTCAGGGCGTCACCCTCCAGCTCGGGACCCGCGTGACCGACCTGCTCTTCGGCGGTGGCGACACCCTGACCGTCGAGGCCGTCGTCTGGGAGGGCGGCGGGAAGTCCGGCCGGACGGCCGTCGGCCCGGACGACCTGGTGATGGTGACCAACGGCTCCATGACCGCGAACTCCACCCTGGGTTCCACCGATGCCGTCCCCGCCCTGGACACCACCTCCTCCAGCGGTGCCTGGCAACTGTGGGAGACGCTCGCCGCCAAGCGCCCCGGACGGCTGGGCGACCCCAAGGTGTTCGACTCCCATGTCAAGGACTCCACCTGGGAGTCGTTCACCGTCACCACCAAAGACCCGCTCTTCTTCAAGCTGATGGAGGAGTTCAGCGGAAGCGAGGCGGGCAAGGGCGGCCTGATCACCTTCAAGGACTCCAGCTGGCTGCTGACCATCGTGCTCAACCACCAGCCGCATTTCCGGGACCAGCCCGAGGACACGTTCGTGTGGTGGGGGTACGCACTGTTCCCCGACCGGCAGGGCGACTTCGTGAGCAAGCCCATGGCCGAGTGCACCGGCCGGGAGATCCTCGACGAGGTCCTGCAGCATCTGCCGTTCACCGAACGGCAGCGGATCCTGGACGGCTCCCTCGTGATCCCCGCGAAGATGCCCTACATCACCAGCCAGTTCCTGGTCCGCAAGGCCGGCGACCGCCCCGAGGTCGTGCCCGCCGGCTCCACCAACCTGGCCTTCATCGGCCAGTACGCCGAGGTTCCCGACGACGTGGTCTTCACCGTCGAGTACTCCGTACGCACCGCCTGGACCGCCGTGGCCCGGTTGCTGGGGCTCGACAGGCAGCCCCCGCCCGTCTACAAGGGCCAGTACGAGCCGAAGGTCCTCATCGAGGCACTGCAGACCCTCCACCGACGCTGACCGAACCGGGGGGACCCGCAGGGACGAAAGGCACCCGCCGGATCATCGACCCCGTCGACGCCACCGCCTTCGCGGTCAGGGCAGGCTCAAGATCGAGTCCACCATCGGGTCTGCCGGATGCGAGTCCAGCGGTGCGGCATGTTCAACGGCGGGCCCGGGCGGCGCCGGTCAGTGCCGGCGGCTGAAGGCGCCGGCGCCGGAGTTGGCCGCCGCGGCGCGGCGGAGGACCCGCAGGGGGCCCTCGACGAGTTCGGCCGCGTCGAAGTCGGGGGCGTCCCCCATCACGGTCATCCAGTCGGTGATCCGGGCGAGGACCTCACTCCGCCGGGCGCCGGAGAGGTCGAGGGCCTGCTCGGCCCGCGGGAGGGCGGCCGCGACCTCGTCGGCGTCCAGGAGGAAGTCGCCGAACCATCCGGGGAGCAGCTCGGCTCCTCGTACGCCGAGGCCGTGGTAGAGGGCCGCGACCGGGGCGGCCTTCCGGGCGGTCGCGACGAAGAGACCCGCTTCCTCCCGCATCGCGCTGCTGCTCGCGTCCTGCATCGCCGTCACGGCATCGGACGCGGTGGTGGCGAGGTCCATGAAGTCCGCGAACCTGCGTGCGGCGGGCGTGGCGCCGGGCGGGCCGGAAGGCCCGTCGGCGTACTCGAAGAGGGGCTCCGCGCCGCCGCCCGACCACCAGGCGAGCGACTCCGTGTAGGCCTCCGGCTTGTCCCAGTCTCCCGGCCGGACGAGATGGAGGAAGCGCCCGGGGATGGCGCGGGCCTCTTCGTCGGGAAGCACGCCGACCACCCACACCCCTGTTGAACTCACTGCGCAGCACCCACTGGATTTGTCCTTGAAAGCCGGTTACAGGGAACAGTGTAGGTTTGCTCCGCTGTGTGGCGGTTCGCGGGGTCCTCCGACGCCGTCGAGGCGTTTCCGGCTCTCAGCCGAAGACGTCGAGGAAGTCCAGCCGAGAGCCGGTGTCGTCGGCACTGCGGCGGGGTGGCATCGGGAGCGGATCCGGGTACGTGGCCACCGCGGCCCTCGCGCGGACTACGTCCGGTCCACCGCACGCCACGACGGCGAAGGCACCGAAGGCTTCGGCGAAGGCGGCCGGGTCACGGAACTCCACGCCGAACGCCCGCCCGTCGAGCAGCGGCACCCACACCACCCGGTCGCGCCGGGCCCATTCCGCCACCGGCCGGCCGTCCGCGGTCGACCGCCCCTCCAGCCACAGCCGCGCCACGTGCAGCAGGTTCACCTGCTCCATCGGCAGTCGCTTGCGCCGCACCCGTAGTTCGCCCGCCGTCAGGGTGACCAGCTGGTCCTTCCTCGGATACCAGACGACCCCGATCCCGAACGGCACCCACAGCAGGATGCCGATCATCGGCCAGACCAGGGCGTCGCCCCACGACCGGAGCAGTCCGCCGTCCAGCAGGTACGGGACGCCGAAGGCCAGGGCCCACTTCGCCGTCATCCGCCAGAACCCGCTGCCCTGCCTGTAGAGCACCCGCCGCTTCTCCGTCACCGCCATGCCCGAACGGTATCCGCCCGGACAGGCTACGACGGGCCCCGGCTCCCGTGGCGGAACGGCCGGGGCGGGGGCCGGCCTTGCGGTTACGCCGTCGCCTCGCGGCCGTCGCGGACCGTGAACTCGCCGGTTCCTTGATCGCTCGTACGGGGAGCACCCCGGGGCCCAGCCTCGAAGACAGCGCGCCTCGCCGGGGCGCCCCGCCCGCACACCGGCCCGCCGTCGCCGCCGCGGCGATCCCGGCCGGCCCGCCGGCGGGCCGGACGCGCGGTCAGTCCGCCGCGTACATCCCCGTGAGTTCGGCGCCGATGCGGGACAGCCGCTGCCGTACCTCCGGCGGCTCCAGCACCTCGACCCGCGCGCCCAGCCCGGCCAGATGCCCTGCCAGGGCCTTCGCGGCCGGGCCGTCGACCCACACCTCGGTCCAGCCGTCCGGCAGTGGACCGCCGACGCGCACGCGGCCGCCGAGGAACCCCTGCAGCAGGGCCAGTGCGTCGGGGCGGACGCGGGCCCGGGCGGTCACCGCGTGCATGCCCTCCTGGAAGGCCCCGGACAACGCCCGCCACGCCGTGGCGAGGTCGAAGTCGGGCGGCCGTACGACCGGTTCGCCGGTCGGCTCGACGGAGGTGACCCGGCTGAGCCGGAAGGTGCGCAGGCCCTTGTCCGTACCGGCGACGAGGTAGTCCACCCCCGCCTTGGCCACGAGCCCGAGGGGGTCGACCGTACGCTCGCCGGCCGGCTTGCCGACACCGGCGTACCCCAGGCGGACCCGGATCCCGTCCACGACGGCGGCCTGGAGCGCGGAGCGGTGGGCGGCGTCGGCGGTGACGGCGTTGCGGTGCCAGTCCGCGGCATCGACGACCCCCGCGCGGGTCGCGGCCCGGGCCTGCTCCCGCAGGGGCGGCGGCAGGGCCCGGACCAGCTTGCGCAGGGTGGTGCGCAGCTCGGGGGTGGCGGACAGGGGGCCGGTGACGAGGAACAGCGCCCGGATCTCCTCGGCGGTCAGCCCGGTGAGGTTCGTACGCGCCCCGCCGACGAGGGACCAGCCTCCGCCGCGGCCGCGCTGCGAGTAGACGGGGATGCCGGACGCGGCCAGGGCCTCCAGGTCCCGGCGCGCGGTGCGCTCGGACACCTCCAGTTCGGCGGCCACTTCGGGGACGGTGACGCGGCCGCGCTCCTGGAGGAAGAGCAGGGTCGCCACCAGCCGGTCGGCTCTCACGTACTCGTTCCTCCTGCGCGGGCGTCCTCGTCGGCGCCTTCCATTCTCCTCGGAAAACCGGCCAGAAGGTGGCCACTTTCGCTTCCAGGATGAGCGCATGAACATCAACGAGACCGAGCAGCTCATCAAGACCCCGTCCGACTCCGCCGCCACCGGTACCGCCACCGGTACCGCCGCCGGCTCCTCCTCCGCCTTCGATCCGCGGGCCGACCTCGCCGCTGCCGTCGAGCTGGCGGGCCGTACGCTGGCCGCCGTCCGGCCCGAGCAGTACGACGCCCCGACCCCTTGCGAGGAGTTCGACGTACGGCGGCTGTCGAGCCACCTCGTCGCCGTCGTCCGCCGGATCTCGGTGATCGGGCGCGGCGAGGACCCGTTCAGCGTCCCGTCCTTCGCCGACGAGGTCGCCGACGGCGGGTGGGCGGCGGCCTGGGAGCCGGGGGCCCGCGAGGTCGCGGAGGTCTGGGCGGATCCGGGCGTCCTCGGCCGGCAGCTGCGCCTGCCGATGGGGGTCCTGCCGGGCGCGGCCGCCGCAGCCGTCTACACCCACGAACTCACGGTGCACACCTGGGACCTGGCGAGGGCGACGGGGCAGGACCCGGACTGGGACCCGGCCCTCATCGAGCGGGTGATCGGCGTCGTCCGTCGCGCGCTGCCGGCCGAACACCGCGGGGGGCGGGTCCCCTTCGCCGAGGTGGTGGCCGTGGACCCCGGAGCCCGGGCCATCGACCGTCTGGTGGCCTGGGCCGGACGCCGGCCCTGAGCGCCCGGGCCGGACACGGGCGTGCGGCGCCGGTCAGGGGGTCGGCGCCGCGGTTCCCCGAGCCCCCGATGACGAGACCGAGCCGTAGGCCCGGAGGGTGTCGGCCGGGTCGCCGGGGCGGCCTCGCAGGGTGGCGTCCAGGAAGGCGAGGGTGGCCGCGGCGACGACGCGCGGGCTCCCGGTGCGGCCCAGGGTGCCGACGATCGAGGGCACCGGCGGCAGGTAGAGCGGCCCGTCCGTGAAGGTGAGGTGCCCGGCGCCGGGGACGGTGAGCCGGTAGCTCCTCGCGGTGCTGTGCTCAAGGGCCTCGGTGAGCCGGGGCAGGTAGCGCGGGTCGGTGCCGGCGGTGATCTCCTGGGTGAGCGCGAGCGCCGGCTGCGCCAGGGCCGGCTCCGTGGGGCCGTGGGGGTAGCCGTCCAGGTCGACGACGGCGTCGAACCGGCGGTCCTGCCGGGCCGCCTGCAGGGCGGCGGCTCCGCCCAGCGAGTGGCCCGCCACCGCGGCACGGCCGGTGTCCAGGCGTCCGGTCAGCGGGTCGGCGGTCTCACCGCGGTCCAGTCGCTCCAGGCGGGTGAGGACGAAGCCGAGGTCGGCGGCCCGGACGGCGGTCCAGCCGGCTGCCAGTTCCTCGTCCCTGTCGCGGTCCCCGGAGGAGGTGGTGGTGGCGCGGATCGTGCGACCGCCGGCGAGGACCACGACGCCGGAGTCGTACGGGTGGTCGAGGGCGGCGATCAGGTAGCCGTGGCTGGCCAGCTCCTCCGCCCAGGCGGTGTTCTGGGACCGCACCCCATTCGACCCCGGGGAGAAGAGGACGACCGGGAACCGCTCTCCCCCGCCCGCCACCGGGGCGTCGACGACCGCGCGGCTGCGGGCCCTCGGGGCGCCGTCGACGAGGAAGCCGGGCAGGCCGGCCCCGCCGGCGAGGCCCTCGGAGACGGTCCGCGCCTCGTCCTGCGTCCGTCCCAGGTACTGGGCCCGGGGGGCGTCCGCCGGGCTCTGTTGCGCCGGGTACCAGAGCTGGACCACGACGGTGCGCCGGTCGTCAGGATCGGCGGTGAAGCCCTCGGGGCGGAGCGGGTCGGTCCACTCCACCACCCGGGTGCCGACGGCGAAGTCGCCCGTCGGCTCGGGGAAGACGGGCACGGGGAAGGCCCAGGCGGCCGCCGGGCCGGTGGCGATCAGGCCCGCGCAGGCCAGCGATCCCGGCAGGGCCAGCCACCAGCGGGCGCGCCGCGCCGGCCGGCCGGTACGGCGCCGCAGCAGCGGCGGGAGGGCGAACGCCGAGGCGACGGCGGCGCCCGCCAGGACCGGCAGCATCTGCCAGCGGATCCCCACGACGCCCAGCACGATCGCCGACGGTACGAGGACCACCCCGGCCGCGACGGTGCCGGGCCGGCGGGCGGCCGGAGGGAGCCAGCGCGCCACCAGCAGCGCGACGGCGCCCAGCAGGACGAGGACTTCCGGAAGGGACAGGGGCACGGACGGCCCCGGGATGGTTTCGGTCACCCGGCCATGCTCGGCGCCGGGCCCGCGCCGCCGCATCGGCCCCGGGGCGCCGCCCACTGCGACCGGGGTGGCAACGGGAACGGGCGGCGGTGCGACCGGGGTGGCAACCGGGCACCCGGGACCGGCGGCCGGACTGCGACCGCGGTAGGGGGCGAAGCTCATCCTCCGGTCGTACCCCTGCCTGCCGCGCTCCGACGCCGGGCTCATGTGCGGCGCGGACCCGCGGCCTAGGCTGCGGGTGTACGCGGCGGCGGCCCCGGGCGGGCCGCCGCGACGGCCGATCGGCGGAGAGGTGTGACGGTGCGCCACCGGGACCGGGTACCGCCCCTGGTGTGGGATTCGGTGCTGACGGCGCTGCTCCTGCTGAACGTCGTTACCACCTACCCGGCCCGGGAGCTGCCGGTGGCGGCTGCGCTCACCGCCGCCCTGGCGCTGCCGCTGGTGTGGCGCCGCCGGGCCCCGCTCGCGGTGTTCGCCGCCGTGGTGGCCGCGGCCTTCGTCCAGTGGCTGGTGGACGTCCAACTGCCCGCGGACGTCGCCCTGCTGGTGGCCCTGTACACGGCGGCCGCGCACACGGGCCGGCGCGGCACGCTGCTCGCCGCCGCCGTCGTGGAGGGCGGGGCCGTGCTGGCCTGCCTGCGCTGGGCGTCGAACGGCGCGTTCCTGACCCCGTTCGTCGCGCTTTCCGCGACGGTGGTCGCCGCCGCCGTCCTCGGGGTGAACGTACGCACCGGCCGGGCCTACCTCGCCGCCGTGCAGGAGCGGGCCGAACGGCTGGCGCTGCACCAGGAGCAGCAGGCGCTGCTGGCCGTCGCGGAGGAGCGGGCCCGGATCACCCGCGAGATGCACGACATCGTCACCCACAACCTGTCCGTCATGGTGGCTCTGACCGACGCCGCCGTCTACGCGCAGCACAGGTCCCCGGACCGGGCCACCGCCGCGATGCTGCAGATCTCCGAGACGGGCCGGCAGGCCCTCACCGACATGCGGCGTTCGCTGGGCGTCCTACGGGCCGACGAGCCGGACGCCGAGCGGCACCCGCTGCCCGGCATCGCCCAACTGGCGGCGCTCGCCGCCCAGATGGCCGGCGCCGGGCTGCCGACCGGCCTGGAGGTCCGGGGCGGCCACGCCCATGTGCCGGCCACCGCACAACTCACCGTCTACCGCCTGGTGCAGGAAGCGTTGACCAACACCCTCAAGCACACTCCCGCCGGCACCCGCGCGACGGTCCTGGTCGAGTGCTCGGCCGGGAGCGTCGGCGTGGAGGTCACGGACAGCGGCCCCCGGCCGGCGGCCCCTTCCGCCGCCGCACCGTCGTCCGGCCACGGCATCCCCGCCATGCGCGAGCGCGCGGCCGCCTACGGGGGGACACTGCGGGCCGGTCCGCTTCCGGGCGGCGGCTGGGGCGTGCGGACCCGGCTACTGCTGGGCAGCGGCGGGGCGGGCGCCGCATGACGATCCGCATCGTGATCGCCGACGACGAGGCGCTGCTCCGGATGGCCTTCGGCACGGTCCTCGAGGCGCAGCCCGACATGGCGCCGGTCGGCGAGGCCGCGGACGGCGCCCAGGCCGTCCGCCTCGCCCGGGAGCTGCGGCCCGACGTGGTCCTGATGGACGTCCGGATGCCGGGGACGGACGGGATCGAGGCGACCCGGCAGGTCGTCGAGGTCTCGCCGGAGAGCAGGGTGCTGATCCTGACCACCTTCGACCTGGACGCCTACGCCTTCGCGGCACTCGGCGCCGGGGCCTCGGGCTTCCTGCTGAAGAACACCCGGCCCGAGGAGCTGCTCACCGCGATCCGCAACGTCGCGGCGGGCGACGCGGTGCTCTCCCCGCGGATCACCCGGCGCCTGCTGGAGGACTTCCGTCCGCACCTGGCCGACGGGGGCACCGCCGCCGCCGTCCGCGACGAGCGGCTGGAGCGGCTCAGCGCCCGGGAGCGAGAGGTGCTCGTCGAGGTCGGCCGCGGCCTGTCCAACGCCGAGATCGCGGCCGCCCTGTACCTCGCGGAGGCGACCGTGAAGTCCCATCTGGGGCGGATCCTGCTCAAGCTGGAACTCCGGGACCGGATCCAGGCCGTGGTCTTCGCCCACGAGAACGGCCTGATCCCGCCGGCCTGACGCCGGAGCAGGCGATGCCGGCCGACTTTTGCGGGGTGACCGGCGGCCGGGCGCTGCGTTTTCCCGGTATGGATGACGACTTCCTGGACGTGCTCCTCGACGCCACGACCGACACCCGTATCAAGGTGGTGACCGCGGACGAGGCTCGCGCGATCATGGTCCTGCTCGGCGCCCTTGAAGACACGGCCCGTTCCCAGGGCACCCGCGAGGCCGCCCGGGAGATGCGGTTCCGGCTCGGTTCCCGGCTCGGCTCCCCCGCGGATTCGCCTCGCGCACCGGCTCCCGCAAAGGCCTGACAGGCCTCGCAGGACGCCCTGGCGGGGCGGCCGAGGCCGACCGACCCGCGCGGCAGTAGGCTGCGCCGGCCATGGACATGCACACTCCCGACCGGAACGGCCTGCCCGACGAGCCGCCGATCCGGCGGGTCTTCCGGGACGTCGTCGCCGACCGTCTGACAGGCCCGCGGCCGCCGCAGGCCGCGATGCTGTTCCAGTCCTCGGTCGACTCGCTCTGGACGAATGACTCGTTCTTCCTCGGGGACTTCTACAACGAGATCCTCCACCAGGACACCTGCCGGCCGGGCACCGCCGACGGCGTCCCCCTGCCGGCGGCCCTGGCCGTCGATGACCGGGTGCCACCGCAGCAGCGTTTCGAAGCGATCGTCCTGCTGTTCAGGACCGCCACTGTCGCGGACCGCAGACTGGCCGACTGCTGGCCCGACTCGCCGCGGCACGCGGATCCGGAGAGCGAGGACGGAGCCCGCGAAGCGGTCCGTGCTTGCACACCGGACCTGCTCGCCCGGTGGCCGGCCGAGTGTCCGGCAGTCCGGCTGGCACTGGCCGGCCTCGCCGTGGTGTTCCCCACTGCCCGCACTCTGCCCGCCTTGACCCCACGGCTTCGGTGCTTCGTCGAGCAGCACCCGCAGGGGACCGACATCGGCGACTACGTGCGTTTCGTCCTGGTACTGGCCGCCGCGAACGAAGACCAGACCCGCGCGAGCGTCGAGTCGCTCACCGACGCCTACTGGCAAGGCACCTCCCGCGGAGCACCGGCACCCGCCCGAGCTCTCCACCTGCTCAGCCAGATGCTGGACCGGATCGAAACGGCCCTCACACGATCACGCCCTGGGGGATGAGGAATTGCGCGCGCGTCCACGCGGTCAGGTCAGGACGACGCATCCCCGTCGCTCCAGCTCGCTGATGAGCGGGAGAGCGGGATCGACCTCGTTCCAACGCAGATCCAGCTTTTCCAGTGATGGCATCAGGGTGAGCCAGTCGGGCAGTCGGCCGAGGTGATTGCTCCTCAGGTCGATCTGGCGCAGTCGCGGGAGGCCAGCGAGAGGTTCCGGTACCTCGGTCAGGGAGTTCTCTCGTAGGTCCAGGTGTCGCAGTTCGTGCAGGTTGGCTGTTGAGGTGGGCAAGTGCTCGATCGTGTTTCCCCGGAGCCACAGCTCACGCAGGTCGTGGAGTTGGCCGATGGAGTCGGGCAGAGTGGTGAGCCGGTTGTGCTGGGCTCGGAACTCGACGAGGCCTCTCATACGGCCGATGGCCTCCGGCAGGGTGGTGAGGGGGTTCTCGCCGACGTTGAGGTAGCGCAGCCGGGTGAGGTTTCCCAGAGAGTCGGGGAGCCGGGAGATCTGGTTGTCGTGGAGGTAGAGGCAGTCGCTGAGCCCGGTCAGCTCGCCGAGCTCTTCGAGCACGGTCGTCAGCGCGTTGTGGCCCAGGTCCAGGGTTCTCAGCCGGTGGAGCTGCCCGATGTCCGGCGGGAGGGACGTGAGTCCGTTGTCGGCGAGGATCAGGACATCGAGCTCGGTCTGTCGCCAGACCGACTCGGGCACCTCTCCGAGCTCTTGACGCCACAAGTTCAGTACGTGCCTCACGGCCACCTCCCCTTGATGAGCGGGCTGGGCTCCGACTCTCGTCCGGGGCCCTCCTCGGTGGCGACCGTCAGCCGCCACGCGTGTGCGTTCGTGGTCATGGAGCGTCGGCGTAGGCGAGGTGGGTGCCGCAGACGGTGCAGCGGAAGAGCATGGCGCTCGCCTCCTGGCCGAGCTGGGTCAGGAAGATTTCGAGGTGGGACTCGTCGTGCCGGCCGTCCATCCGGAGCTCTAGTCGCAGCTGGTCGAGTGCTTCGGGGTGGGCTGCCAGTTCGGTGTATCCGACCTCCCCGATGAAGGCGGCAGCGTCGTCGCAGTGGACCAGCCAGTGCGGGTCCTGCCAGGCCTGGAAGCCGGGGGTGCGGCGGGTGACCTGCTCCATGACCTCCCGGCTGACGCCGTCGAGTCCGTATGCGTCGCTGAATTCGCCTTCGAATCGTTCAGCGGCACTGCCGTCGGCGATGCACCAGGGGCAGAACGTCCCGCTGACGTTCCGGGCCGTGTAGAAGGCGGCGGTGTAGATCCATCCCGTATTGCGGTTGCAGCAGGCGCAGGTCTCGGCGCTCTTCCGGACGGACCCTGTGGCGACGGGGTCCGGGTGGTAGCGGAAGCCGGGCAGGTCGGTGGTCACCGGTGGGTCCGCCGGGGCATGGGGAGGTCCGGTTCTTCCGCACTGGTGGTCTGCTGCGGGCCGACGGGCATGCCTGTGGAGCTCATGGGCCGCAGTCTGTCCGCAAGCAGGCCAGTGATCAAGCGGTCGGGTTGTGGTCCGGCTGGTCGGGCGTGGGGTGCAGGCGCTCGTGGGCGTCACCGGTCGCGGGTGACGCTCCAGGTCGGCATGTGCTCGAAGAAGGCCACGGCCTCCGGCCGCCAGCGTTCCCGCCACGTCGCGGCCTCGGCCGCTGCCCGGCGGGCGTGGTCGTCGGCCTCGGCCCGGAGCTGCCGGTCCACCCCGTGCGCTCGCGCGATGCGGCGTATTCGGTCGAGGGCTTCGTCGTCGCAGCCCGGATCTCCCGAGGCCTCGTCCAGCAGCTTGCGCTCGGCCTCGTCGCAGACGGCCGTGAGGGCGCGGAGGGCGTAACTGCGGCGGCCGGAGCGGATGTCGGAGCCGACCGGTTTGCCGAGGGCTGCCGGATCGCCGAACAGATCGAGCCAGTCGTCGTGGATCTGGTTGGCGATCCCCAAGGCGGTCGCGTAGCGCCGCAGTTCGGCGTCGTACGGGGCGTGGTCGGTGCCGGCGGCGAGCAGGCCCAGACGCAGCGGGGCGAGGACGGAGTAGCGGGTGGACTTGAATTCGGTGACCGCGTGCAGGAACTCGATGTCGGGAGCGGGGTGGAAGTCGCGCTCCAGATCGATCATCTGCCCGGTCATCGTGGCGGCTCCCGTGTCGGCGTGGACGGCGGCCATCGCCAGGGCGCGGTCGGCGGGCATACCGCTGGTGAGCAGGACGCGGGTGGAGAGGAACGCCGCGAGGTCACCGGCGAGGAGTGCCAGAGCGAGGGCGGTGTCGGGCCGGCCGGGGAACTCCTGGCGGTAGGCGTAGTAGGTGGAGGGGCCGCCGCGGCGTACGGGTGCGTCGTCGATGATGTCGTCGTGGATCAGGCCGTGGGTCTGCAGCAGCTCGATGCTGATGGCCGCTTCGTCCAGCCCTGGTACGTCCCCGTCGGCCACCAGCGCGGCGGCCTCGTGCAGGAGGACCACACGGAGCCGTTTGCCGCCGCGCAGTGACATGTCACGCACCAGGTCGAGCGCTCGGGCGGGAAAGGCACCGTGCGGCGGGGTCTCGAACATGCCGCCCGCGGGGTCGGTCAGGGAATCGAAGTAGGCGGCGAAGCGGGCTTCGAATCGGTTCTGGTGGCGGGACGCGCGCTGCAGTGCGGCGGAGAGGGCTTCATTCACCGGCCCAGGTTTGCACGTCGGCGTGGGTGAGGTTCTACCGGCCCGCGGGGCAGGGACCGGAGCCGGTGGCGCGTGTGGCGGCCGTCGCGGCGGGCGGGGTCACATGCCGCGGTCCGGCCCGCTCCACGGCTCCGGCCGTTCGCCGGCGGTCATCGGAAGCCGGCGCAGTTGTACCGGGCCGGGGTAGAAGGCGGAGGTGCCGGGGCCGGCCATGTCTTCGCCGATGAGGTAGCGGTACAGCCATTCGGCGAAGCTCATGTCGTACCGTGCCCAGCCGCCTTCGCCGTCTTCGGTCAGGAGCCAAGGGGCCGTGTCCTCCTCGGCGACGCGGAAGATCGTTTCGCCCCGGTCGGTCCTGGCGATCGGCCATGCTCCGTTGCGGGTGCCGAAGGTCAGCTCCGTGAGTCCGGACAGCAGGCGAGGGTCCTCGTCCGGGTCGAGGTCGAAGTCGAGGTCGTCCCAGGACACCTCGGACCAGGCGCGGACCGTGTCCCGTATGTCCTGGCCCAGGTTCCAGCGTTCGGTCGCGGGGTGGTGCAGGTACAGGTGGCCGTTGAGCTGGACGGGAGCGTACGCGTCCACCAGCGCCTGGTAGTCGGACGGCAGCCGGATACCGAGTTCGGCGTGGAGCCGGTCCCAGGCGGCGGGGTCCGCATGGCGGTTCCCGGCCGGGCCGAGCATCGCCATGACGGCGGCCAGGTAGTCGTTCACGGCGTGCTGTTCCTCGCTGGTGTGTGTCGTTGCTTCGCGGCAGGATCATGCCAGGTCAGAGGTCTCGCCGGCCAGGCTGTCAGGCTGTCTGGCCGAGGTGGCGGGCTGTCCCGCGTTGTTCCGGGGCGAGTAAGTGGCCGACTCGGCCGGGGCCGTACTGTTCGGCTGGTGATCAGTGGCGCCTCCGGCCGATCCGCGGGGCCCCGTCGACGGCGACGGGGTCCGCGGATCGGCCGGTGGCCGGGCTCGAGGAGGTCGATCCCACCGTGTGGACCGAAGCCGTGACGGCCCTGCCCGGGGCGGCGCTCTTTCAGCCCCCGGCGTCGGAGCAGTCCCTGGCTCGCTGCGCCACGGTCCTCGGCCGTCCACTGCCGGCGGACCTCGCGGCCCTCCTCCGGGAGAGCGACGGCATCCAGGGCGAATACGGCGACGGGCTCATCTGGTCCGCCGAGCGCATCGCCTCCGAGAACCGGAGCCTTCGCGAGGATGCCGGGCTCGCCCGTCTGTACATGCCGTTCGATCCGCTGCTCTTCTTCGCGGACGCGGGGAACGGGGACCTGTTCGCGCTCCTGGCCGGGATCGACCGGCCCGACGTCTTCGTCTGGAATCACGAGGACGACAGCCGGACCTGGGTGGCGCCCGGCCTCGCCGAGTACCTCGAATGGTGGTTGACGGGGCGGATCGAGCTGTAGCTGCGGCTCCTGGCTATTGCGCCAGTGCGGCGAGTTCGCCCAGGACCCGGGCCGCGGCCGCCGGGGCCACCAGCCATTTCAGGTGGCTGCCTTCGAGGGTCCGGACGTCGTACGGGTTGTCCGGTGTCAGTGCGTTGCCCTCGCGGATCAGCCGGTCCTGCATGGCGGGCGGCAGGCTCGTGTCGCCGGCCAGGCGGACGTACGTCTTCGGTATGCGGCCCCAGGTGTCGGCCTGCGCCCGGTCGGCGGAGGTGCCGACGTCCAGGTTCTCGTCGGGCTGGAAGGTGTTCAGGAAGGTCAGGAACTCCTCGTCGGTGCCGTCGGCGAGGAAGGCCGCCTTGAAGGCGGCGAGGGCGTCCGGGTCCGCGGTGCGGAAGTTGACGCGCAGCAGACCCAGTTCGGCGGGGTTCCCGGCCAGTGCCAGGGCCAGGGAGGCGGCGTCGACCGAGGCCATCTCGGGCTCGGCGTAGTAGTCGTTGACGTCGAGGTCGACGGGGCACCAGGACGAGACGTACACGATGCGGTCGATGAGGTCCGGCCGCGCATTGGCCGCCGCGGTGGCCGTGATGCCGCCGCGGCTGTGGGCCACCAGGATGACCGGGCCGTTCCGCTTGGCCCGTTCGAGGATCCCGATGAGGTGCGCGGCGTTGTCCGCGAGGGTGACGCCCTTGATCACGCCGGGTGTGGTGCCGAGGCCTTCGGAGTCCTGGGGCGTCTGGTAGGCGCGTGTGAAGGTGGCCTCGAAGCCGTGGCCGGGCAGGTCGACGGCGACCGACCGGTGTCCGAGGAGGCCGAGCTCGGCTTGGAGCGGTGCGAAGGAGAAGGAGTTCGAGAAGGCTCCGTGAACCAGTACGAACGTCGGTTGCATGTGTCTGCTCACTTTCTGGTACGTCCTGCCCCATGATCATCGGAGTTGGGCTGTAAATGATCAAGGATCCGTGCCGGTCATGTGCGGTGCCGGCGGTGGCGGGCGTGCCAGCGGGTCAGCAGTACGCGGGGGTCGCGGGGCGGCGGCGGGGGTTCCGGGGGCCACGCCTCGTCGCCGGTGAGCGGGACCAGTGGCATGAGGTACAGGCTGTGCCCGGTTTCCAGGGTGCACAGGGGCTCGTCGCCGGGGATGTCCGGGCGGCCGAGCCGGACCGTGAACGGGTGCACGGCGCCCTCGCCGTCGGCGGTCTCACCGCGCAGCGAGGTCGTCGCCGTGCGGTGCGTCCGCGCCGCCGCCACCACCTTGCCGTCCACCAGCACCTCGGCACGGCCGCGCCGGGCACTCCACACCACGGTGATCGAGTGCCCGTCCTGGTCCAGGTGGAAGCGGTGCCGTTGCCGTTGCCGGTGCCGGTGCCGGTGCCGGCGAGCGTGAAGCGCCACGGCGGCCTCCTGGGGGAGCGAGGGGGACGGTCAGGCCCGGGCCCGCCCTGCGGGGCCGGCTGGTGCGCGAACCGCGTCCGCGAGGCGGGTGGCCGTCGTATCGGCGGGGTGGACGAGGCGGGTCCGGGTCAGGGCGAAGGACAGGCCGCGCCGGGGGTCGGCGAAGGCGATGGAGCCGCCGCTGCCGTGGTGGCCGAAGGCGGTGGGCTCCCCGCCCGTCGGGGGCAGGCCGAGGAAGTAGCCGAGCCCCTTGGCGTGGCGGCGCAGCAGCGTCAGGTCCGGGCCGTCCACCGCGGCCGCCGCGACCTGTGCGACCCGGGCCGGCGGGAGCAGCCGTACGCCGTCCACCTCGCCCAGGAGCGCCGCGTACATCCGGGCGGCGGCGCGGGCGGTGGTGGTGGCGCAGGCGGGCAGGTCGGCCATGAGGTACCCGGGCCGGTTGGCGAGGGTGGCCGTGGTCCACAGGCTCCGGTTGGGGGCGACGAGGCGGACGAACGGGGCCTGGGAGGGCAGCCCGGCCAGGTAGGCCTCCCAGCCGCCTTCCACCAGCGGTGCCACCCGGGCCAGCCGGCCTGCGGGCAGCCCGAAGTACAGCTCGTCGGCGATTCCGAGGGGCTCGGTGACGTACTCGCGCAGGGCCTGCCCCGGGGTGAGTCCGGTGGCCCGGCGGACGGTCTCCCCGAGGATCCAGCCGTAGGTCCAGCCGTGGTAGCCACTGGCCGTCCCCGGCTCCCACAGCGGGCGCAGCCCTGCGACGACACCGCACATGTGCTCCCAGTCGCACAGTTCGGCGGCCGTGAGGGCGCGGGGCAGCTGGGGGATTCCGGCGGTGTGCGTGAGGGCGTGCCGGACGGTGATGCCCGTCTTGCCGTGGGCCCCGAAGGCGGGCCAGTAGCGGGCGACGGGGGCGTCGTAATCGATCAGCCCGCGCTCGGCGAGGACGTGGACGAGGGTCGCCGTGCACCCCTTGCCCACCGAGAAGGCGTGGACGAGCGTGTCCGGTCCGGGCACTCCGGCACAGGCCTGCGCGAGCGGCCGCCCGTCCCGGTACGCGGCCACCTGGAGCCCGGCCTCCCGCCCGGAGGCGACCAGTTCGTCGACCGTCTCCTGCAGATCCATGCGTTCCTCATTCGCCGCCCGAGCCAATGGACACGCTACCGCCCGCCGTGGTTTTCGGCCGGGCGAGAGGCCGCCCGGCCGCGCGCCCGGCCGCGCGCCCGGGCCGGCCGAGGACGACGCCGGTCAGGACCAATCCCAGTCCGCACAGTTGCCGGCCGGTCAGCACCTCTCCGGCGACCGCCGTGCCGAGCAGTACGCCGGTCACGGGGTTGAGCAGTCCGATCAGCGCGACCGTGCCCGCGGGCAGGTGCTTCAGCCCGGCGAACCAGGCCGCGAAGGCCAGAGCCGTGGCGATGAGGGCGACGTAGCCGAACGCGAGGAGCGTCGGCGCGGAGAGCGCGGGCGGAGGGCCTTCCACCGCGGCCGCGGCCGGGAGGAGGAACAGTCCCCCGGCGGTGAGCTGCCAGGCGGTCGAGGCGAGCACATCGGCGCCGGCACCCCACCGTTTGGCCAGGACGTGGCCGAGGGAGGACACGAGCACGGCGGCGGCCGAGGCGAGGACCCCCGGTACGCTCACGTCTTCCACGCCGGTCAGCAGCATGAGGCAGACCCCGCCGAGTCCGGTCACGGCGCCGGCCAGGTGGGCGGTCCGGGGCCGCTCGGACACCAGGGGCCAGGCGATGAGCATCATCGTCAGCGGGGACACGGCCATGACGGTCGCGGCGACGCTCGTCGGCAGCAGCTGGGAGGCGGCGTAGACGAGGACGAAGAACACGCTCATGTTGAGCAGCCCGAGCACCGCCGACCGCCACCACCACGCGCCGCGCGGCCGCTGCCTGCACAGGGCCAGCAGGACGAGGCCGGCCGGCAGGGCCCGCAGGGCGGCCCCCGAGAGCGGGCGGTCGGCGGGCAGGAACTCGTGCGTGACGAAGTAGTTGGTCCCCCAGGCCACCGGCGCGATCGCCGTCAGTGCCACCCAGCGCATATTGGCTTCCATGGAAACCAATATATCTTCCCGGGAAGCTATACTGGCGGGCATGGAACACGGTGAACCCCTGGACCGCGTGGCCCGCATCCAGGCCGACTGGCGCCGCGAGCGGCCCGACCTCGACGTCGGCCCGCAGGCCGTGATCGGCCGGCTGCACCGCCTGGCCGGCCGGCTCACGGAGGAACTCTCCCTCGTCTACGGCCGCTACGGCCTCGGCGAGGGCGAGTTCGACGTCCTGTGCGCCCTGCGCCGCGCCGGGGAGCCGTACGAGCGGGCACCGGGCGAGCTCGCCGCGCACACCATGGTCACCACCGGCGCGATGACGAAGAGGATCGACCGCCTGGAGCGGGCCGGACTCGTCACCCGCCGCCGCGCCGACGACGACCAGCGCGGCCGGATCGTCGCCCTGACCGGGCCCGGACGCGAACTGATCGACCAGGCGTTCGCCGACCACATGCGCAACGAACGCCACCTGCTGGATCTGCTGACGCCCGCCGAGGCCGCGTCCCTCGAAACACTGCTCACCAGCTGGCTCTCGCGCATGGACCATCCGCGGGCCCCCGGCGGCGCGTAGCCGACTACGCCGTCGGGCCCGCCCAGGGCGCGGCGCGCAGGTCGGCCGTGCTGCGGCGTTCGCGGACCGCGGGGGGTTCGTCGGCCGCCCTGCCGACCGCCACCATCGACACGATCGCCCACCCGGGTCGAGGGCGCAGCTCCTTGGTCAGGGCTTCCATGTCGAAGGCCCGGAACTGGTGGGTGGCCAGTCCCATCGCCTGGGCCTGGATGCTCAGGTGGGCCACCGCCTGACCGAGGTCGTAGTCGGCGAACTCGGAGTAGACGAGGTCGGTGTCGTCGACGTACCGGCGGGTCAGCGCGACCACGAGCAGCCCCGCGTCCTTCGCCCAGCGGGCGGAACTGGGTGCGAGGTGGGGCAGTATCCGTGCGTGGTCCGGCTCGCCGGGCCTGGCGGGGAGGAAGCCCCACGGCTGCGAGTTCCCGGCGGAGGGCGTCCATCTCGCGGCTTCGAGGAGCAGGTGGAGGGCGTGGTCGTCGACGGCGGCGGACGGGTCGAACCGGCGGGGGCTGAAGCGGCCGGCCAGCAGGGCATGGATGCGGGCGGTCCGTTGAAGGTCACGGGGCATGTGACGGCCAACCGCGGCTTCCGGTGATCCATTTCCATGGAACCGCCCCGGAGCCCACGGCTAGTGTGGTGATCATGGCTTTGCGACCCGATGAGTTCTACGACCATGCACGTGCGGCTGCGGATGACGAGCTCCGGCTCCCGCTGGCCAGGATGACCGGATGGGAGGTCAGCCCCTTCGAGGCGGAGGGGCTGCGCGTGTCCGCGCTCCGTCCGCCCGTCCTGCCCGAGCCGCCGCGGCACGGCGAGGACCCGGCGGACTGCCACGAGTGCCGCTCCCGCGACGAGGGCATCTGGCTCGACGACCGCTGGCGGCTCGCCCGGATACCGGGCGTCGGCGTACCGCTGGTGCTGATGCTGTACCCGCGCGACCACTACGACATGGCCGATCTGCCCGACGAACTGGCCGCCGAGCTGGGCGTGCTCACCACGCACGTCGTCCGCCACGTCCAGGCGCTGCCGCACGTCTCCCGGGCCCACGTGTACCGCATCGGGGACGGGGCCGCGCACCTCCACGTCTGGTTCTTCGCCCGGCCCGAGGGGCAGTCGCAGCTCTACGGGTCGTGGCTGCCCGTCTGGGACGACCTCCTGCCCGAGTACCCCGCGGACGTGGCCGACGCGGACGCGGCCGCCGTCGCGGACGCGCTGGCCGCGTCGTACGGAGGCCGCCGCCCCGGTACCGACGGGCCGGCGGACCTCTGACGCCGACGGCGTGCGCCCGGCACCTCCGCGCGCCGGGCGCCGCCGTGCCGGGGGCTACAGCAGGGCGACGGAGCCGGCCCGGTCGTTCATCGCGTCCCCGACGCACGAGGTGGACTGCTGGTACTCCTGGTGGACGCCGGAGGTGTTGGGGGCGTCCCACAGCTCCAGCCAGCAGGACAGCGTGGTCAGTGAGCTGACGGAGTTGTTCCAGGTGCCTTCGAGGTTGATCTGGGCGTCCCGGCCGTTGCCGCTCCGGCAGCCGCTCCCGCCCGTGAGGACGAGGGCCGAGCCGCCGTAGTTCGCGTCCGTGTAGACGACGCCGAGCTGCACGGCCGCCGCCCCTGCGGTGGCCGAGGAGCCCTTGAGGCGGTCGGCCAGCTTCTGGTCGATGTGCTTTCCCGAGAGCGGCGCGTCGGTGATCCGGCCGTCGGTGGAGGCGGCGATCGCCTCCCGGAAGGTGCCGTAGCACTGCATGGCGCCCGAGTCGATGTCGAGCACGCAGTTGCTCGGGGCGGCCCGCGCCGCGTGCTGTTGCTGACCTGCCGCGGGGGCCACGGCTCCGGGGGCCGCCGTCGGCATGTCCCGGTCGGCGGTTGCGTCATCACGGGCAGTCGGATGACTGATGCCCGCCGCCTCGTCGCGACGGCACTGTGGAGGGGTTCCGCGAACGCGGGACGCAGGCAGCAGCGAGCAGAGGAGATCGGGATGAAGCTGCGGAGAAGGGTGTCCAGGGTCGCGGTCGGCGTCGTCGCGCTCACCGGGGCGGTCGTCGCCACGACCACGACCGCGAGCGCCTCCATACTCACCGACATCCAGACCGGATCCGGCAAGTGCCCCGCCAACTGGGTGTGCCTGTGGAGCGAGAACAACTTCGTCCGGGGGAATCCGGCGGGCGGCTACGACTTCGGCGCCGTCGGTGCGAACGAGAACATCTCAGACATGGGGAAGTTCAAGTTCGAGAAGGACTACTGGCGTTGGAAGGGGATGCAGGATTCGGCCTCCTCGGTCGTGAACAACACCGGCAGCCGGATCTGCTTCTACGAGCACAACGGGTACGGCGGCCTGGAATTCAGGATCGGCCCCGGGGAGCAGTGGGCCTCCGTGCCCTCGTGGATCAACGACAGGATCAGTTCGTTCAAGTACTGCTAGCCGCCCGCCGGAACACCGTGAGAGGAGAATGAGCATGTCTTCGAAGAGCAGGGCGGCCACGAGGCTCGGACTGTGCGCCGCCGCCGTGACCGGGCTGATCATGGCCGGTGCGGGCGCCGCGAGCGCCACCACCGTCTTCGACATCGGCCACGGGGCCGGGTCGTGCCCCGAGGGCTACGTCTGCCTGTGGTCGGAGGGCGATTTCATCCAGGGCAAGCCGGTCCTGGAGCACAAGTTCGGCGCCGTCGCGTCGAACCAGAACATCGGCGACATGGGCAAGCTGGCGCGCACGTCCGCCGGCGACAAGGGGATGCAGGACACCGCCTCGTCCGTGGTGAACAACACGGGCAGCAGCATCTGCTTCTACGAGCACAACGGGTACGGCGGCCTGCAGTTCAGGATCGGTCCGCGGGAGAAGTGGCCCGCGGTCCCGTCGTGGATCAACGACAAGATCAGTTCCTTCAAGTACTGCTGACGCCCTGTCGGATCGGATGGATGGTGAGGAAGTTGGCAAGAGTGACGGCAAGGCTCGGACTGTACGCCGCGGCCGCCGCCGGGCTGGTCCTGGCCACGGCGAATTCCGCGAGCGCCGCCACGATCCTCGGTATCGGGCAGGGCGCCGGAGCGTGTCCCGCCAGCCACGTGTGCCTGTGGTCGGAGAACGGTTTCGTCGGCGCCGCCACCGGCTCCAAGTACGGCGCGATCGCCTCGGACCAGAACATCGGCGACATGGGGAAGCTGAAGCGGGAGGGAGCCCTGTGGAACGGGATGCAGGACACCGCCTCGTCCGTCGTGAACAACACGGGCAGCAGCATCTGCTTCTACGAGCACAACGGGTACGGCGGCCTGCAGTTCAGGATCGGTCCCTGGGAGAAATGGCCCTCCGTCCCCTCGTGGATCAACGACAAGATCAGTTCCTTCACGTACTGCTGAGCTGATCGCCGCCGACCGTGTTGACCGAATACATGCAGGTCAGCGGCGCTTGATCTTCGTAGGATGGGTGGAGCTCCTCCGGGAGGAACCCCTACCGGAGGTCATATGCCCCACCGCGCGAATCACCGGCTCCTCGGGCGTGACCGGGAGTTGGAGGTGCTCGACCGCCTGCTGCGCGAGGTGCGCGGCGGGTGCAGTCGGGTGCTGGTGCTGCGCGGTGAGGCCGGGGTGGGCAAGTCGGCGCTGCTCGACCACCTGGCCGAGCAGGCGGCGCCGTTGCAGACCGTGTACGCGGCCGGCGTCGAGGCCGAGTCCGAGTTCGCGTACTCGGCCCTGCAACGGCTGTGCGCCCCGCTGCTGTCGCACCTCGACCGGCTGCCGGAGGTGCAGCAGGACGCGCTGCGCGTCGCGTTCGGCCTGAGCGCGGGCAGGCCGCCCGAGCTGCTGCTGCTCGGGATCGCGGTCCTCGGGCTCTTCGCCGAGGCCGCGGCCGGGTCCCCGCTGGTGTGCCTGATCGACGACGCGCAGTGCGTCGACCTGATGTCCCAGCGGATCCTGGCGTTCGTCGGGCGCCGGCTGGACGCCGAATCGGTTGCGCTGGTGTTCGCCGAGCGGATCGAGCGGATCGAGCGGACCACCGGCGGGGAGGGGGCCGAGGCCCTGTCCGGGCTGCCGGAGCTGCCCGTACGGGGCCTGGCGGACGCCGACGCCCGGGCCCTGCTCGACGGTGTGCTCCCCGGGCCGGTCGACGCCCGCGTGCGGGACCGGATCGTCGCCGAGACCGGTGGGAACCCGCTCGCCCTGCTGGAGCTTCCCCGGGGCCTGTCGCCGGCGGAGCTGGCGTTCGGCTTCGGCGGACCGGGCGCCGGCCCGCTGGCGACCCGGGTCGAGGACGGCTTCCGCCGGCGCGTCGACGCGCTGCCGGCCGACACCCGGGCCCTGTTGCTCGTCGCCGCGGTCGAACCGGTCGGTGACGCGCCGCTGCTGTGGCACGCGCTGCGGCTGCTCGGCATCGGGATCGAGGCCGCGGCGCCGGCCGAGGCCGCGGACCTGATCACCCTGGGCGCCCCGGTGCGCTTCCGCCACCCGCTGGTGCGTTCGGCCGTCTGGCGCGGCGCGGACGCCGCCGCGCTGCGTGCGGCGCACCGCGCGCTGGCCGAGGCCACCGACGGCGGGCGCGACCCCGACCGGCGGGCCTGGCACCGGGCCCACGCCGCGGTCGGGCCGGACGAGGAGGTCGCCGCCGCGCTGGAGCGTTCCGCCGACCGTGCCCTGGCGCGGGGCGGACGGGCGGCCGCAGCCGCCTTCCTGGAGCGGGCCGCCGCGCTCACCCCCGGCCCGCGGGACCGGGCGCGGCGCGCCCTGGCGGCTGCGGGCGCGCACCTCGCGGCGGGACTGCCGGCCCGGGTCCCCGACCTGCTGGCCGCCGCCGAGCTGGGGCCGCTGGAGCCGCTCCAGTCGGCCGGCGTCAGCCGGCTGCGGGCCCGGGCGTCGTCCATGACCGGGCCGGGGTTCGGTGCGGTGCAGCCGCTGCTCGACGCGGCGGACCGGCTGCGGGACCTCGACCCGGCCGCCGCGCGGGAGACCTGTCTCGCGGCGTTCGGCGCGGGCATCTGGGCGGGCCGGTACGACGAGGGCGGACTGCGGCGGGCCGCCGAGGCCGCCCGCGGACTGCCGCCCGGCGAGGAGACGGCGGGGGTCTTCCTCCGGGCCCTGGTCACCTGGACCACGGACGGCCCGGCCGCCGCCTTCCCGCTGCTGGCCCGGGCGCTGGACTCCCTCGCCGACGCCGAGGACCTGACCGTCCTGTGGCCGGCCGCGAACGCCGCCGTGGAGCTGGGCGACCTGCGGACCTGGCTGGACGTCACCGGCAGGGCCGTCCGCTGCGCCCGGGCGACGGGCACGCTGTCGGTCCTCTCGACGGCACTGCCCTACCGGGCGGCCTCCCTGGTCTACACGGGCCGGTTCGCCGAGGCGTCGGACCTGCTGGCCGAGGCCGCGCCCATCGAGGAGGCGGCGGGCGTGGCGACGAGCATGGTCTCGACGGCCCTGCTCAGCGCGTACCAGGGGCGTGAGAAGCCGGCCCTGGAACTGATCGGGGCGATGGAACGGGAGGGCGAGCGGCGCGGCCTGGGCCGGCTGACGGCCATGGCGGCGTGTGCGCGGGCCGTGCTCCACAACGGCCTGGGCAACTATCCCCTCGCCATGGAAGCGGCGCTGCGGGGCGGGGAGTACCGGGACCTCGTCGTGCACCACTGGACGTGCTGCGAGCTCGTCGAGGCCGCGACCCGGGCCGGGCGTCCGGCCGTCGCGGCCGAGGCCCGCGAGCGGCTGGCCGACTGGGGCCGGGCCGGTACGCCCTGGGCCCTCGGCGCGCAGGCGGTCGCCGACGCCCTGACCGGGGGCCCCGAAGCGGCCGAGGAGCGCTACCGGGAGGCCGTCGGCCACTTCGGCCGGGGCGGGCTCCGCGTGTTCGAGGCGCGGAGCCGGCTGCTGTTCGGCGAATGGCTGCGCCGCCAGAACCGGCGGGCCCAGGCCCGTACGGAGCTGCGCGCGGCGCACGAGACGGCGTTGGAGATCGGGATGGAGGCGTACGCGGAGCGGGCCCGGCGGGAGTTGCTGGCCACCGGTGAGACCGTCCGCAAGCGGACCGTCGGCGCGCCGGTACTGACCCCGCAGGAGGCCCGGATAGCCCGGCTCGCGGCCACCGGACATCCGAACGCGGAGATTGGCGCGCAGCTGTTCCTCAGCCCCCGCACGGTGGAGTGGCACCTGCGCAAGGTCTTCGCCAAGCTGGGCGTCTCCTCCCGCCGCGAGATCGAAGCCGCCTTCGCCGGCCGGTGAGCGGTGCCCCGGAGCCGGCGCGTCGTAGGCGGCCGGCGCGTCAGAGGTGGTCGGCGTCCACGACTGCCTGGGCGAAGGCCGTCGGTGCTTCCTGCGGCGCGTCGTGGCCGGTGCCGGGGAGCACGCGGTGCTCGTAGGGGCCGGTGAAGTACTTCCGGTACGCCGTGCCGTCCGTGGTGGGCAGGAACGGGTCGAGCGCGGGGTCCAGGGTGATGGTCGCCGCCGTGATGGCTGGGCGGGCCGCGAGCCGCCTCTCGTAGCGGTCGTAGCGGCGCTCGCCGTCCGCCAGGCCCAGCCGCCAGCGGTAGTTGTGGACGACGATGGCGGCGTAGTCGGGGTTGTCGAAGGCCGCGGCCGTCCGTTCGAAGGTGGCGTCGTCGAACTTCCAGGTCGGGGAGGCCTCCTCCCACACCAGCCGGCACAGGTCGTGCCGGTTGCGCCGGTCCTCCATGGCGGCGCGGCCGCGTTCGGTGGCGAAGTAGTACTGGTACCACCAGGTGTGCTCGGCCTTGGGCGGCAGCGGGTGCTGCTGCGCGGCGACGTCGGTGACGAGATAGCCGCCCACCGGCACCAGGGCACGTACCCGCTCCGGCCACAGCGCCGCGATGACGCCGGCGGTCCGCGAGCCCCAGTCGAAGCCGGCCAGTACCGCCTCGTGGATGTCCAGGGCGTCCATCAGCGCGATGACGTCGGCGGCGACCGCGGACTGCTGCGCGTTGCGGACGGTGGCGGGCGACAGGAAGGAGGTGGTGCCGTGGCCCCGCAGGTACGGCACGATCACCCGGTATCCGGCGTCCGCCAGCAGCGGCGCCACGTCGACGAAGCTGTGGATGTCGTACGGCCAGCCGTGCAGGCAGATGGCCACCGGCCCGTGCTCCGGCCCGGCCTCGGCGTAGCCGACGTCGAGCACTCCGGCCCGGACCCGCCGCATGCGGGTGAAGGCCGTGTGCGTGCCGGGGGCGGTGTCGGGGATGACGGGGGCCCGGCGGCGGCCGGGCCGGCGGGGTCCCGCGGCCGACGCGGCGGGCGCGTTCGGCGGCGCGCCGAGTACCAGCGCCGTGGCGGCCGCCCCGAGACCGGCCGCCTTGGTGAACGTACGCCTGTCGATCATGTGTGGTCCCTTCCCCGGGGCTCGTCGGTCCTCCCACTCTTCACCTGCCGGCGGGCCCGCGGCATCAGTCATATGACCTCCGACGGGTGACTCAGGCGCGGGCTTCCTGCTCCGTCCTGCTGAGTGCGTCGCGCAGCGCCGCCCGGGTCGTGATGCCCAGCTTGGGGAAGGTGCGGTACAGGTGGGAGCCGACGGTGCGCGGTGACAGGTGCATCCTGCTGCCGATCTCCTTGTTCGTCAGGCCGCTCGCGGCCAGGTCGGCGATGCGGCGTTCCTGCCAGGTCAGCGAGGTCAGGTCGGGTGTCGGGGCGCGGGCCGGGATTCCGGTCGCGCACAGCGCGGCCCGGGCCCTCCCGGTCCAGCCGGCCGCCCCCAGCCGTTCGAAGGCCTCGGCCGCCGGGGCCAGGTAGCGCCGTGCCGCCGCCCGGTCCTGGACGTGGCTGACGCGGATGCCGTGGGCGAGCCGGATCCGGGCCAGTTCGAAGGGGAAGCGGTCGGCGTCCGGCTGGGATTCGGCCCGCCCGAACATCTCGGCGGCCTCGCGCCCGTCTTCGGCGGTCATCGCCAGGGCGCCGTAGGTGATCAGGGCCTGCCGGGGCGACACCGCGGGCAGGCCCGCGTCACGGGCGGCCAGGGCGTGCGCCCGGGCCTGCCCGGCGCGTCCGGTGTGCAGGGCGGCCTCGACGAGGTCGAGGAGGGTGCGGGGGGCCTGGTACGCGTACGGCCGGAAGGTGCCCGGCGGCGTGATGCCGACGGCGTGGTGGTACGCGGCCTCGTGGTCGCCGGAGCCCAGCGCGGCGGTCGCGCCGGCGGAGTCGGCGAGCTGGGTCAGGAACCCCAGTCCGCGCGGGCGGGCCCAGGCGTCCACCTCGGACCGCAGCTCCCGCGCCCGGCCGGTCCGGCCGCGCAGCGCGGCCAGTTGGGCCAGGTAGGCGCGGCTCTGGGCCGCGAACAGGTGGTGGCCGTGTTCGACCGCGAGGTCCAGGCCGCGCTGCCCGGTCTCCTCGGCCCCGGCCCATTCGCCGACCGCCATCCGGTCGAGCGTGATCTGGTGCAGCATCACCATGCCGGTGGCCACGGCCCCGGTCTCCAGCTCGCGCTCCACGGTGCACTGCAGGTGGGGGCGGTACAGGTCCAGCATGTCGAGGTGGTACGCGGCCACGCCGAGCCGTGTGACGTCCCAGGGCTCCATGTCCGGCAGGTGCGCGGCGGCCTGACGGACCGGTTCGGCCCAGGGGGCTCCGTACCGGGTCACGTCGCTCCAGGTGGCGCTGTAGAGACGGGTGCGTTCGCCGACGAGGCCGGGCATGGAGGCGAGGAGTGCGTGCGTGCGCTCCCAGGCCGCGGGGGCGCCGCTGTACTGGCTGATCGCGAGGAGGAGGACCACCAGCCGGGTGAGGACCTCCTCGGGTCCGGTTCCGGGGCCGCCGCGGGAGGCCGGCGCGGCGGGCGCGCCTTCGTCCGGCAGCTCGTTCCGCGCCCCGTCCCGCCGCGCGCCCCGCAGCTCGTTCCGCAGCTTCTCGATCGCGGCCGAGACCTGCCGGTGGGTGGAGCGGACGTCCCCGTCCTGGTAGAGCGACTGGTAGGCGGCCGCCAGGACCGAGGCGGGCGACTGCGCCGCCCCGGGGGCGGGGTCCGCCCGTACCAGCCGGTGTGCCTGGCCGGGGCGGGCTGCGTGGCCGGCGACGAAGGCCGCGTCGGCCAGCCGCCGGGACCGGTCGGCGGGGTTCTCGCTGAGTTCGGCGGCCCGGGTCAGCCAGGTCACGGCCGCCAGCGCGCCGCCGCGCCGGGTCGCGGACCCGGCCGCCGCTTCGAGGATCCCGGCGACGTCCTCGTCGGGTCCGGCCGTCGCGGCCGCCAGGTGCGTCGCCCGGCGCTCCAGGTTCCCCCGGTGCAGCCGCGCCAGTGCCAGATGTGCGGCGCGGCGCTGGTCCGGGGTGGCCATCTGGACGACGGCGGACCGTACGAGGGGGTGGCGGAAGACGAACTCGTCCGCGGCCGCCCCGGTGGCCAGCAGTCCGGCGGCCACCGCCGCGTCCGCGTCGCGCATGCGGTAGCGCGTGCCGGGCACTGCGTCGGCACGGCCCGGGGTCCCGGCGCCGTCGAGCGCGCCCTTCAGCAGTTCCTCCCGAACCCGCTCGTCGAGGGCGGCGATGCGGGTGCCGAACAGCCCTTGCAGCCGCCGGGGCAGCGGCACGCCGTGCCCGTCGGCGAGGTCCTCGGGCGGGAGGCCGTCCGACGCGCGGGAGGCGAGGTGGGCGGGGAGTTCCAGGAGGGCCAGCGGGTTGCCGCGGGCCTGGTCGAGGACGATCCGGCGGAGCCCGCGGCCCAGCTGCGGGTACCGGTGGTCCAGCAGGTGCGCCGCGTGCTCGTCGTCGAGGGCGGCGACCGGCAGTTCGGGCAGTGCGGCGGTGTCGAAGCGGGACACGGCGTCGCTGCGGACCGCCGCCAGCAGCTTCACGGGGCCGCCGGCGCCGCCGGCCAGGCGCCGGCCGACGAACCCGCAGACGTCGGCGCTGGAGTCGTCGAGCCACTGCCCGTCGTCGAGGACCAGCAGCAGCGGCCGCCGGGCGGAGGCGAGCGAGAGCAGCCGGAGCACGGCGATGCCGAGGGTCATGACCGACGGCGGACCGTCCTGCGCCCCGCGTTCCGCGCTCCCTGCGCTCCCTGCGCCGAACACGGCGTCGAGCACCGCGCGGCTCCCGGCGTCCGGCCGCGCCGCGCCGTCGAGCAGCGGGTGGAGGAACTGGTGCAGTCCGGCGTACGGCAGCGCGGACTCCGCCTCAACGCCGGCGGCCCGGATGACGGTGTGGCCCTCCCGTTCGGCCAGTGCGGCGCCGTGGTCCAGCAGCGAACTCTTGCCGACCCCCGCCTCTCCCCTGAGGACGAGGGCCCGGCCGGTGGCGGACGCCACGAACGCCGCGAGCTCCGCCCGTTCGTCCGCGCGGCCCACCATGGCCGTGGTGATCGATCCCGTGCCCGTCACGTGGCGGCTCCTTCGCGCAGTGGACGCCGGCATGCGTCCGCCGCTCACGATCCCGGGACCGGGCGCCCGTCGAGCCGGTGCCGGACCCTGGCCGGACCCCGGGCCGGGGGCGGCCAGGGCCGGCGGCAGGCCCGTGCGGGGTCGCCCCGGCTCGGCGGCGGGCTCCGCGCTCCTACCTCGGGCTGATCGTCACCTCGTACGTGGCTCCGGCCCTGCCGCGCGTGGTCACGCTCACGGTCTGGCCGTGGCCCTCCCACCTGGCGCCGCCGCCCCGGACCGTGACGCGGTAGCCGTTCGGGTAGGCCTCCTCGGGAACGGTGATCTCGGTGGGTCCCCCGGCGTCGCCGCGGGTGCGGAAGGTCAGGGTGTAGGTGCGCGCGGCGGGGTCGTACACGAAGCCGAGCGGGTCGCCCGCGACGGCCCGCGCGTAGGGCTGGACCAGCAGCCGGGCGTTGGGCTTCACGGCGCCGGTCTGGTCGAGGAAGCAGTAGCCGCCGCCCCGGCACCACTGCCACCAGGTCCAGCCGCTGGAGAAGCGGTCCATGGCGGCCGTCATGTCGGTGACGAACCGGCTCGCGTGCGGTACGTAGGGGTTCCCGCCCCACTCCCCCACGATCACCGGCATGCGGTTGCGGGTCGGGTAGTCGCTGATGGCGGCCTCGTAGGCCGGGACGAAGGTGCCGTTGGGGTCGTAGTCGGCGCCGGTCTCCATCGCGGTCTCGTAGAAGTGCGGCGCGTACCCGGCGTGCGGGTCGTCGATGGCCCCCAGACGGGTGGGGACGCCGAGACCGACGATGACGGTGGGTTCGACGAAGACCCACGAGGTGCGGTCGACCAGGCGGATCGCCCGGGCGAGGCGGTTCCACATCTCGGTGAGCTCGCCTGCCTCGAAGCGGGCCGCGGCGGCCGGGAGGTCTTCGCCTTCGAGGAACTTCGCGAACGGCTCGTTCATCAGGTCGTAGCCGAGCAGCGCCGGGTGCCGGCCCAGGGCGGAGGCGACCGTCAGCCACATGCGCGCGTGCGCGGCGCGGAGGTCGGCGTCCTTGTACAGGTGGTCGAAGGCGGCCTGCACGGACGGCTCGAAGTACTGGGAGAACCAGTCCTCGGGTATCGGTGTGAACGGCAGCCCGTCGTCGCGGGTGGCCCAGTCGGGGATGCCGCGGGCGCCGAAGTGCGGGCCGTACACGTCCTGGTGGGCGTCGAGCACGACCTTGACCCGGTACCGGTGGGCCCAGTCGAGGATGCGGCGCATCTTGGCGAGGTAGCCGCGGTCGTAGTGCCCGGGGGTGGGTTCGAGGTCGTCCCAGAAGAACGCCAGGCGCGCGAGGTTGAAGCCGCGGGCGGACATGTCCCTGAGGTCGCTCTCGTGGATGCCGGCGAACGCGTCGGCGCCCCGGCTGCTCTTGTCGGCGAGGTTGAAGCCGCGCCACTGCAGTGCGCGGCCCTGGCCGTCGGCGATGAAGGTGCGGTCACCGACCGTGATGCGGTCGGTGGCGCGGTCCGGGCGGGCCTGGGCCTGCGCGGGGACGGCGCCGAGCAGGAGGGCTGCCACGGCGAGGACGGCGGGGACGAAGCGGAAGGTCCGGCGCATGCAGGAGACCCTTTCGGGGGCGGCTTCTCGGACGGCGTGCTGCCGGCCGGAGGGATGTTACTGACGGGTGACTCAAGTTCCCACCGTTTCACTGGAGTTGGCGATACGGCGGCGGTCCGCGGCGAGTTCGCGGACCGGGAGCCCGTCCGCGCCGCGGAGCAATGCGCATTCGGCCATGACAGGGTCCGCCCGGCGCTCCACACTGGTGCTGAACCGGGCGATGGGGAGGCGCTGATGGGTCGGGCTCTTCGTACGGGTGTGCCTGCGGGTGTCGCGGTGCTGGTGGCATGCGCGCCGTGGTACGCCCCTTACTACTCCACGGTCCTGGTGTGGGAGCTGCGCAAGCTCTTCGCCTGGCTGGCCCTGCCGCTGCTGGCGCTGGGGCTCGTCGCGCTGGTGGGGCTCGGACGGTGGCTGCTGCGCAGGGGGCGCGGCAGGGCCGGTGGCGGTTCGGGCGAGGCGGCGGGGGTGCTCGGCTGCCTGGGCGCCCTCGTCGGTCTCGCACTCGCCGTCTGGTGGCTGGTCTACGGCGCCTACCTGCAGGACCGCGGCTACATGGAGGCCACGCGGGTGGTGACCGAGCCGGTGCCCGTGCTGGCCCCCCGCGCCCCCTACCTCGTCGGGAAGGCGCAGGCCGCCCCGCACTTGGGCGATGTCACCGGTGAGATCTCCGACATCACGTATCTGCCCGACTCGGACCGCTTCTCCACCCTGGTCGAGCGCAGCGGGTGGCTGTCCGGGTACGAGGTCGGCCTCGTGCAGGAGGTGCCGCTCGGCGGTACCGGCCGTTCGCAGCAGCGCTGTTCGTTCGACGTCGACGTGGCGGACGCCCGCATCAGCGGCTGGTTCGGCCACAACCTGGGCCGGAAAATCTCCGCGCAGAAGCGCTGGGTCCGCTTCGAGGCCGGCGACGCGTACGTGACCTGCTCGGGCGATACGCCCGTCGTGGTCGTGCCCCTGAAGCGGCAGACCGGGTTCCTGGTCGTGACGGAACGTCCGGCGGGGGTCGCGCTCTACGACGGCCGGACGGGCGAGGTCACCGTCACCTCGGAGACGGACAGCGTCCCGGGCCCCTCCTATCCGCTCAGCCTCGCCGCCCGTCAGCGGGAGGCGGTGGCCGCCGTCGGCGGCTTCACGGACTGGTGGTTCGAACGCAGCGGCTGGGACGCCTCGGAGGACGGCGCGAACGAGGGGAACGACTCGGAGTTCACCCTGCGCCACGGGGATGCGAGCGGGCGCAGCGTCTACGTCACTCCCCTGACTCCGCAGGGCGAGGCCAGCTCGGTCGTCGCCGTCGCGACGGTGCCGGCCCGCCACCGGGGCGGCGGGCTGGCGCCGCTGACCGTGCACCGGCTCGATCCGACCTGGTCCTCGCCGAAGGCGATCATCGCGCTGATCAAGGCCGAGTACCGGGACGTCTGCTGCTACAACGACGACCAGGTGTTCGAGGTGGTCCCCACGGGCGGGACCACCTGGACCGCCACGATCGGCAGCGAACAGGACATCCGCTACCGCGTGGAGGGCAGGGGCCAGGTCGCGGGCCGCGAGGCGACCTGCCTGAAGGCCGCCGACGGGACACTGATCAAGTGTGCGTTCGCGGCGCCCGGCTCGCCGGAGGAGCAGGAGCTCAAACGGCGCGAGGAACAGGCGAAGGGCAAGCCCCGGACCGAGCCACCGGACCTCGGCGACCTCACCGCCTACACACCCGAGCAGCTGGCCGAGCTGAACCGCCGCATCAGCGAGGAGGTCAACCGCCGGCTCAAGGGCTGACGCCGCGACCGCGGTGGTCGCGTTCCGGTGGCGGGGCGCCGCCCTCGCGGTGGCGCTGCTGCCGGCCACCTCGCCGGCCGTGCACGCGGTGCTGCCGGAGCCGGACCCGGCGGGCGTCCTCGACCATTTCAGCGCGATCGCCACCTGGTGCTACGCCGTCGGCGGTGCTTCCCCCGGGGCCGGAGGGTGGCAGGGGGCGTCGGCGGCGTCCTCCTCCGTCCGCGGCCAGTAGCGCCCTTCGAGGGCCTCCGCGCTGCGGTTGAGCCGGATCAGGACGTCCTCCAGCTCCCGCACCTCCTCGGGGGACCAGTCGGCGACGATCCGGGCCAGGCAGGAGCGGTTGACCTCGCGGTGCCCGCTGAGCCTGCGGCCGCCCTCGGCGGTGATGCGCAGCTTGCGGGCCATGCCGCCGTCCGGATCGGCGACGCGTTCGGCGAGCCCGCAGCGCAGCAGGGCGGCCGTCTGCCGGTTCACGGTCGAGGTGTCGAGCCCGAAGGCCTCCGCCAGCTGGCCTATGGACATGGGGCCCTGGGTGTCGATGCGGCTGAGGAGCAGGTACGCCGACCGCTCCAGGCGTTCGTGGTCGCGCTCGTGCCTGCCCAGCACCTGGTGCCGCGAGAGCAGCATCAGCTCCCGCTCCAGTTTCTCCAGCACTGCGCCTCCCGCTCCGCCCCTTCCGGCCGTCCATTATCGCCGACCCGTGCGGGCCTGGGGGCCGACCATGCTGCAATATGCATGATACATAGCATGTGTACTATGCACTTCTCGTTGTCGTCCGACGAGCCACAGCCACAACCCGGAGGACCCGCATGACCGTCACCACGTCGACCGCCTCCCGCGCGGCCGAGATCCTCTCCCGGCCCGTCACCCTCAATGGCCTCACCGTCCCCAACCGCATCGCGATGGCTCCGATGACGCGGATGTTCTCCCCCGGCGGCGTGCCCGGCGAGGACGTGCGGGCGTACTACGCCAGCCGCGCCGCCGCGGGCGTGGGCCTGATCGTCACCGAGGGCACGTACGTCGGCCACGAGTCGGCCGGGCAGAGCGACCGGGTGCCGCGGTTCCACGGCGAGGAGCAGCTGGCGGGCTGGGCGAAGGTCGCCGCGGCCGTGCACGAGGCGGGCGGCACGATCGTGCCGCAGCTGTGGCACATCGGCATGGTGCGCAAGCAGGGCGAGGCGCCGTACCCCGACGCACCGGCCGTCGGCCCCTCCGGCATCCGCGTCGACGGGACCGAGGGGACCGGCAAGGCGATGACCCGCGCCGACCTCGACGACGTCATAGGCGCCTTCGCCGACGCCGCGGCGGAGGCCGAGCGGATCGGCTTCGACGGCGTCGAACTGCACGGCGCCCACGGCTACCTGCTCGACCAGTTCCTGTGGGAGCGCACCAACCGCCGCACCGACGCCTACGGCGGCGACGCGGTGGCCCGTACGAAGTTCGCCGCGGAGGTCGTCGCGGCGGTCCGCGAGCGCGTCTCGGCCGGGTTCCCGGTGATCTTCCGCTACTCGCAGTGGAAGCAGGAGGCCTACGACGGCCGGCTCGCGCAGACCCCGGAGGAGCTGGAGGCGATCCTGGCCCCGCTGGCGGCGGCCGGTGTCGACGCGTTCCACGCCTCCACCCGGCGGTACTGGCTCCCGGAGTTCGAAGGCTCCGACCTGAACCTCGCGGGCTGGACCAAGAAGCTCACCGGCCGGCCGGCCATCACCGTCGGCTCGGTGGGCCTCGACGGGGACTTCATCCGCTCCTTCGCCGGCGAGGGCGCGGCGCTCGGCGACATCGACAACCTCCTGGACCGCATGGAACGCGAGGAGTTCGACATGGTCGCCGTCGGCCGGGCGCTCCTCCAGGACCCGCAGTGGGCGGCGAAGGTCCTCGGCGACCGGTTCGACGAGCTGAAGCCGTACGACGTGGCGGCGCTCGGCTCGCTCAGCCGGTAGCCGGCCGGTCCGTCCGTCCGTCCGTCCGTCCGTTCTCGAACGCCCCCCGGGGCCGGTCCGCCGGCTCCGCGGGGCGTTCGCGCTCCGTCATGGCCGAAACCGCACCTCTCGGGCATGTGCCTCATTGACCCCACCGCACCATCGCGGTTGCATGCTCTGGTCCTCCGGCGGGGAGCCGGAGGCGGGGACTTGTCCTGGCTGGGGGGAAAATGAGGGGAAGCACGAGCAGGGTCACCACCAGACGCGTACGGGCCGCCGTCGGCGCGGCGGCCGCGGTCTGCGCGGTCACGGCGGCACTGCCCGGGGCCGCCGCCCGGGCCGAACCCGCGCGGGCTGCGGGAGCAGCGGCGGTCGGCGTCGAGCGGATCAGCGTCGCGCCCGACGGCGCCCAGGGCGACGGCGACTCCGCCGGCGCCTCGATCACGCCCGACGGCCGCCACGTCGTCTTCTCGTCGGCGGCACGGAACCTCACGTCCGACGGCGCGGCGGGCACCGACGCCGTGTTCGTCCGCGACCTGCAGACGCCGCTGACCCAGCGGATGGGGGCGTACCACCCGATCCAGCCCCCGGCGATCAGCGGCGACGGGGCGTACGTCGGCTATGCGATCCAGTGGTTCAACGACGTACGCATCCGCCAGTACCAGGTGCGCACGGGAGGGACGGCCTCCCCCAACTGCTCGGCCTACAGCTGCGACCAGCCGTCGTTGAACGCGGACGGCCGCTACACGGCCCTCGCCCTCCTCATCAGGAAGCCGGCGCCCGCCAACCGCCAGCGCGTCGAGGTCCACGACTGGAACACCGGCGCCGTGGTGACCGTCGCCTCCTTCGAACACACCTACCCCGCCCGGCCGTCCATCAGCGGTGACGGCCGCTACGTCGCCTACCAGAACGGCCAGACGCAGGACGTCTTCGTGTGGGACCGGACCACCGGCACCAGCTCCGGCCCGGTCGAGGGCCCGTCCACGGCGGCGACGCTCCTCCAGCTCAGCGACGACGGCAGCACGGTCGTCTACCTCTCGGGCTCCGACACCTACGTCCACGACCTGCGTTCGGGCACCACCCGGCTGGTGGCGGACGTGCGCGGCGTGGCCGTCGACCCCACGGGCCGGCACCTGCTGTACGCCCCGACGGGCACGGGCGGGCCGTCGCTGGTCCTGCGCGACCTGGAGACCGGCACCGACCAGGTCGTCTCGGACCGGCCCGCCTCGGCCGGGATCGACGCGGTCAGCGCGGGCGGACGGGACGTGGTCTTCCAGTCCGCGGCCGACGACCTCGTGCCGGGCGACACCAACGGCAAGTCCGACGTCTTCGTCCGCCACCTCTTCTGACCGGACCGGGTGCACCGGCGGCACCGGCCGCACCGGCCGGATCTTGTCCGGTCACCCGGACGGGCGGAAGAATCGCGGCATGTCCAGCAACCGGCTCATGCGCATCCACAGCCCCGAGTTCCAGGCCATGTCCGAGAGGGTCCTGCGCGTCACCGCACTCACCTCCCGCCTGAACGCCCTGCCCTTCGAGGACGAGGAGGGCAGGGCCGGGCTGCTGGAGGAGATCCTCGGCAGGCCGCTGCCGCCGAGGGTCACCATCTACCCGCCCTTCTACACGGACCACGGTCTGCGTCTCGAACTCGCCGAGCGGGTGTTCATCAACCAGAACTGCACGTTCCTGGACTACGCCGGCATCCGGCTCGGCGAGCGCGTGATGGTCGGCCCGAAGGTCACGTTCATCACCAGCGGGCACCCGGTCGATCCCGAGGAGCGGCGGCTGTACCTCACCGGCGCACCCATCGACGTCGCGGAGAACGTGTGGATCGGCGCCGGCGCCACGATCCTGCCCGGCGTCAGCATCGGCCGGGACGCCGTGATCGCGGCCGGCGCGGTCGTGGCCGACGACGTCCCGCCGGCGAGCCTGGTGACCGGTACGAAGGCCGCCGTGAAGCGCCAGTGGTGACGGGCGGGGGGGGGGGGGGGGGGGGGGGGGGGGGGGGGGGGGGGGGGGGGGGGGGGGGGGGGGGGGGGGGGGGGGAGGGAAGGGCAGGCCGAAAGCAGCGGGGAGGGGGGTGGAGTGT
>NZ_JBWKEZ010000059.1:0-25512 GCF_056434525.1 Streptomyces sp. NPDC044002
GGGGCTCCGCCCCTGACCCCGATACCGGGCGCTGCGCGCCCGGTGCGCTCAATCGCCGCGCGGGCTGGAATTTCGCTGCGCGAAATCCAGCCCCGGCCGGCAAACCTCAGCCTCGCCGGCGTTTGAGGCGCGGGGGTCTGGGGGCGGAGCCCCCAGGAGCGGGGTCCGGGGCGCAGCCCCGGGGAACGGGCGAAGGGCGGGTAGGGGAGCAGCCCGCGCAGCGGCACCCGCACCCGCGGCGGTACCAGCCGATCACGCGGCCCCGCGCAGCGGCGGGTCACCAGGGGTTCGGGCAGCACCGCGCAGCGGATCTGAGGGGCGTCGGGGTCAGGAGGCACCGCCCCACCAGGCCCACGCCGGCGTCGAGGGACTCCTCGAACTCCTCCGCGAGGTCGGGGGAGCGGCGCAGCGTCCACAGCAGGCGGGCCGATGCCCAGGCCCCCGCCCGGGCCCGCTCCAGGCTCCAGGAGCCCAGCAGGTGCGTGAGGGGGTCGGCGACCTCCAGGAGGTCCGGGCCCGGCATCAGGTCCTCCCGGATGCGTTCCTCCAGGGAGACCAGGGTGTCGCCGACCCGGTGGAAGTCGGCTTCGAGGGCCGTCGGCGGGCAGTCCAGGGCGTGGCAGGCGGACACCACCGCCAGGGCCAGGTCGTGCCCGATGTGGGCGTTGATCCCGGCCAGCGCGTGCTGGAGCGGCCGCACGCCCGGGTGGCGCCGGTACTGGAGCAGCGGGCGCCAGCAGGCCGGCGCCCGGTCCGCCTCCACCGCCGTCAGGTACCGCTCCGCGAACCGTACGGCCAGCGTCTGCGCCCGCCGCGGTGCCGGGAACTCGCCCTGGCCGATCCGCCGGTGCAGGGTCTGCGTCACGGTCATGTACACCCGGTTGAAGACGGCGACACCGTCCTGCGCGGGGAGCCGCTCGTCCAGGGCGCGCATCCGCGCGAGTACCGCTTCCATGCAGGGCAGCGTCCCAGCCCGGACGGCCCGTGCGGGGAACTTGGCCGTGCGCTTCGCCGGTTCGGGCGAAGGGCCGTCAATCCTGCTTGTCGCCCCCGGCGTCGTAGGCCGACGTGCCGGAGTCGAGCAGCGGCTCCTGCTCCTTCAGGTGCGCGGGGGCGAAGTAGCGCAGCGCGTGGTAGCCGGTGATCACCACGATCGTGCCGAGTGCGATGCCGCCCAGCTCGAAGCTGTCGGTGAAGTGCAGCTCGACCCCGCCGACGCCGATGATGATGCCCGCCGCGGCCGGCACCAGGTTCAGCGGGTTGCGCAGGTCCACCCGGCCGTGCAGCCAGATCTGCGCGCCGAGCAGGCCGATCATGCCGTACAGGATCACCGTGATGCCGCCCAGCACACCGCCGGGGATCGCGGCCACGACCGCGCCGAACTTGGGGCACAGGCCGAAGAGCAGGGCGAAGCCGGCCGCCGCCCAGTAGGCCGCCGTGGAGTAGACGCGGGTGGCGGCCATGACGCCGATGTTCTCGGAGTACGTGGTGTTCGGCGGGCCGCCGACCGCGGTGGACAGCATGGACGCCGCGCCGTCGGCCGCGATGGCGGTGCCGAGCTTGTCGTCGAGCGGGTCGCCGGTCATCTCGCCGACGGCCTTGATGTGCCCGGCGTTCTCGGCGATCAGGGCGATGACGACCGGCAGCGCGATCAGGATCGCCGACCACTCGAAGGACGGTGCGTGGAAGGACGGCAGCCCGATCCAGTCGGCCTTGCCGACGCCGGAGAGGTCCAGCCGCCAGTGGTCCACGGCCTCGGGCCCGCCCACCGTGGAGTGGATCTTGCCGAAGAGCAGGTCGAAGACCCAGGACACCGCGTACCCGAACACCAGGCCCAGGAAGATCGCGATGCGCGACCAGAACCCGCGCAGGCACACCACCGCGAGCCCGGTGAACAGCATGGTCAGCAGCGCCGTCCACTGGTCCTGCGGCCAGTACGTCGAGGCCGTGACCGGCGCCAGGTTGAAGCCGATCAGCATCACGACCGCGCCCGTCACCACCGGCGGCATCGCCGCGTGGATGATCCGCGCCCCGAACCGCTGGACGGCCAGGCCCGCCAGGAACAGCGCCGCGCCGACGGTGAAGACCGCGCCCGTGACCACCGCGCTGTCCCCGCCGCCCGCCCGGATCGCCGCCGCGACGCCCACGAAGGAGAGGGAGCAGCCCAGGTAGGAGGGGACCCGGCCGCGGGTCGCGAGGAGGAAGATCACCGTCGCGATGCCCGACATCATGATCGCCAGGTTCGGGTCCAGGCCCATGAGCACCGGGGCGACGAAGCTGGCGCCGAACATCGCGACGACGTGCTGGGCACCGAGCCCGGCGGTGCGCGGCCACGACAGCCGCTCCTCGGGCCGCACCACCGCGCCGGGAGCGGGCGTCCGCCCGTCTCCGTGCAGGGTCCAGCGCACGCCGAAGCCCATGTCCCACCACTTCCGTTCCGTCGGCCGATCAAGGATCCTGGCCGCCTGCGGGTCGATCACCACAGGGATCGCCACAGAGATCACCGCAGTGGGCCAGCGGATATATTACGGCCGGATAGGGGCTGGTTCGTCCCGATTGTTGTCACGGGCCGCGCCCGGCGCCCGGCCGGTCCGGAGCACCCCCGCCCCCGCGGTCAGCGCGCACGCCAGCAGGGTCACCAGCCCGAACGACACCACCAGCGAGCTGGCGTCCGCCACCGCCCCGATCGCCGACGGCGCGATCAGCCCCGAGGTGTACGTGATCGTCGCGACCCCGGCGATGGCCTGCGCCGGAGCCGGCCCGCTGCGCGCCGCCGCCGCGAAGGCCAGCGGCACCACCACCGCGATGCCGAGCCCGATCAGCCCGAAGCCCGCCATGGCCGCCGCAGGCTGCCGGACGCCGACCACCAGCAGCCCGCCCGCGACCGCCAGCACTCCGCCCGCCCGTACGGTCCGCACCGCCCCGAACCGGTCCACCACCCGGTCCCCGGCCAGCCGGGCCAGCGCCATGGTCAGCGCGAACGCGGTGGTGGAGGCGGCGGCCGGTCCGGCCGCCGAGCCCAGCACGTCCCGCAGGTACACCGCCGACCAGTCCAGGCTCGCCCCCTCCGCGAAGACCGCGCAGAAGCCCACCCCGCCGATCAGCAGCGCCGTCCTCGGCGGCCGGGCGAACCGCGGCGGGGGCTCCTCCTCGCGGGCGGCGCGCAGGTCCAGCACCCCGCGTACGGCGACCAGCCCGGCAGCGGTCAGGGCCAGTGCCGCGACCAGGTGGTGCAGCCGGGTGTCGGTCCCCGCGTGCGCGGCGACCGTGCCCGCGGCCGAACCCAGCAGCGCGCCCACGCTCCACATGCCGTGCAGCGAGGACATGATCGACCGGCCGAGCCGGTTCTCCGTCTCCACGCCGAGGGCGTTCATCGCCACGTCCGACATCCCGGCGGTGGCCCCGTAGACGAAGAGCGCCCCGCACAGGGTCCACAGGTTCGGGGCCAGGCCCGGCAGGACCAGCGACAGGGTCCACAGCGCCAGCAGCCCGCGCAGGGCGGCGCGGGCGCCGAAGCGGTGGCTGATCCGCCCGGCCAGCGGCATCGCGAGCGCCGCGCCGAGGGCCGGGAAGCCGAGGGCCAGGCCCAGGGCGCCCGAGCCGAGCCCGGCGTGGTCCTGGATCCAGGGGATGCGGGTGGCGAAGGAGCCGGTGACGGCGCCGTGGACGCAGAAGACGGCGGCGATCGCGAAGCGGGCGTGGCGCAGGCGCGCCGGGCTGAGGTCGGGTTCCCCGGTCATGGCAAGTAAACTATCAGGGAGCCTGCCTGATAGTTAGAGCCTTTCCCTCCCTAAGATGGGCGCCGTGACCCCTGCCAAGGTGCTGACCCCCGCCGCGACGGCCGTGCCGTCCCCCGCCTCGCCGAGCACGGCACGGGCCATCAACGACCGCCTCGCCCTCGAACTCCTCCAGGAGGAGGGGCCCCTGACGGCGGCCCAGCTCAAGCGGCTGACCGGGCTGTCCCGCCCCTCCGTCGCCGACCTCGTCGAACGGCTTGGCGCGGCCGGGCTCGTCGAGGTCGTGGGGGAGTCGGGCGAACAGCGCCGCGGCCCCAACGCCCGCCTGTACGGGATCGTCGCCGGCCGCGCCCACCTGGCCGCCCTGGACGTACGGACCGACAGCGCGACCGCCGTCGTCACCGACCTCCTCGGCCACCCCCTGGCCCGGGCCTCCCTGCCCGTCGACGCGGTCGGCGAGGCCGTGGCCCGGCTGGCGGAGCTGACCCGGGAGGCGGGCGCCCGGGAGCTGCACACCGTGGTCGTCGGCGCGCCCGGGCTGGTCGCGCCGGCGGGCGGCGAACTGCGCGACACCGGCGGTCTGCCCGCCTGGCACCGGGACCTGGTGGCCGCGCTCCAGGAGACCCTGCCGGCCCGGGTGCTGGTGGAGAACGAGACCAACCTGGCGGCCCTCGCCGAGCAGCGGGTGGGCGCCGCCCGGGACCTGGACTCCTTCGTGCTGCTGTGGCTCGGCGCGGGCGTCGGCGCCGCCGTCGTCCTGGACGGGCGGCTGCGCCGCGGCGCCTCCGGCGGGGCCGGCGAGATCGGTTTCCTGCCCGTCCCCGGCACCCCCGGGCTGCCGTCCGCCACCGACTGCGGGGGCGGCTTCCACTCCCTGGCCGGGCGCACGGCGGTGGCCGCCCTGGCCGCGGAGCACGGCTTCACCGGGCCCGTCGAGGAGGCCGTGGCCGGCGCGGCGGGGGAGGCCTTCCTCGACGCCCTCGCCGAACGGCTCTCCCTCGGGGCGGCGGCCGTCGCCGCCGTCCTGGACCCGGGCTGCGTGGTCCTCGGCGGGGAGCTCGGCCGCGCGGGCGGCCCCGGCCTCGCCGCCCGCGTCGCGGACCGGCTGGCCGCCCTGACCCCCGTACCGACGGAGGTCCGCGCCACCGGGCTCGGCGGCCCGGCCGTCCTGGAGGGGGCCCGCCTGGCCGCCCGGGCGGCCGCCCAGGACGACCTGTTCGGGGGCTGAGGGGGCTGAGGGGGCTGACGGGGCTGAAGCGGCTGAAGGGGCCGCGTGTAAGGCGCGTGCCGCGCGTGCCGGCCCGCGGCCCCCTACCCTCGCCGCTCCAGGAACTCCCCGAAGGTGGTCCGGCCCACCGCCTGCGCGGGGGCCAGGTTCCCCCCGCGCCGGAAGCCCGCGTACGCCTTCCCCGCGAGCGGCAGCGTGACCACGCGCCGCCTGCTCCCCGTCGCCGCGAGGTAGGCGCGGCCCCACTCCTGGAGGGTGCGGACCTCGGGCCCGCCCATGTTGGGCACCCGCCCGGCCGGTACCGGGACGGCCAGTTCCGCCAGCCGGTCCGCGACCTCCTCGACGGCGATGGGCTGCACCCGCACCCCCTTGGGCAGCGGGACCAGCGGGAGCTTCGCCGCGGCGGCCGTCACCTGGGCCACCAGGTCGTGGAACTGGGTGGTCCGCAGGACGGTCACCCCGAGCCCGGACCCCTCCAGCATCCGCTCCACCCGCAGCTTCGTCCGGTAGTAGCCGAACGGCACCACGTCCACCCCGACGATCGAGATGTAGACGAGGTTGGTGACGGTCCCGGCCCGCCGGGCCGCCCCGATCAGCTGCCGGGCCGCGACGTCGTCGCCGCCGCGCGGCGAGCTCGCGCAGTGCACCACCACCTCCGCGCCCGCCATCGCCGCGTCCAGCCCGCTGCCGTCCCGCAGGTCGACGGGGTACTCGGCGGAGGACCGGCTCAGGGCCCGGACCTCGTGGCCCCGGCCGCGCAGCCGCGCGACGACCAGCGCTCCGAGGTTCCCGGTGCCGCCGGTGACGAGGATCGTGCTCATGGTGGGTGTCCTTCCGCGTGGGAGTGGCTTCTCCCAGGAGACAGACGGGTGCTCCGGAATGTGACAGCCCGGCGCGGGGCGGGCCCCGGACGCGCGGGAGGACCCGGTGGCCGCCGGGCCACCGGGTCCTCGTTCACGCTCGTCCGCAGGGGGTCAGCAGGCGCCCTGGTCCTTCCAGACGCCCCACTGGCCGGTGCTGCCGGGCTCCTCGTTCTGCGTCCACCACTGGGCCTTCCAGGTGTGGCCCTTGTGCGAGACCACGCTCCCGGAGTTGTAGACCGTGCCCGCCACGTACGCCGGGGAGGTGCAGGTCCCGGGGGTGGTCGGCGGGGTCGTCGGGGGAGTGGTGGGCGGGGTGGTCGGCGGGGTGCTGCCGCCGCCCGGCTCGCCGGTGGTGGTGCCCCGCGCCAGGTCGCCGGCGAGGGCGTAGGTGGTGCCGGAGATGTTCACCGTCCAGTTGGAGGGCGTGGACACCGGCAGGTAGTAGTTGAACGCCAGGTCGACGGAGGCACCCGGGGCCAGCGTCTGCCACGCCGGGAGCTTCAGGGAGACCCGCTGGAAGTCGCCCTTCAGGCCGCCGACGTTGTTGCCGGAGTGGCCGGTGGCGATGATCTTCGTACCGAAGCCGGACTGGTCCGAGGCGTTGGCCGGGGCCGAGGTGCCGTAGTCGAACTGGAACTCGGTGCCGCCGGGCAGCGTGCTCTTCGTGTTGTTGGTGATCTTGAGCTTCGGGGTGATCGGGTAGTTGGAGTCGCCCAGCTTGAACTCGGTGAACTCCGTCTTGATGTCCACGGCCTGCGCCGGCGGCACGGTGGCGCCCGCCTTCTTCGCCCCGTACGGGGTGGCGGCCTTGAACTTGTCGTACATCAGCGAGGTGAGGGTGTCGCCCGGCTCGTACTGGCCCTTGGCGGCGTTGTACGCGTAGTCGCCGGCCAGCTCCCAGACCATCGTGCCGCCGATGCCCCTGTCGACCACGTAGTCGGCCTTGGCCGCGACGGACTGCTCGTCCTCGGTGGACAGGAAGACCTTCTTCTGCGCGTTCCACAGCCACGGCGCCACCAGCGTGGAGTCGTACTTGCGGGCGTAGCTGCCGGTCAGGGTGGTGTTCGCGGGGAAGCCGTACTTGGTGACGTAGTCGCCGACGACGCCCTTCTCCAGGTTCTTGGCGTGCCACATCGGGTTGGAGCCCGCCGGGGACTCGACCCCGTTGGCGTCCTTGTCGTGCCAGAGGTTGTCGATGCCGACCGCGCCGTCACCGCACTTGGTCAGACCGGCGCCCGCCGGGCAGCTGGTGGCCGGGGCCTTGCCCCACAGGCCGTCCGTGCCGCCCTGCACGTTCTTGAAGCCGCGGGTGTAGTACGGCAGGCCGATGTTGATCCGGCCCGAGGGCATCGAACCGCGGAAGTAGTGGTAGGCCCAGTCGGTGTTCAGGTAGCCGACGCCGCCGTACTGGGCGCTGCCGTAGACGCCGGCGGCCGCCAGTTCGGCGTCCTTGCCGTCGTCGAAGAGGGAGGCGTTGGGGCCGACGTACTCGTTCCAGGCGCCGTGCAGGTCGTAGGACATGATGTTGACGTAGTCCAGGTACTTCTGCATCTGGAACGTCTCCATGCCCCGCAGCAGGTAGCCGGAGGAGGGGGCGGCGACGGAGAGCAGGTAGTGCTTGCCGTCGGCGGCGCCCGCGCGGTCGAGCTTCTCGCGCAGGGTCTTCATGAGGACGTCGTAGCCCTTGACCAGGCCGGCCCGGCGGGCGTTGGACAGCTGCCAGTCCAGCGGGTTGCCCGCGTCCTTCATGGTGGTCGGGTACTCGTAGTCGATGTCGACGCCGTTGAACCCGTACTTGCGGATGAACTCCACCGAGGAGTCCGCGAAGGTCTCGATGCCCGCCTGGTTGACCGAGCCGTCGGCGTTGGTGGCCATCGAGTAGAAGCCGCCGGAGGCGACCCGGTTCCCGTCGTCGCCGAAGTAGCCGCCGGTCTCGGCCCAGCCGCCGACCGAGATCAGGGTCTTCACGTTCGGGTACTGCTTCTTGAACTTGTTCAGCAGGTTGAAGTGGCCCTTGTACGGGAGGGCCGGGTCCATCTCGGCCCCCGCGACGCCCGGCCAGGTCATTCCGGTGGCGGCGTTGTTCGCGTTGTCCCCGCCGACCGAGATCTTGTTGTCGGCGCCGACGTGGGCGAAGGCGTAGTTGAGGTGGGTGACCTTGGACCACGGGATGTTGTTGGCGAGGTAGGCGGGCGTGCCGTCCTTGCCGGTGCGCCAGCCGGTGAAGTATCCGATGACGCGGCGCTGGTGGTCGGCGCCCATCTTCTCGCGGCCTTCGGAGTCGTAGACCGAGCAGTACGGGACGTCGACGCCGGCGGTCTTGTAGAGCCCGTCCGGGCGACAGGTCTCGTTGTCGGCGGCGTGGGACACGCCGGCCGAGAGCCCGCCGACCAGCAGTCCGGCTATCGCGGCGCCGGATGCCAGGAGCATCGCTCTCGTACGTGTGGGGGACAGCATGGTGCCTCCTGGGGAGGGGAGGATGGCAGGGCCAACGTGCGGCAACAGGCAGGAAGGTGGCGCTGGTTGGCCCGTGACGTGCGCACGTCGACAGGCCGGCTCCCGGGGAAGATGAAGGGAACGTTAAAAGGACTAGACCAACCCGTCAATAGGTCTGGACCAAAGCCGGGCAGGCGGAGATCGCGACACCGGTGGCGCAATAGGGACGCTCGAGAACGGCGCCCCTGTGAGCCAGGCCACAGCGCTTCACCCACATGGCCCCCGATCCCCCGTGGCACACTGGCCCTAGTACCAGTAGCAGCGCACTCCGGGGTCGGTGTAATTCCGAACCGGCGGTATAGTCCGCGACCCGTCCGCATCCAGCGGCCGGTTGACCAGGTGAAATTCCTGGACCGACGGTTAAAGTCCGGATGGGAGGCAGTGCGCGGCGGGCCAGTCACCGGTACGCCGCCGTCGGCGGTCCATCGGCGTATTCCCAGCGGATACGTGTCGGACGGACCGTGATTTCCGGCCTCGGCGTCCCCGTGTGCGCTACCCGCTTCATCTGTCGTATCCCGACAGGCCCCGGAGTCCGTGCCCGATGAGGCAGGAGGACCCGGTGGCGACACACGCCGCGCAGGCAGCACCCGACCCGAGCATCACCGCGATGCGCCGGGCCATCGAGCTGGCCTCCCGCGGACTCGGCTCCACCAGCCCCAACCCCGTCGTCGGCTGCGTCATCACCGACCCCGCGGGCGCCGTCGTCGGCGAAGGCTGGCACGAGCGGGCCGGCGGCCCGCACGCCGAGGTCCACGCCCTGCGCGCGGCGGGGGACGCCGCCCGCGGCGGCACCGCCTACGTCACCCTCGAACCCTGCAACCACACCGGCCGCACCGGCCCCTGCGCCCAGGCGCTCGTCGACGCCGGCATCGCCCGCGTGGTCTACGCCGTCTCCGACCCGAACCCGCAGGCCAGCGGCGGCGGAGCCACCCTGCGCGCCGCGGGGATCGACACCGAGGCCGGCCTGCTGGCCGACGAGGCGGAACAGGGCAACACCGCCTGGCTGACCTCCGTACGCCTCGGCCGCCCCCACGTCACCTGGAAGTACGCCGCCACCCTCGACGGCCGCAGCGCCGCCGAGGACGGCAGCAGCCGCTGGATCACCTCCCCCGAGTCCCGCGCCGACGTCCACCGGCTGCGCGCCGAGGCCGACGCGGTCCTCGTCGGCGGCGGCACCCTGCGCGCCGACGACCCCCACCTCGCCGTCCGCGGCGTCGACGGAGCCGTCCAGCCGCTGCGCGTCGCCCTCGACACCCGCGCCGGCCTCCCGGCGACCGCCCGCATCCTCGACGACGCCGCCCCCACCCTGATCGTCACCGGGGAGGACGCCGACACCGCGCACCTGCCCGGCGCCGACGTGCTCCGGCTGCCGCTGAGCGACGACGGCCGCCTCCCCCTCGGCCCCCTCCTCGCCGAGCTGTACGCGCGCGGCGTGCGCTCCGTCCTCCTCGAAGGCGGACCCACACTCGCCGGAGCCTTCCTGGAAGCCGGCGCCGTCGACCGCGTCATCGGCTACATCGCCCCGGCCCTCCTCGGCGCCGGGCCCGCCGCCCTCGCCGGCGCCGGCATCACCAACATCGCCCACGCGGTACGCCTCGACATCACCGAGGCCGTCCGCACCGGCACCGATCTGCGCATCACCGCCGTTCCCGCCAACGCCCCCAAGGAGCACTGAGTGTTCACCGGAATCGTCGAAGAACTGGGCGAGGTCACCGCCGTCGAGCAGCTCGCCGAGGCCTCCCGCTTCCGCCTGCGCGGCCCCGTCGTCACCGAAGGCGCCAAGCACGGCGACTCGATCGCCGTCAACGGCGTCTGCCTGACCGTCGTCGAGACCGAGGACGGCGAGTTCACCGCCGACGTCATGCAGGAGACCCTCAACCGCTCCAGCCTCGGCGCCCTCGCCGCCGGCTCCCGGGTCAACCTGGAGCGCCCCATGGCCCTCGGCGGACGGCTCGGCGGCCACCTCGTCCAGGGACACGTCGACGGCACCGGCCGGATCATCTCCCGCACCCCCTCGGAGCACTGGGAGATCGTCAAGGTCTCGCTGCCGGAGAACCTCGCAAGGTACGTCGTAGAGAAGGGCTCTATCACTGTGGACGGCGTCAGCCTCACCGTGGTCGAGGCCGCCGCCGACTACTTCACCATCAGCCTCATCCCCACCACCCTCGCGCTGACCACCCTCGGCATCAAGCAGAGCGGCGACCCGGTCAACCTCGAGGTCGACGTCCTCGCGAAGTACGTCGAGCGCCTGCTGGCCGCCGGCGTGAACCCCCTCCACGCGAAGGAGACGGACCAGTGACCGCCCTGACCTGGCTCAACACCCAGGCCTTCGAGGTCTTCGGGCAGAAGGTCATCTGGTCCGACATGATCGGCAACCTGATGGGCCTGGCCGCCCTCGCCCTCGGCTGGCGCCGCTCCATATGGACCTGGCCCGCCCAGCTCCTCTCCGGCCTGATCCTGGTCGCCGCCTACGCCTCCGCCCACCTCGCGGGCGGTGTCGGCAAGCAGCTCCTGGTGATCGCCGTCGCCGTCTGGGGCTGGCGCGCCTGGCAGCTCGGCCGGCAGAAGGCCCAGGACGGCTCCATCGCCGTCCGCACCGCCACCTGGAAGGAGCGCGGACTGCTCCTCGCCGGAGCCGCCGCCGGCACCCTCGCCGTGGGCGGCCTGTTCACCCTCTTCCCGAACCTGTCGTGGAGCCCGTGGGCCGACGCCTACATCTTCGTCGGCACGATCGTGGCGATGGTGGCCCAGGCCCGCGGCCTGGTCGAGTTCTGGTTCGCCTGGCTCCTCGTCGACCTGGTCGGCGTCCCCCTCGCCTTCAACAGCGGCCTGGCCTTCTCCGGCCTCGTCTACGTCGTCTACTTCGCGCTCGTCCTGTGGGGCGCCTACGACTGGTACCAGCGCTCGCGCACCACCCCCGCCACGGCCCTCGAAGGAGCAACGGCATGACCACCATCCTCAAGTCCGTGCCGGACGCGGACGACCAGGAGACCTTCCGCCTCGACCCCGTCGAGCAGGCCATCCGCGACATCGCCGCCGGCCGCCCCGTGGTCGTCGTCGACGACGAGGACCGCGAGAACGAGGGCGACCTCGTCATCGCCGCCGAGAAGGCCACCCCCGAGATCGTCGCGTTCATGATGAGCGAGTGCCGGGGCCTGATCTGCGCGCCGATGGAGGGCCCCGAGCTGGAGCGCCTGGAGCTCCCGCAGATGGTCCAGAACAACACCGAGTCGATGAAGACCGCCTTCACCGTCTCCGTCGACGCCACCGCCGAGCACGGCGTCACCACCGGCATCTCCGCCGCCGACCGCGCCACCACCCTGCGCCTGCTGGCCAACGGCACCTCCGAGGCCGGCGACTTCGTCCGTCCCGGCCACGTCTTCCCGCTGCGCGCCAAGCCCGGAGGCGTCCTGGTCCGCAACGGCCACACCGAGGCCGCCGTCGACCTCGCCCGCCTCGCGGGCCTGCGCCCCGCCGGCGCCATCGTGGAGATCGCCGGCGAGGACGGGGTCATGCTGCGGCTGCCCGAGCTGATCCCCTTCGCCCGCAAGCACGGCCTGACGATCATCTCCATCGAGGACCTGATCGCCTACCGCCGCTCCTCCGAGCCGACCGTCCGCCGCGAGGCCGAGGTCAGCCTGCCGACCGCCGCCGGGAACTTCACGGCGTACGGCTACCGCTCCACCGTCGACGGCGTCGAGCACGTCGCCCTCGTCCACGGAGAGGTCGGCGACGGCGAGGACGTCCTGGTCCGGATGCACTCCGAATGCCTGACCGGCGACATCTTCCAGTCCCAGCGCTGCGACTGCGGCCCCCAGCTCCAGGCCGCCATGGCCCGCATCCAGGCCGAGGGCCGCGGCGTGGTCGTCTACCTGCGCGGGCACGAGGGCCGCGGCATCGGACTGCTGTCCAAGCTGCGCGCCTACGAGCTCCAGGAGCAGGGCCGCGACACCCTGGACGCCAACCTGGAACTCGGCCTGCCCGCCGACGCCCGCGACTACGGGGCCGGCGCCCAGATGCTCGCCGACCTCGGCGTCCGCAGCGTCCGGCTGCTGACCAACAACCCCGACAAGTCGGACGCCCTCGTCCGCCACGGCATCGCCGTCGCGGGCCGGGAGCCCATGCCCGTCGAGGCCGGCGAGCACAACCTGCGGTACCTGCGCACCAAGCGGGACCGGATGGGCCACGACCTGCCCTGGCTGGAGGGTGCCGTAACCACCTCCGCCTGCGGCAACCAGTAACCACCGACCAGCCAGACGCACCACCCAGACACACCACTCGTACACACCAGCGGAACCGAAACACCGAGGAGCAGAGCTGTGAGCGGCAAGGGCGCACCCGAACTGAGCGTGAAGAACTGCGGAGACCTCCGGGTGGCCGTGATCGCGGCCCAGTGGCACGAAAAGGTCATGGACGGTCTGGTCGACGGCGCCCTGCGGGCCCTGCACGAGCTGGGCATCGACGAGCCCACCCTGCTCCGCGTCCCCGGCAGCTTCGAACTCCCGGTCGTGGCGAAGGTCCTGGCGGGCCGCGGCTACGACGCCATCGTCGCCCTCGGCGTGGTCATCCGCGGCGGCACCCCGCACTTCGACTACGTCTGCCAGGGTGTCACCCAGGGCCTGGTGCAGGTGTCGATCGACACCGGAGTCCCCGTCGGCTTCGGTGTCCTGACCTGCGACAACGACGAGCAGGCGCTGGACCGCGCCGGCCTCGAAGGCTCGAACGAGGACAAGGGGCACGAAGCGGTCACCGCCGCCGTCTCCACCGCCATGACGCTGCGCACCGTCAGCGAACCCTGGCGGTAGTCCAAGGAGTGAACCCCGGCACCGGGGGACCCGGGTGAGCCCGTACTCTAAGGGCATCATGGCGAACGAACCCACCAAGAGCTTCGAAGAGCTCTTCACGGAGCTCCAGCACAAGGCCGCCAACGGCGACCCCAGCACCTCCCGCACCGCCGAGCTCGTCGGCAAGGGCGTCCATGCCATCGGCAAGAAGATCGTCGAGGAGGCCGCCGAAGTCTGGATGGCCGCCGAGTACGAGGGCAAGGACGCCGCCGCCGAGGAGATCTCCCAGCTGCTCTACCACGTCCAGGTGATGATGGTCGCGCGCGGGATCTCCCTCGACGACGTCTACGCGCACCTCTAGGCCGGAGCCCGCCGTACCGGAGCCCGCAGTACCGGGGCCCCCGCCCCGCCCACACCCTTCGCACCTACGCACCAAAGGAAGCCCATGCTGCGCATCGCCGTCCCCAACAAGGGTTCACTCTCCGGACCGGCGTCGGCGATGCTCCATGAGGCCGGCTACCGCCAGCGCAAGGAGTCCAAGGAACTCGTCACGGTCGACCCCGACAACGAGGTCGAGTTCTTCTACCTCCGCCCGAAGGACATCGCGATCTACGTCGCCTCGGGCAAGCTGGACATCGGCATCACCGGCCGCGACCTCCTGCTCGACTCCGGCGCCAACGCCGAGGAGATCCTGCCGCTGAACTTCGGCCGGTCCACCTTCCGCTACGCCACCAAGCCCGGCACCGCCAAGGGCCCGGAGGACTTCGGCGGGATGACGATCGCCACCTCCTACGAGGGGATCGTCGCCAAGCACCTCGCCGACCAGGGCATCGACGCCTCCGTCGTCCACCTGGACGGCGCCGTCGAGACCGCCATCGAGCTCGGCGTCGCGCAGGTCATCGCCGACGTCGTCGAGACCGGCACCAGCCTGCGCAACGCCGGCCTGGAGGTCATCGGCGAGCCGATCCTCCAGTCCGAGGCGACCGTCATCCGCCGCACCGGCGCCGGCGTCGAGGACCCCAAGGTCGCGCAGTTCCTGCGCCGCCTCCAGGGCGTCCTGGTGGCCCGCAGCTACGTGATGATGGACTACGACTGCCGCGCCGAGCACCTGGAGCGCGCCGTCGCCCTCACCCCGGGCCTGGAATCCCCGACGATCTCCCCGCTCCACAACGAGGGCTGGGTCGCGGTCCGCGCCATGGTCCCCGCCAAGGAGGCCCAGCGGATCATGGACGACCTGTACGAGCTCGGCGCGCGCGCGATCCTCACCACCTCGATCCACGCCTGCCGCCTCTAGGACGGCTCCGGCCGGGAGGGGTCCGCACCCGGACCCCTCCCGGCCCCACCGCCCCCGTACGGCGCACCACCCCCGCGCCGTCCCCCGTACGCCACCCCAGAAGGCCCAGCGCACCATGAGCGAGTCCGCCGCCCGCCCCGCAACCCCCGCCCTGCCGGTCACCTTCCGGCCGAACCGCACCCGGGCGGTGCTGCTCAGTGTCGGGACCGCCATGTTCGCCACCATCACGGCGATCGCGCTGCTCCTGGAGAACCTCAGCCCCGGCGAGCGGGTCAGCTTCGTCTTCACCGCCGCCCTGATGGCCTCCGTCCTCGTCCTGCTCAGCCGCCCCAAGGTGGTCGCGGACGAGAACGGCGTCACCGTGGTGAACCTCACCACCACCCGCCGCCTGGAGTGGGCGCAGATCCTCCGCGTCAACCTCCGCCCCGGCGACCCGTGGGTCTTCCTCGACCTCAACGACGGCACCAGCCTGCCCGTTCTCGGCATCCAGCCCGGTGTGGCCAAGGCCCGGGCCATCGGCGACGCCCGCGCCCTGCGCGCCCTCGCCGAAACCCACGGAACCGGCACAAACGACCACTGACCGAGCCGGGCCTCGCCGCTGCGTCCCATTGCGGCGGCGATCTCAATGACTACCCTGGTGGCGGGGCGCGCCCGTGCGCCCTCCCACCGCCCCGGGACCCCGTGGCCCGTGGGCACCTGCGACCAGAGGAGTGACTCCCTCCAGCAATGGACGGATCGTCCGGTAGTACCCGCGCCGCCCTCCCCACGGAGGCGGCGGCATGACCATCCCGCTACTGCTGCTCGTGGCGGCCTTCGCACTGATCCTCGCCAACGGTTTCTTCGTGGCGGCCGAGTTCGGCCTCGTCACCGTCGAGAAGCCCGAGGCCGAGCGCGCCGCAGCCGAGGGCGACCGCCGTGCCCGCACGGTCGTCGAAGCCCTGCGGGAGCTGTCCTTCCAGCTCTCCGGCACCCAGCTCGGCATCACCATCACCTCACTCGTCGTCGGCATGCTGGCCGAACCGGCGCTCGCCGGCCTGCTGTCGGGGCCGCTCGCCGCCACCGGCCTGCCCGCCGGAGCCGTCTCCGGCGTCGCCGTTTTCACCGGCATGCTGCTCGCCTCCGCCGTGCAGATGGTCGTCGGCGAGCTCGTCCCGAAGAACTGGGCGGTCTCCCGGCCGCTCCAGGTGGCCCGCTTCGTGGCCGGCCCGCAGCAGGCCTTCTCCCGGGCCTTCCGGCCCGTCATCGCCGGCCTCAACTCCGTCGCCAACCGCCTCGTGCGGGCGCTCGGAGTGGAGCCCGCCGAGGAGATGGCCTCCGCCCGCACCCCCGGCGAACTGGTCTCCCTGGTCCGCCATTCGGCCCAGGCCGGCGCCCTCGAACAGGACACCGCCGACCTCTTCGTACGGACCCTGTCGCTCGGCGAACTCACCGCCCAGCACGTCATGACCCCCCGCGTGAAGGTCAGCGCCCTCCAGGACACGGCCACCGCGGCCGACGTGCTGAACCTGACCCGCGCCACCGGCCTGTCCCGCTTCCCGGTCTACCGCGAGCGCATCGACGAGGTCACCGGCGTCGTCCACCTCAAGGACGCCCTCGCCGTGCCCGAGTCCGAACGCGCCCGCACCTCCGTCGCCCGGATCTGCGTCGCCCCGCTGCTGGTCCCCGGCTCCCTGCCGGTCCAGCCGCTGCTGGAGCGGCTGCGCAGCGAACAGCCCATGGCCGTGGTCGTCGACGAGTACGGCGGCACCGCCGGCGTGGTCACCCTGGAGGACATCGTGGAGGAACTCGTCGGAGAGGTCCGCGACGAGCACGACCTCGCCGAGGACGACAGCCCCGAACTGGCCGCCGTACCCGGCGAGGACGGCCGTCCCTCCTGGGAGGCCGACGGCAGCTGCCGCGTGCAGACCCTGCGCCGGATAGGCCTCGAAGTGCCCGAGGGGCCCTACGAGACCGTCGCCGGGCTCGTGGCCGACCTCCTCGGCCGGATCCCCTCCCCCGGGGACCGGGCCGAGCTGCCCGGCTGGAAGCTGTCCGTCCGCCAGGTCCGGCGCAACCGCGCGGAGCGGGTGCGGCTGGTGCGCCTCACGGCCGTGCCGGCCCCCGCGAGCGGCCGCCAGGCCGCCGAGCTGGAAGGCGCCGCCCTGTGAACGCGCTCCAGCTCCTCTTCGCCCTGCTCCTCGTCCTGGCCAACGGCTTCTTCGTCGGCGCCGAGTTCGCGCTCGTCTCCGTACGCCGCAGCCAGATCGAGCCGCTGGCCGCGGAGTCCAAGCGGGCCCGCCAGGTGCTGTACGGCCTGGAGAACCTGCCGCGCATGATGGCCGCCGCCCAGTTCGGCATCACCATGTGCTCGCTCACCCTCGGCGCCGTCGCCGAGCCCACGGTGGCCCGGCTGCTGGAGCCCGTCTTCCACGCCCTGCACGTGCCCGAGGGCCTGATCCACCCCCTCGGCTACGTGGTCGCCCTGTCGGCGGTGGTCTTCCTGCACCTGGTCATCGGCGAGATGGTCCCGAAGAACCTCGCCATGGCCGCCCCCGAGAAGACCGCCCTGTGGTTCAGCCCCGGCCTGGTCGCCTTCGCCCGCCTCTGCGGCCCCGTCACCACGGCGCTCGGCGCGTGCGCGGCGCTGGTCCTGCGGCTGTTCAAGGTCGAGCCGAAGGACGAGGTCGAGGCCGTCTACACCAGCGCGCAGCTGGGCCGGCTGGTGGAGGACTCCCGGCAGGCCGGGCTCCTCGAACCGGTCGAGCAGGAGCGCCTGGAGGACGCCCTGGAACTGGGCAGCCGCCCGGTCACCGACGTCCTGCTCAGGCGGGACCGCCTCGTCACGGTCGGGCCGGCAGTCACCCCCCGGCAGATCGAGCAGCTGACGGTCCGCACGGGCTACTCCCGCTTCCCCGTCCGCTCCGACACCGGGGCCTTCATGGGGTACCTCCACGTCAAGGACGTCCTCGACCTGGAGGACCGCGAGCGGGCGGTGCCGCAGCGGGTGTGGCGCCGGATGACCACCCTGTGCTCCACCCTCCCGCTGGACGACGCCCTCAGCGTCATGCGCCGCGACGCCACCCACCTGGCCCAGGTGGCCGACCCGGCGGGCCGGATCCTGGGCCTGGTGGCCCTGGAGGACGTCCTCGAAATGCTGGTCGGCGAGGTCCGCGACCCGGCCCACCGCCCCTTCGCCCGCGTCTGACCCCGGTCCGGCTCAGCCCGGGACGAGTGCCTCCCACTCGTCCCGGGTCGGGCCGTCGTGCCCCGGCGCGAAGTCAGGGTTCGCCTCCAGCCAGGCCGTCACGGCCCGGTCCACCTCGTCGCTGCCGTAGGCCTCGGCCGCGGGCAGCAGCAGGTGGCGGACCCGGGCCCGGGCCCGCATGACGACCGGGTCCTCGAAGGCGCAGGCGCCCAGGGCGGCCGCCCGCCGGTCCGCCGCCGGGGCGCTCTCGGCGAGGCGCTGCTCGTTGACCCGGTCGGCGGCCACCTGGTCGTCGAACCACGGGCGCAGGGTCCGGGCCGTCCAGTCGTGGTAGCCGGCCGGGTCCGCGGCCGTCCCGTCGGCGTGGGCGGCCAGGTACTGGGCGGCGAGCAGGCCGAAGGCGACGCCGTGGCCCAGCGTCGGGTTGGTGTGGACGAGGCTGTCGCCCGCGTTGACCAGGCCGGTGACCACGGGCCCGGCACCGTCGGCCAGGGAGGTCCAGCGGTTGGGCAGGCCCGCCATGGGCAGCACGGCCGACCGCGGTTCCGGGTCCAGGCCGAGCCAGGCCGCGGCGGCGGGGAAGCGGCGGGCGGCGGCCTCGAACACGGCCGGGTCGGTGACCGCGCTCCGGGTCGGGTCACCCGTCGAGAGCACCAGGTGCACCGCGAAGGTGTCGTTGTCGGACGGGAACACCCCGGCGAGCGCGAACGGCGCCGCCGAGCCGGTCTTCACCCTCCCGGGGTTCCGGGGGCCGTCGGCCCGCAGCGCGTACCAGCGGCAGAAGTACGCCAGTCCGGTGCGGTGGCTCTCGACGACGGGCGGCCGGCAGCCGGCCGCCGTGAGCCACGCGGGGACCGGCGAACGCCGCCCGGACGCGTCGACGACCAGGTCCGCCCGCTCCTCCCGGGCCCCCACCCGCACGCCGGTGACGCGCGGCGGGCTCCCCTCGGCGAAGACGAGCCCGCTCACCCGGCTGCCCTGCCGCACCTCGACGGCCGCCTCCCGGCGCACCGCCGAGGCCAGCGCGGCCTCCAGCACGATGCGCCGGGTCCGCAGGGTCACCAGCTCCTCGTCCCCGTCCCGGACCGGAGGGTGCTCGCCGAACCAGTCGAAGTCGTGGTACTCCCGGGCGCCGCGCGCCAGCAGGTCCGCGTAAACGTCGGGCGTCTCGGCGCGCAGGACGGAACGCACGGGGGCGAGGAAGGAATGCGGCTGCACGGCCTGCGGGACCCGGGGCCGGTCCCAGTCGAAGAAGTCCCGGTCGAGGTCCCCTCCGGCCCCCCGGACGTCCTGCTCGTACAGCGTGACCGCATGGCCCCGCCGCCCGATCATGAGGGCCGTCGCCAGCCCGCTGATACCCCCGCCGATCACTGCAACCCGCGCCACTGAGGCTCCCCTTCGCGTCGTGTTGCAGCTCGACCCTACCGGCACACGCCGCCTCGCCGCCCCCGGGGGCCCCGCCAACACCCCGCACACCCAGAGCCGTTGCCCCTGGCCGGGCGGCGGGCGAGGTGCCGTGGGGCGCGCAGCGCCGTACGGGGCCCGGGGTCCCGGCGGCGCGCAGCGCCAGTACGGGGTCCGGATCGGGCGCCCCGGGACCGACACCCGTGATCCGGTTCCGGACGGGGCCCGGGGCCCGCCCGTGATCCGGTTCCGGACGGGCCCGGCCCGGAGCCCCGGCGCGGCACACCGGCCCGGAGCCCCGGCGCGGCACACCGGCCCGGGGGCCAGGGGCGGAGCTCCGGTGCCGGCGCACCGGCCGGGTGCCCCTCGGGCGCGCAGCGCCGTACGGGGTCCGGGGCGGAGCCCCGGGGAACGGTGGAAGGGAGGGTAGGGGACCGCTCCGCGCAGCGGCCACGCCCCGCAGGCGCCGCACGGCCCCGGCCCCCGTCCCCGCCCGGGCCCCGCGGCCGACGGCCGACGGCGGATGGCGGCGCTGCGGCCCGCCCCACCCGATGGACGGCGCCGGGGCCCCGGGACCCCGCAGCGTCCCACCGGGCGGGCCCGACGGCCGGAGCCGGCAGAGCCCCACCGGCAGGCGCCCCCCCCGGGAGGAACCGGCGGCAGCCGAAGGGTCAGGCCGGGCTGGGCCCGCGCCCCGAGAGCACTTCCCCGTACGCCTGCATCAGGTCCGGCAGCCGCAGCGTGGCCAGGTCCTCCCGCGACGGCTCACCGGCGAAGCCCGCCAGCCGCAGGTCCCGGTACGCGCAGCTCTTCTCGTACAGCGTGCGCAGGAACCGCCCGTTGCCCAGCTCGTCGATCCAGCCCTGCTCCACCACGTGCCCGCTGATGCTGCGCAGCTCCTCCCGCGCCTCCTCGTCCCAGCAGTCCCCGTTCCCCTCCGCCAGCACCCCGCCGATCGCGGTCAGTTCCGCCGGCCGGTAGCTCGGGAAGTCGACCCGGGTCGTGAACCGCGAGGACAGCCCCGGATTGGCGGCCAGCAGCCGGTCCATCCCCGCCGGGTAGCCCGCCAGGATGACGACGAGGTGGTCCCGGTTGTCCTCGGCCCGCTTCAGCAGCACCTGCAGGGCCTCGTCGCCGTACGCGTCGCCCTTGCTGTAGCCCGAGTTGGACAGGCTGTACGCCTCGTCCACGAACAGCACCCCGCCGATCGCCGAGTCGATCAGATCGTTCGCCTTGACCGCGGTCTGTCCGAGGAACTCCCCGACCAGGTCGGCCCGTTGCGCCTCCACCAGGTGGTCCCCGCCCAGCAGCCCCAGCGCGTAGAAGACCCGCCCCAGGATCCGGGCCACCGTGGTCTTGCCCGTCCCCGAGGGCCCCGAGAAGACGAAGTGCCGCTTCGGCGGCTGCACCGGAAGGCCCTGCGCGGCCCGCAGCCGGGCCATGTGCAGCTGCGCCGACAGCGCCTTCACCTGCCGCTTCACCGGCTCCAGGCCGACCATCCGCTCCAGCTCCGCCAGCGCCTCGGCGAGCAGCGCCGGATCGGGCGGACCGGCCGGCAGCCCGGGCGGGGCGCCCTGCGGGGGCACCGGCAGCCGGTGCCGTACGCCCTCCAGCCGGCCCGTTCCCGGCGGCTCCCCGGGCGTCGGCGGATCGGGGTCCACCTGCCCGTCCGGCGCGATGTCCTGGACCGGGCCGCCCCCGCCGCCACCGCCCCCGCCGCCCAGGGCGACCGCCGCGTAGTGCCCGGCGAAGCCCTCGCTCAGGTGGCCGCCGTACCCGCCGTACCCGAAGGCGTCGGCCAGCCCGGCCATGTCGTCGGGGTCGGTGCTGTCCTCGATCGCCGTCAGCCGGGCCGCGGTGTCCATGAACGCCGGGTCCACCCGGTGCACGGCCCGGTACAGCGGCAGCGCCGCCGCGCTGCGACCGGTGCCCTCGCGGGCCCGCGCCAGCCAGTACCGCAGCTCCTTGCGCTGGGGCTGCTCGCTGCGGCACCGCATCAGCGCGGCCGACAGCATCGGTTCCGCCTGCCCGTACATCTCCAGCCGGACCCGGGCCATCCCGCCGAAGAGCCCCGCCTCGATGCCGAGCAGCGGGTCGAGCACCAGCGGCTCGGTGTGCCGGACCAGCTGCTCCCAGTCCTTGACCAGGTAGGCCCGGCAGGCGTGCAGGAACCGGACCTGGGGATCGGTGTCCACCGGCGGCAGCGCGGCGAGGGCCTGGTCCAGCTCGGGCACGTGGCGGCCGTCCAGCCAGTGGGAGGCGTGCGCCAGCAGCAGGTCCCGCCGGCTCTCCAGCACCGGCTGCACCCACCAGCCCAGCCAGTACCAGGAGTTGAGGGTCCGGCGGTGCCGGGTGCGCTGCTCGCCGAAGCGGTCCCGGTGGGCGTACATCCGCAATAAGGCGTTGGTGGTGTCCACCCGCAGCGCGTGCAGTCCCAGCCAGGCGTCGGCCATGGTGGGATCGAGCCCGACGGCCGCCCGGAACTCCTCCTCGGCCTGCGGGTAGGCGCCCATCGTGCAGGCGTCGACCCCGCGGAGCCAGGCGAGTTCGGCCGGAGCGTGTGCGCTGCCCGGCATGCCGAAGTCCATCACATCCCCCACAAGCATGCCCCGTGGTGCGCGGCAAACTCCGCGTCGCGCACCAGAGTTGTCGACCCCGCCGATGAAATCAGGGCTGCATCGTACCTGCGGTGACGCACCTTACCCAGGGTGCGGTGGGCACGGGTCGTGGGCGTGCCCCGGAAGCGCAGGGTAACTCAGGGTGAAGAAGAGCGGGCGGTGCGACGCGCGCCGCACCGCTCCGGGGCAGAACGAAGCCCCCGATCACGGGGGAACAATCGGGGGCTTCGCGTCCGCGGCGGCCCTTGCGGACCGCGCATTCAGAACGTACGGCGGTTCCCGGGCCCGGGTCAAGCGGGTCGGGGAAGCCCCGTGCGGCCGTCGGGGCGCGGCCGCTCAGGCCTGGGGGAGTCCGTGACGCTCGGTGACGGATGGGGTCGTTCCCGGGGTCGCAGAAGCCCCGGAAGTCCACTCGTATCCCGTACCACTCTGGTGTACCAAGGTGTGCGCGAAGGGGCGTGAAGGGTCGTCCGAGAAGTGCGCGAGTTCCGCGCGCTCCCATCCGTCCCAGAAGTCGGAAAGCTCCTGTCCGTCCCGGTTCCGCCCCCGCCCCCAGGACCTTTCCCGGGGGGTCTCCATCCACAGCAGCCGCGCCAGATGGGGCCGCAGCGCCCGCCGCCCCGCCCCGACCCCCTCGACGAGCAGTACCGGCGCCGGCTCCAGCACCCGCTCGGCACCGAAGCGGCGCCCCACCCAGTCGTACGGGGCCCAGTGCGCGGCCCGTCCGGCGGCCAGCGGCTCCAGCACCTGCGCCCGCAGCCGCCCCGCCCAGCCGAACAGCTCCTCGTGGGTGGCCACGTCGTCCAGGTGCAGCACCGGAGCGCCCCCCAGGGCGTCGGCGAGCCGCTCCGCGAAGGTGCTCTTGCCCGACCCGGCGTGCCCGTCGATGCCGATCAGCCGCACCGGGCCGAGCGAGGGCGGCAGGGCGGCGAGCTCCCGCGCGAGTGACTCAAGTGACTGCTGTGGCTCCACCCGGCCAGGGTACGGGCCCCCGACACGGCCCCCGGGCTTCGCCGCCGCAGGGCCGGGAACTGGAAGGGTGGAGCAGCCGCACCACCAGACCGACCCCCTGGGGGAACAAGCCGATGACCGCACCCACGCCACGCAGGGCCCTGCTGGCCGTCGCCCTCGCCGCCGCCACCGCGGCCACCGTCCCCGGCGGGCGGGCCTCCGCGGCCTCCGGCCCGGCCTCCGCCCCCGACCCGGCCGCCGCCCCCGACCCGGGCCCCGCCGCGGCCCCCGAAGACGCTGCCGGGGACGCCGCCGCGGACGCCGCCGCCGGCGCTGCCGCGGCCCGGACGGTCGACAACCGGTTCTGGTACGCGTACGCCCACTGGCAGGCCGGCACCCACCGCGGCACCACCGCCGTCGCCGGCGCCCGGCCGGGGCTGGAGATGGCGGCCCCGGCCGGCCGCACCGAGTACACCGACCCGCACACCGCCCGGAAGTCCGCCTGGGAGTACGCCACCTGGACCTCTCCCGTGCACCGCACCACCGTCGCCGCCACCGAGGCCATCGCGTCCTGGAACGCCCGCACCCCGGCCGGCACCTGGATCCAGACCGAGCTGCGCCCCTCCTACGGCGACGGCACCGCCGGCCGCTGGTACGTGATGGGCCGCTGGGCGGCCGGCGACGGCGACATCCGCCGCACCTCCGTCGACGGCCAGACCGACGGCCGCACCACCGTCTGGACCGACACCCTGGCCGTGGACGCCCCCGCCGCGGCCGCGGGCCTGCGCATCACCGGCTGGCAGCTGCGCCTCACCCTCCACCGCAGGCCCGGCACCGCGCAGGGCCCCAAGGTCTGGCTGGCCGGGGCGATGGCCTCCGCCGTCCCCGACCGCTTCACCGTCCCGGCGGCCGCCCCCTCGGGCCGGGCGCACGAGCTGAAGGTCCCGCGCTACTCCCAGGAGGTCCACGCGGGCCAGTACCCCGAGTACGACAACGGCGGCGAGGCCTGGTGCAGCCCGACCTCCTCCCAGATGGTCATCGAGTACTGGGGGCGCCGGCCCGGCGCCGCCTCCCTGGGCTGGGTCCGCCCCGGCTACGCCGACCCGCAGGTCTGCCACGCGGCCCGCTCCACCTACGACGCCGCGTACAAGGGCTGCGGGAACTGGCCCTTCAACGCCGCCTACGCGGCCACCTACCGCGATCTGGCCGGCGTGGTCACCCGGCTGACCTCCCTCACCGACCTGGAGACCCTGGTCCGCGCGGGGATCCCGGTCATCACCTCCCAGTCCTTCCTCGCCCAGGAGCTCACCGGGGCCGGCTACGGCACCGCGGGGCACCTGATGACGGTGATCGGCTTCACCGCCGCCGGGGACGTGGTCGCCAACGACCCGAACTCGCCGGACAACGACTCCGTCCGCCGCGTATACCGGCGCCGGGAGTGGGAGAACGCGTGGCTGCGCACCAAGCGCCGGAACGCCGCCGGGAAGACCGTCTCGGGCACCGGCGGCGTCTGCTACCTCTACGCCCCGGCCCTGCCTTCCGTGGACCAGGTCAGGGCGCTGCGGGAGGTCGGGGTGCTGTGAGGCGCGGGCCGGACCTTTCCCGCCAACCGGCGGGAAAGGTCCGCTCGCCCGTGTGGCTTAACGGGCGGAATATGGGCATAAAGGGCATATAAGGCTTCTCTAGGAGGCAGCCCACCATGACCACCCATTCGAGCATCGAACAACACCCGGACCTTGCCGAGATGCGGACTCGGTTCGAGCGGGTGACGAGCACTCCCGCCGCGCAGGCCGTGGAGGCACTGGCCCTGATCTCGGGCCTGTACCTGGCGGCCTCGCCCTGGATCGCCGGGTTCAGCGTGCTGGGCCCGCTGGCCATCAACAACCTGATCGCCGGTCTGGCCTTCTGTCTGTGTATGGGCGGACTGGGGACGGCGTACGAGCGCACGCACGCGATGGCCTGGACGGCCGTCGCGATCGGCGCCTGGACCATCGTGGCCCCCTGGGTCATGGCCGGTGAGATGGACACCACCCGCAGTGTCGTCAGCAACGTCATCACCGGCGCGGTCATGCTGTGCCTGGGTCTGGCCATGGTCTCCATGGGCGGACGCCGGCGCACGACGACCTGACCGGGAGCGCATCCCGCCGCCGGGCCCCGGCAGCACCTCCGGACAGCGGAGGCCGCCGGGGCCCGGCGGCGTGACCGGCGCCACCAGTGACCCTCGTCATATACCGCGAAAGCCGCGAACGCTGGCACATTGGACGGCATGACCGCACACACCGCCGCCCTCACCGCCCGCGCCCGCCGCCTCGTCGGCACGGGCGGCCCCAAGGAAGACTCCGCCTGGCTGGAGCACGTGCTCGGCTGGACCCTGGTGGTCGTCGTGGCCATGTTCGTCACCCAGCTCGGCCTGCTCTGACCCCTCCCGACCCCGTCTGACCCCGCCGTCACGAGGCTCCCAGCCGCAGCCCCTCCGTGACGATCACGTCCGAGGTGACCAGTGCCTGCTCGGCGCTGACCCGGGTCATGAACACGAACGGCGGGATGACCGGCGGGGCCGGCAGCCCGTCCGGGCTGAAGGTGACGCAGAGCAGCCCCTCGATGCACCCGCTGAACCTCGTCAGGTACAGGGTCACGTCCCCGCGCAGCTCCAGGGAGTCGGCCGCCAGCGTGTACTCCTCGCGCCCGTCGCGGGTGTGCAGCCGGTAGTCGCGCAGCGACGCCGCCGCCATCCGCAGCACCAGCACCCTGCGGGGCCCGTCCGCCGTGGGCAGCTCGGTGACGCCGGCCAGGGCGAAGCCCCGCGGCGCGAACAGCGAGGTGGTGACCGTCGGGGGAGTGCGGGCCGCCGTCGGCGGCCCGGGGGGGGGGGGGGGGGGGGGGGGGGGGGGGGGGGGGGGGGGGGGGGGGGGGGGGGCGAAAAAGGAGAAGGAAAGAAGGAGGAGAGAAGACG
>NZ_JBWKEZ010000059.1:25522-39704 GCF_056434525.1 Streptomyces sp. NPDC044002
TTCTGGTTGGGGGGGTTTGGGGGACGGCGGGAGGGAAAACCCCTGGTGGAGGAAGCGGGGGGGGGGGGGTTGGGGGGGGGGGGGGGCCCGGTGGGGGCCCCCCCGCGCCGGCCGCCTCCGCCCGCGCCTGCGGGGTTCCGGCGGCCAGCGCGGCCAGCAGGACAACGGGCAGCACGGCGGCCGGCAGCCGCCCTGCCCCGCCCGCCGCCGCCCCGCCCCCGGCCCCTTCCCGGGTCCGCTTTCCGGCCTCCCCGGCCTCCTCCCCGGTCTTCTCCCCGGCCCCTTCCTCCGGCAGCGGGGTCCAGCCGAAACCCAGGGCGCTGCCCGCGATCCCGAGCAGCATGCCGACGAGGAACCCGCCCAGGTTGGTCGCCACGAAGGACAGCACCGACAGCAGCAGGGCGTGCACCGACACGTACGCCCGCGCCTGCGGCAGGAACCACAGGAACAGCCCCGCCACCATCAGCGCGGCCCCGATCCCGATCGCGGCGATCCCGCCCAGCCCGAGGCTGACCAGCACCGTCAGCGGCGAGAGCGGGACCAGCAGCAGCTCGGCCCCGCCCAGGACCAGCAGCAGGCCGCCCCAGAACGGCCGGGTCCGCCGCCAGGCCCGCAGCCGCGCCCGCAGGCCGGGCAGCGGCAGTGACGGCGCCCGGAGCCCTAGAAGCACTTCCCGCCGTCCAGGCTCACGTCCAGCTTCATGCCCTTGAGCCGGAAGTTGCCGCCGGTCGCGGACCAGGCGTGCGACTTCACGCCCACGACCTCGATGTTCCCGGCCTGGAGGCCGAACTTGCCGGGTTCGCCCCGCACCCCGTCCACCTGGTCGAGGGTGGAGGCGTCCCGGCCGATCTGCGCCGTGCCGAAGGTGGCGTCCCCGTCCAGGTCCTCGCCGTCGATGACCAGGTTGCTGGCGGTCACGTTCCCGGCCGGCCCGCCGGCGGTGAGTTTGAACACGACCTTCCCCACCGGGGTGTCCACCTCGGCGGACTGGCAGATGTCGGTGAGCGTGGCCTCCCCGATGCCCAGCAGCGCGACGGGGTGCCCCTTGCCGTCGACGGAGCGGTCGGTGTGCACGTAGGAGGCGAGCCCCTTGCTGCTCAGCTTGGAGGAGGAGACCTGGAAGGAGGTGCCCGAGACGGCGAAGGACGCGGCGAGCGCCCCCTGCGCCGTCACCACCCCCAGCACCCCGACCAGGGCGGCCGCCGGCAGCGCGACGAGCGCCGACTTCCGCCAGTCGACCCGGCCCTCGACGGCCGCTCTGTTGCCCTTGCCCATGATGTGCCTCCCGTGTGGATTCCGGAGGATCGGTGCGAAAGGAGCGCGACAGGCAGGTCTGCCATACTGCGGGCAAATCCTGTGGCGGTTCGAGGCTAGGGCTGAATTTGAATAATAGTCAACAGCGCGGCACAGCCCCGCGTTCGCAGGTTCGACGGGCCGAACTCATAGCCATCGGGCGGAAGTTGTTCGCCGACACCCCGTACGACGCCCTCTCCATGGACGACATCGCGCGCCAGGCCGGCGTCGCCAAGGGGCTCGTCTACTACTACTTCAAGAGCAAGCGCGGCTATTACCTCGCGATCGTCGAGGACTCCGTCGCCGGCCTCGTTGCCCGCGCCGGAGGGGACACCGGCCTGCCGGCCGCCGAACGGGCCCGCCGCACGATCGACGGCTACCTCCACTACGCCGAGCACCACCGCGCCGCCTACCGCACCATCGTCACCGGCGGGGTCGGCTCCGACGACGAGGTGCTGGCCATCCGCGACTCCGTCCGCGAGGAACTCGTCGCCACCATCGCCGAGGGCGCCTACGGCCGCCGCGAGGTCCCGCCCCTGGCCCGGCTCGCCCTCGTCGGCTGGCTCTCCGGCGTGGAGGGCGCCACCCTCGACTGGATCGGCACCCCGCCTGCCGCGGCGCGCCCCGGGCGGGACGCCCTCGCCGCCCTGCTCGTGCGACAGCTGCGGGCGACGCTGACCGTGATCGAGGAGTTCGTCCCCGACTGTCCGGCTCCTCCACCGGCTCCCGAGGAGGCCGCGAGCGGATCGAATGATCATGGCAATCATGTACCGGTGACGTAAAGCGCCTGATCGGGCATACTCAAGCCGCCGCAGCCGCTGAGCGAGCCGTTCCGTAACCCGGGAGGGCAGCATTCGGCTGTGAGAGCACCGAGACCCGGCGGCGCGTCCCACACCTCACGCGTCGCCGCCGTGCCCGACGAGGGAGGAGAGCGCCGCCATGACCGACCGCGCCCCGCAGCCGGTGGACCGTCAGCTGCCCACCGAGGAGTCCCGGGACCTCCTCGCGCTCGTACGCGAGATCGCCCAGAGGGAGATCCGCCCGCATGCCGCGGACGAGGAGGAGACCGGCAGGTTCCCCCGCGAGGTCTTCACCCTGCTGTCCGAGGCCGGCCTGCTCGGCCTCCCGTACGACGGCGAGTTCGGCGGCGGCGAGCAGCCGTACGAGGTCTACCTCCAGGTACTGGAGGAGCTGGCGGCCGCCCGCCTGACCGTCGGCCTCGGCGTCAGCGTGCACTCCCTGGCCTGCCACGGCCTGGCCGGCTACGGCACCAAGCAGCAGCAGGCGGCCCACCTGCCCGACATGCTCGGCGGCGGGCTGCTCGGCGCGTACTGCCTCTCCGAGCCGGCCGCCGGTTCGGACGCCGCGTCGCTGACCACCAAGGCGGTCCGCGACGGCGACGACTGGGTGATCACCGGCACGAAGGCCTGGATCACCCACGGCGGCGTCGCCGACTTCTACACCGTCCTCGCGCGCACCGGAGCCCCCGGCGCCAAGGGCATCACCGCCTTCCTCGTCCCCGGCGACGCCCCCGGCCTGACGGCGGCCGTCCCCGAGAAGAAGATGGGCATGAAGGGCTCGCCCACCGCCCAGCTGCACTTCGACGGCGTCCGCGTGCCCGACTCCCGGCGGATCGGCGAGGAGGGCCAGGGCTTCACCATCGCCCTGGCGGCCCTGGACGCCGGCCGGCTCGGGATCGCGGCCTGCGCCATAGGCGTCGCCCAGGCGGCCCTGGACGAGGCCGTCTCGTACGCCCTCGGCCGCAAGCAGTTCGGGCACCCGATCGCGGACTTCCAGGGGCTGCGCTTCATGCTCGCCGACATGGCCACCAAGATCGAGGCGGGCCGGTCGCTCTACCTCGCGGCCGCGCGGCTGCGGGACGCGGGCAAGCCCTTCTCCCGGCAGGCGGCGATGGCCAAGCTCTTCTGCACGGACGCGGCCATGGCCGTCACCACGGACGCGGTGCAGATCCTCGGCGGCTACGGCTACACCGCGGACTTCCCGGTGGAGCGGCTGATGCGCGAGGCGAAGGTCCTCCAGATCGTGGAGGGCACCAACCAGATCCAGCGCATGGTCATCGCCCGCCACCTGGCCGGCCCCGAGACCCGCTGACGCCGGACGTGTGAAGGCTCTCGGCCGCAGGGCTGAACCCGCAGGGGTTCCGCCGTGTCGCCGGGAGCCGCACGGGCCCGCCGGAGAAGATCATGGGCGGTGACCCGCCTCAGACGCTCCGGCCTGCTCCTGCCGTACGTACTGCTGCTGCTCGCCCTCCTCGCCGTCCAGGCCCCGGGGGTCCGGGCCGCCGCGGCGGACCCCTGCCGGGCGGACCAGCTGGGCGGGGCGAAGGTCACCGCCTCGGCGGAGTTCGACCACCGCGGCCGTGACTACAGCCTGCTCACCAGCGTGATGGAGATCCGGGTCCCGACCAGCTGGGGGCCCGCCCCGGACCTGCTCCTGGACTCCCGCTCACCGCGATACCGCTTCGCGCTGCGCTGTCTGCTGGGGAAGGTCACGGACACGGATGAAGAGGGCTTCTTCGACCGCGAGTGGCGTCTCAAACCGCTGACTGTGACGGCCGACGGCAAGTTGACCACCGTCCACTACGAGGCCGTCTCATGGATTCAGGTGCTCGGTCCGTATCACGTCGGGCCCTGGCAGCTCGACGCGGGCGAGAACGAGTGGGTCCTCGGACTGAAACCGCCGCCGAATCTCGCGAGGGCCACGTGGGAGGACGTGCACGTCCGGCTGGGCGGCCCCGGCGCCATGTCGGTCAGCCCCGCGCCGGCCTTCGGTGAAAAGGGCACCGAACTGAAATGGCAGCAGCGAAACGGTGGCGAGGCCTTTCGGGTGGCGTTCCGTCCGCCCGCGGCACAGCAATGGAGCGCCATCGCCGCGACGCAGAGTGAGTTCTGGGAAACCTTCGGCTACGACAGCGCCTCGGGTGCCTTTTGGTTCCTGGAGGCGAGCGTGCTCTTGCTGCTCTGTGTCAGGAAGCTCCGGCGAGGTCTGGGCGACGGCCTGATGCCGGAGGAGGAACAGTCACTCAAGACGTTGAAGACGTGGGCGCTCGTGCAGGCGCTGCTCGCCCTCGTGTTCTTCCTGGGTGACAACGCCTACCGTTTCATGCGCCAGCAGATGTCCTGGCACTGGGATTACGAGGGGGCTGTCTGGCTGTTCGCTCTGCTGCTGGTCGGGCTCGCTCTGTGCTTCCTGGGTAGGGTGGGGAAACCCTTCCTCATCGGGGCGTGTGCCTTCACGCTCTGTTTGGCGGCAGCCTACGCCTACGTCGAATGGTCGGAAAACGCTCTGCTGGCCAACAGCGACGCCGAGATCCATCCCCCCGGTTCCTGGATCGTGCTGCTCGTCCTGCTGACGGTGCTCTTCGTGGGGGTACTGGGGCTGCTCTCGTCCGGACAGCGGGTCCTGCTCATGGGAGGCGGAGGGCTGCCGCGACGGCTGCTGGCAGCGATCTCTTTCGTGGTGGCGGGCGCGACCCTCCTGTGGTCCTACTTCGCCTTCGAGCGCAGCTGGGAACGCATCAGCTGGCTCGTGGACCCCCGCTGGCGGACGTACGGGGGCCAATGGGCGTACTACTACGACCAGTGGTGGTGGTGGTCCCCTTACTACTCTCTCAGTGCTCTGCTGGGAGGCGCCGCCTACCTGACGCCCTTGGCCCTGGTGGGGGTGCTCCGCGTCTGCCGTTCCGAACAGCGCGAAGAGGACTCGTTCACGCCCAACCAGGCCGAGAAGTTCCTGCTGGTGGTGCTGTTCGCGCTCATCGTGGTCCCCAGCTACGCCTCCTACTACGGCTTCTCCGGTGACATCGTCATCGTGATCGTCAGCCTCGCCGTGGCCTGGGGTCTGCTCGCTCTGGGACAGGCCAGATCCGTGCTGGAACAGCCCTCGGCGGACAACGTCCCGCTCGGCAAGACCGTCTCGCGGACGGACCGTTCCGAATTGCTGCGCCTCGCGCGGCGCTTCCGGCAGCTCCAATCGCGGCTCCAGCGCGCGGGCGCCGGGTCGTCGGGTGAACGCACCCCGACGCAGGAGTCGATCGAGCACGAGATCGACGAGTTGGACCAGTGCCTGCCGGAAGGTGTGCGGCCGGTCGACCTGCCGTTTGCCTGCGGGCCCATGCCCACCTGGTGGGGCAACGCGTGCCGCGGGGCGCTCGTCGCCTGCTACGTCGGCTTGCCCGCCACTGCGCTGATGTACTGGACGGACATGATCAGGAACGAATCGTGGCTCCTGACCACCCAGTACGACGCAGGCTTCCTCTCCATCCTTCTCGAGATCGTCTTCTGGCAGTCCACCTGGGTGGCCGGAGGGTTCTTCCTGGGCGCGCTCTGGCGTGACCTCCCCGGCCGGCACGGGCCGACCAAGGCGCTCGGTGTCGCCGTCGCGTTCACCGTTCCGGTCGTCGCCCACCAGGTGATCGCCCAGACCATCGGCCAGAGCATGGAGGGGACGAACCCGGCCATGGCCGCCTTCGCCTCGGTCATGACGTTCACCGGCCTGGTCATGGACGTCCAGACGTTCCAGAGCGAGCGGCGCTACTGGCCGACCAGCGCCGGCCTCGTCGCGTACGTCTACCAGATGCGCTTCGCCTCGGTGGCGTTCTGCCTGGCGCAGCTCCTGGCGCTCGCCACGATCTGGAAGACGTTGCGGGAAGGGGGCCCGCTGGAGCCTCCAGCGGGCCGCTAGGGCGTCCCGCTCAGGACTCGTACAACGGCCCGCTAGGCCAGATCGGCGATGACGCGATACGGGACCACTCCGGGTCGCGCCGACCCGGCAGGGTGCGGCCGGCGGCGGCCCAGCGGGCGAGGAGGTCGCCGTAGATGGGCGGGTCGGGGTTGCGGGGCCGGCCGTGCTGTCCGCCCGGCGCCGGGACCGTCTGCTGAACCGATTCTTCGTAACCCGGCGGGGTGGGACGCCGCCTGCGCCCCGCTCTCGCCGACGGTGTGTCGAGAGTGGTCATGCACGGCCAACGCCGCACCCGGCGCGGGGGTAACCCGTCCCCGTCCGCGCCCATCCGTTCGACCCTTCCCACTGTTCGCGGGGCCGCGCGGTGGCGATCATGGGCTGATGCGTACACGTCACGCCCTTGCGGCGGCCCTGGCCGTCACCGCGCTCCTCGCGCTCACCGGCTGCCAGGAGGCGAAGCCCTCCGGCGGAGCCGCGCCCGGTTCCGCCCCGGCCTCGGCCCCCGCTTCCGCTCCCGCGAAGCAGGGCACCCTCCCCGACCTCGTCGGCAAGGGTCTCCAGGCCGCGCAGGACGAGGCGCAGGCCGCCGGTTTCCACCTCCTCGTCTCGCACGACGGCCTGGGCCGCGGGCGCGCCCAGGCCTTCGACCGGAACTGGAAGGTGTGCTTCCAGAGCCCCGGTCCCGGCGCCGCGTCCACCGAAGCCAGGATCGACTTCGGCGCGGTGAAGGCCGATGAGACCTGCCCGGCCGCGGATCCCGGTCTGCCCTCGGCGGCGGCCGGCGCGACGCCGGACTTCTATCGCAAGTCCGTGAAGGCCGCCCGGGACGCCCTGCCCTCCGGCACGGGCATCACCGTGAAGGACGGGCTGCAGGGCCGGACGGTCCGCCTGGAGACGAACTGGCAGGTGTGCGCCCAGCTCCCGAAGGGGGGCAACCCCCTGAACGGAGGACCGGTGGAGCTGATCGTCGTCCAGTTCGGCGAGACCTGCCCCTGATCTCCGGTGCGGGGGCGGGGCAGGGCCTCGGAGCCGTGCGGTGGCTCGCCGTGCCGCCTTGGCAGGGTGTGCCGGAACCCTGGCACCGGGCGCGGTTTCTGACGTACCGTCATATCCGCTCAGCAGCCCTGCCCGCCCCCGTGCCCCAGGAGGTTTGCCGTGCCCGCGGACCGCCCCGTCGCCCTCGACGAGTACCCCGTCCACCAGGCCCCGCTGTCGATGAAGCACCACGTCAGCGGCGACCGGAACGCCTACGACCGCTGCATCTTCCACGTCTTCGACCACGCCGGCCGCGCCGTCCTCATCCTCGGCCTCGGCGTCTACCCCAACGCCGGGGTCATCGACGCCTACGCCACCCTGCGCCTGGGCGACGACCTCCTCGCCGTCCGCGCCTCCGACGCCCTCACCGACGACCGGATGAACCTCTCCGTCGGCCCCCTGTCGATCACCGTCGACGTACCGCTCAAGAAGCTCACCCTGCGCTGCGCACCCGACCCGGCGGACCCGCACGGACTCTCGTACGACATCACCTGGACCGCGGAGTTCCCCGCCGTCTGGGAACCCCACCACATCCAGCGCCGCGGCGACCGCCTCATGCTCGAAGGCCGCCGCTTCGTCCAGGCCGGAAACGTCACCGGCACCGTCCGCGCCCGCGGCGAGGAGTTCACCCTCACGCCGGGGGAGTGGACCGGCACCCGCGACCGCAGCTGGGGGGTGCGCCCGATACCCGGCGAGGACGGCGGCCGGGCCGCCGAGGAGATGCGCCCCGAGGGCTTCCACTGGCTCTGGATACCCGTCCGCTTCGAGGACCGCTTCCTGATGGTCATCGCCCAGGAGGACGCCGACGGCCACCGCACCCTCAACGAGGCCGTCCAGGTCTTCCCCGAGGACAGCGGCCGCCACGACGTCCAGCTCGGCTGGCCCCAGACCGAGATCTCCTACCGCCCCGGCACCCGCCACCCCGAGCGCGCCGTCGTCCACCTCGCCGACCCCTCCCGCAAACCCCTCGAACTCGGCGTCGAGATCCTGAACTCCTCCCCGCTCGCCGTCGGCGCCGGCTACCCGCCCGCCGCCGACTGGCAGCACGGCACCTGGCAGGGCCGCGGCTGGACCGACCGCCGCACCTACGACCTCTCCGACCCGGCCGCCCATCCCATGGCCGCCTTCGGCGTCACCGACCACTCCGCCCGCTTCACCCTCGACGGGCGCACCGGCTTCGGGATCTTCGAGCACGGCAGCTTCGGCCGCCACGACCCCAGCGGCTTCGCCGACTACTCCTCCGTCGCCCCCTGACCCAGCACCCGAGACAGGAAGGACCGGCCATGGCCACGGCACCCCGCCCCCGCACCTCCACCCGAGAGCCCGAGGAACTCGGCCGCCGCCTCGCGGCCTGGCTCGACGGCCGGCTCCCCGGCGCGAAGGTCGTCAACACCACCGTCCCCGGCTCCAACGGCATGTCCAGCGAGACGCTGCTCTTCGACATCGAGCACCCCGACGCCCCCGTCCGCGCCTGCGCCCTGCGCCTGGCCGCCGACCCGGCCGCCTACACCGTCTTCCCCACCTACGACATGCCCCGCCAGCACCGCGTGATGAGCCTGGTCGCCGAGTACACCGACCTGCCCGTTCCGCGCGTGCTGTGGCTGGAGGAGGACCCGGCCCCGCTCGGGGCGCCGTTCTTCGTGATGGCCCGCGCCGAGGGCCGCGTACCGCCCGACGTCATGCCCTACACCTACGAGGGCAACTGGCTGCACTCCGCCACCGACGCCGAGCGGGCCGAACTCCAGGAGGCGAGCATCTCCCTCCTCGCCCGGCTGCACGACCGGTTCCCCGCGAAGGAGGCCGAGTTCCTGCTCCCGGCGGGCGAGGGCAGCCCGCTGCGCCGCCACGTCGACGCGCAGCGCGCCTACTACGAGTGGGTGGTGTCCGGCCTGGCACGCTCGCCCCTGCTGGAGCGGGCCTTCGACCGGCTGGAGGAACTCTGGCCCGCCGACGAGGGCGACCCGGTCCTCAACTGGGGCGACGCCCGCATCGGCAACGTCATCTACGACGGCTTCCGGCCGGCGGCCGTCCTCGACTGGGAGATGGCGGCCTACGCCCCGCGCGAGGTCGACCTCGGCTGGACCGTCTACCTGCACCGCTTCTTCCAGGACCTGACCGTGAGCTTCGGCCAGCCGGGCCTGCCCGACTTCCTGCGCCGCGAGGACCTGGAACGCCGCTACGCGGAGCTCACCGGGCACACCCCGAGGGACATGGAGTTCCACACCCTGTACGCGGCCCTGCGGCACGGGATCGTCATGCTGCGCGTCGCCTACCGGCAGGCGTACTTCGGCGAGGTGGAGGTCCCCGCCGACCCCGACGGGCTGATCCTGCACCACGCCAGCCTGTCCGGCATGGTGCAGGGCACCTACTGGTAGCCGCGGATCAGGCGGCCTGCGCGTGCTGGCTCCGGCTCGGCAGCGCGGCCGCCGCCGGCCGCACGGGACGCGAACCCGGCCCGCCGACGTGCGAGAACGGCTGCGTCCGCCAGTCCAGCCCCTGCGGCAGGGCGAGGTGCACGATGGCGTCCAGGTCCTGCTGCTCCGGCAGGAGCGCGCCCAGCGTGGGCAGCGCGTCCGAGACCGGGCGGCCGGTGCCGGCGCACACCGTGAGCCCGAACGGGTTCCACGGGGTCAGGCACAGCGCGTGCTGCGGCAGGTGCTCCTCGTCCGCGACGAGGGCGACCGACTGGCCGCAGTCCGGGCAGACCGCGTGGCGGACCTCGAAGTCCTCGGCGTCGCCGGGTTCGAGGTACTCCCCGTCGTCCGCGTAGTCGGTCTCGACGGATTCCAGGGGCTCCGGTTCGGTGCGACCGGCGCGCTTGGTGTTCAGCATGGATGTACTCCCCCTTGGGTGGGCCGGGCGGGCAGGTACTTCGGCCACGGCCACACCAAGCACTTCCCGCCGCGCGGCACGAGTAACCACCAGAGCGGGATGTACGCCCGTACATGCCTGTGGCTTTGGTCACATGCCCGCCGCAGGTGCCACTTCTCCGTGGACACCGCTGTGCCGGAAGCCGCTCGGGGCAATAGGTTGTGCGGCTATGAGCGCAATGGAGGAGCTGGACCGCCAGATCGTGGATCTGCTCGTGCGGGACGGGCGGATGAGCTACACGGACCTGGGCAAGGCCACGGGCCTGTCCACGTCGGCGGTCCACCAGCGAGTACGCAGGCTGGAGCAGCGCGGTGTCATCCGCGGGTACGCGGCCGTCGTGGACCCCGAGGCCGTCGGGCTGCCGCTGACGGCCTTCATCTCGGTCAAGCCGTTCGACCCGAGCGCGCCGGACGACATCGCGGACCGGCTGGCCGGCGTGCCCGAGATCGAGGCCTGCCACAGCGTCGCGGGCGACGAGAACTACATCCTCAAGGTCCGGGTCGCCACCCCGCTGGAACTGGAGGACCTCCTGGGCCGCCTCCGCGCCCTGGCCCACGTCTCCACCCGCACCACGGTGGTCCTCTCCACCCCCTACGAAGCCCGTCCGCCCCGCGTCTGATCCAGCCCCGGCCGGCACATTCCAGCCCCGCCGGCGTTTGAGGCGCGGGGGTCTGGGGGCGGAGCCCCCAGGGGGTCCGGGCGCAGCCCCGGGGAAAACCGCGGCCAGCGGAGGGGCGAGACTGGTCCCCATGACCGACCGCACCCCCTCCGCCGAAGCCGCCGGAGCCACCGCACCCTCCCGAACCGTCCTCCTCCGCGGAGGCGAGGTGCACAGCCCCGCCGACCCCTTCGCCACCGCGATGGTCGTCGAGCGCGGCCACGTCGCCTGGGTCGGCTCCGAGGGTGCCGCCGACGCCTTCGCGCAGGGCGTGGACGAGGTCGTGGACCTCGGCGGGGCGCTCGTCACGCCGGCCTTCACCGACGCCCACGTCCACACCACCTCCACCGGCCTCGCCCTCACCGGCCTCGACCTGACCGGCGCCCGCTCCCTCGCCGAGGCCCTCGGCCTCGTCCGCGCGTACGCCGGCCGGCGGCCCGCCGACCGGGTGCTCCTCGGCCACGGCTGGGACGCCGCCCGCTGGCCCGAGCGCCGCGCGCCGCGCCGCTCCGAGCTCGACGAGGCCACCGGCGGCCGCCCGCTCTACCTGAGCCGCATCGACGTGCACTCCGCGGTGGTCACCACGGCCCTGCTGGACCTCGTCCCCCAGGTGCACCCGCACGGCGACGACGTGCCGCTCACCAAGGACGACCACCACGCCGTCCGCCGTGCCGCGCTCGCCGCCCTCACCCCCGCCCAGCGCGCCGAGGCGCAGCGGGCGGCCCTGGACCGGGCGGCCTCCCTCGGCATCGGCTCGGTGCACGAGTGCGGCGGGCCCGACATCTCCTCCGCCGAGGACTTCACCGGCCTGCTGGCCCTGGCCGCCGGGCACCCCGGGCCGCGCGTCCACGGCTACTGGGCGGACCGGGACCTCGCCCTGGCGAAGGAGCTCGGCGCGGTCGGCGCGGCCGGCGACCTGTTCGTGGACGGCGCCCTCGGATCGCACACCGCCTGTCTGCACGCCCCGTACGCCGACGCCGCGCACACCGGCACGGGCTACCTGGACGCGGCCGAGGTCGCCGAGCACGTCGCCGCCTGCACCGAGGCGGGCCTGCAGGCCGGGTTCCACGCCATCGGGGACGCCGCCGTCGCCGCCGTGGTCGAGGGCGTCCGCGCGGCCGCCGCGAAGGTCGGGCTCGACCGGATCCGGGCCGCCCGGCACCGCGTCGAGCACGCCGAGATGATGACCCCGCAGACCATCGCGGCCTTCGCGGAGCTCGGGCTCACCGCCTCCGTGCAGCCCGCCTTCGACGCGGCCTGGGGCGGCGAGGACGGCATGTACGCCGACCGGCTCGGTGCCGGGCGCGCCCGGACCCTCAACCCCTTCGCCGCCATGCTCAAGGCCGGCGTCCCGCTGGCCTTCGGCTCGGACGCCCCCGTCACCCCGCTCGACCCCTGGGGCACGGTCCGCGCCGCCGCCTTCCACCGCACCCCCGAGCACCGGATCTCCGTACGGGCCGCCTTCGCCGCCCACACCCGGGGCGGCTGGCGGGCGCTGGGCCGCGACGACGCGGGCACCCTCGTGCCCGGTGCCCCGGCCGACTACGCCGTCTGGCAGACCGGCGAACTGGTGGTCCAGGCCCCCGACGACCGGGTCGCCCGCTGGTCCACCGACCCCCGCTCCGGCACCCCCGGCCTGCCCGACCTGAGCCCGGGCGGGGACCTGCCGGTGTGCCTGGCGACGGTGGTCGGCGGCCGGGAGGTATTCGTACGGCCACAGGGGTGATCCACCGGGCCTCGGTGCGGTGCGGGCGGCCCGACCCGGATAGGTTCGGCCGGGCCCACCCCAGGACGTCCCCACCGGACGGCTCCGTCCGCTCCGCGCGCCCGCGCCTCGGGGGCGAGGGAAGGTTTCGCCGGTGGGGCGGCTCCCGGCGCGTACCGGGGGAGGGTGGCCCCGGACCGGGCCCGGCGGCCCAGTAGACAACGGTCACGGCGGCCCGCAGCCAGCGGGAGCCGGTCCGGCCCGAAGGGCCGCCGGTCCCGGTCGCCGGCTGTTCTAAAATCATCCTGTCGTGACGGGACGGACGAAGAACACACAAGGGGAACCAGTGAGCGATGGCGGGCAGCGGACGTACGGACCGCTCGGCACCACCTTGGTGATCATTCCGACGTACAACGAGGCCGAGAACATCGGCCTGATCACCGGCCGGGTCCGCGCAGCCGTCCCCGAAGCCCACATCCTGGTCGCGGACGACAACAGCCCCGACGGGACCGGCAAGCTCGCCGACGAGCTGGCGGCGGCCGACGACCACATCCACGTCATGCACCGCAAGGGCAAGGAGGGCCTCGGCGCCGCCTACCTCGCGGGCTTCGCCTGGGGCCTGGAGAACGGCTACGGCGTCATCGTCGAGATGGACGCCGACGGCTCCCACCAGCCGGAGGAGCTGCCCCGGCTGCTCACCGCGCTGGGCGGCGCCGACCTGGTGCTGGGCTCCCGCTGGGTGCCGGGCGGCCGCGTCGTCAACTGGCCCAAGAGCCGTGAGTTCCTCTCCCGCGGCGGGTCCACCTACTCCCGGCTGATGCTGGACGTCCCGATCCGCGACGTGACCGGCGGCTACCGCGCGTTCCGCCGCGAGACCCTGGAGGGGCTCGGCCTCGACGAGGTCGCCTCGGCCGGCTACTGCTTCCAGGTGGACCTGGCCCGCCGGGCCGTCCGCAAGGGCTTCCGGGTGGTGGAGGTGCCCATCACCTTCGTCGAGCGCGAGCTGGGCGACAGCAAGATGAGCAAGGACATCGTGGTCGAGGCCCTCCTGCGGGTCACCCAGTGGGGCCTGAAGGAGCGCGCCGCCAAGCTGGCCGGCAAGCGCCGCTGACGGCCACCCCCTAGGGGATGCCCGGTACCTCCGGCTGAGCCCGGTTTCACCGGGGTGCAGGCACACTGGGGGGTATGACGACCGGCATCGGCCCTTCGAGTACGGGCACTCCGACGGCCCCCCGGCGGCGCTCGCCCGCCCGTACCTTCATCCCCCTGGCGGTCGCCGCCTGGCTGATCCTGGAGATCTGGCTGCTCAGCCTGGTCGCCGGGGCGGCCGGCGGGTTCACCGTCGCGGCGCTGCTCGCCGGCGGGCTGGTGCTCGGCGTGGTGGTCATCAAGCGGGCCGGCCGCCGCGCCTTCAAGAACCTCACCCGCAGCTTCCAGCAGGCCCAGGAGCAGGCGATGGCGGGCGGCATACCGCCCGCCCCGCAGCCCCCCAAGGGCTCCGGCAACGCGATGACCATGCTCGCCGGCCTGCTGCTGATCATGCCCGGCCTGCTCTCCGACCTCGCCGGCCTGCTCCTGCTGCTGCCGCCCGTACGGGCCTTCGCGGGCCGCCGGGCCGAGCGCACCCTGGAGCGGAAGATGGCCTCGGGCGCCCCGGGCGGCTTCGGCGACGCCTTCACCCAGGCCCGGATCCACTACCCGGACGGCAAGGTCGTCCAGGGCGAGGTGATCCGCGAGGACGGCCCCGAGCGCTCCGCGGGCCCGGACACCGTCTACCGTCCTCCGCTGGCCCCGTAGGACCCGCCGGCGGCCCGGCAACAGGGCACGGCGCACAACAGCACACACGGAAACGCCGAGGGGGCCCGCCCCCCCCCCCGCTGGGGGCCCCCTCTCCCTCTTCGTTTCCTCGGGTGGCG
>NZ_JBWKEZ010000059.1:39714-49166 GCF_056434525.1 Streptomyces sp. NPDC044002
GCGAATCCCAAGAAAGAACCCCGCCCACACCCCCCCCACCCCCACCCCCACCCGCCCCCCCCCCCCCCCCGCCCCCCCCCCCCCCCTGCTACTGCTTGGTGCCCGCGGGTCAGGCGGACTTGCGGCTGTCGCGCGGATGCACGGCGATGTTCATGGCGCCGGAGCGCAGGACGGCCAGCCGCTCGGCCAGCACCTCCTCCAGCTCCTCGCGGGTGCGCCGCTCCATGAGCATGTCCCAGTGCGTTCGCGCAGGCTTGCCCTTCTTCTCTTCGGGCCCGTCCCCGTCCACCAGGAGTGCCATGGCGCCGCACGCCTTGCACTCCCACTCCGGCGGAATCTCTGCCTCAACCGAGAACGGCATCTCAAATCGATGTCCGTTCTGGCATGCGTACTCCACCGCCTGGCGCGGGGCCAGATCGATGCCGCGGTCCGTCTCGTAGCTGGTAACCACGAGCCGCGTACCGCGGAGAGCTCGCTCACTCATGAATCGTGCCTCCCGGGCTTGTCGCCCACAGGACAGGTGTCGCTGTCGTCGTCATCCGGTCAACGTCCGGTCGGCGGTATAGATTCCCGCTCCGGGTCAATGCGTCGCCCGTCGTGCCGCCCCTTGTTGTACCCACCAGTGCCCGTTTTGTCACATCTGGCAGCAGATGTCACCCAACGTCTGTACTTCTAATACGCGCAGTAACGGTCCGCCTGGCAGGCCAAAGGCGTACACTACCGGCCCTTTGCCGCAACGTCGAAATTCGTTCGGGATTCGTTCGTGAGTCCGGATCCCCGGCGGGCGGCGGAGGGGCCGGATCCGGGCCCGCCCGGGCCCGGATCCGCGCATCAGAGGCGTACCGGAACAGGATTGCCCGCCGCCTCCACCGCGCGCCGCACCGGCACCCGGGCGAGCAGCACGAAACCCAGTGCGAAGAACACCACCAGCGAGATGATCGCGTCCCGGTAGCTGCCCGTGACCTGGTACGTCAGGCCGAAGACCAGCGGCCCCACCCAGCTCAGCCCCCGGTCGCTCATCTCGTACGCCGAGAAGTACTCGGCCTCCTTGCCCGCCGGCACCAGGTGCGAGAACAGCGAACGCGACAGCGCCTGGCTGCCGCCCAGCACCAGCCCGATCATCGCGGCGAGCGCGAAGAACCACACCGGGGTCCGGGCCGGCAGGAAGTACCCCGCCGCCAGCGTCAGCGCCCACGCGGCCAGCGAGCCCAGGATCGTCCGCTTCGCCCCGTACACCCGGGCCAGCCGGCCCATCGCCAGCGCGCCGGCCACCGCCAGCACCTGGACCAGCAGCACCGCGCCGATCAGCGTGGACTGCTCCAGCTCCAGCTCCTCGGAGCCGTAGACCGAGGCCTGGGAGATCACGGTCTGCACGCCGTCGTTGTAGATCAGGTACGCGAGCAGGAACGACAGGGTCAGCGGGTAGCGCCGCATGTCCTTGAGGGTGGCCACCAGCTGCTTCCACCCGCTGACGGCCGGAGCGCCGCCCGCCTCCCGGACCACCGCCCGGTCCCGCAGCCGGCGCAGCGGGATCAGCGCGAAGGCCCCCCACCACAGGCCCGCCGAGGCCAGGCAGATCCGTACGGCCTCGCTCTCGGAGAGGCCGAAGGAGTCGTGGCCCAGGTACAGCGCCAGGTTCACCACGAGCATCAGCGAGCCCGCCGTGTAGCCGAAGGCCCAGCCCCGGGAGGAGACGGTGTCCCGCTCGTCGGGGGTGGAGATCTGCGGCAGGTAGGCGTTGTAGAGCACCATCGACACGGACAGGGCCGCGTTCGCGACGATCAGCAGGAACCCGCCCAGCAGGTAGCGCTCGCCGCCGAGGAGGAACATGGCCGCCGTCGCCGTGGCGCCGGTGTACGCGGCCACGGCCAGCAGCGGCTTCTTGCGCCCCGTCCGGTCGGCGATCGCGCCCGCCATCGGCATCAGCAGCACGGCGAGGATCACCGACGCCGACACCGAGTACGCGAAGAAGGATCCGGCCCGCACCGGGATCCCCAGCGGGTGGACGTAGCCCTCCGCGTCCGCGGCGGCCTTCGCCACCGAGGTCAGGTACGGGCCCAGGAACACCGTCAGCACGCTCGCCGAGTACACGGACACGGCGAAGTCGTAGAAGTACCAGCCCCGCTGTTCCCGCTTGCGTGCGGCCGCCGCCTCCGCGGACGGTCTGCCGTCCTCGGAGGCGGGCTCCGTCCCGTCCGTCGTCTGCGCGCTCATCCGAGAGCCCCCTCGCTGTTCCCCGTACCGCACGGCCGCGGGCGCCCGCGACGGCGGCCGGGCGGTGTCAGGCCCAGGCGCCGCGCCGGTCCAGCACCGTGCGCAAGATGTCGATCCGGTCGGTCATGATGCCATCGACGCCCAGGTCGAGGAGAGCCTCCATGCGTTCCGGTTCGTTCACGGTCCACACGTGCACCTGGAGTCCCCGCTCGTGCGCGGTCCGTACGAAGCGCCGGTCGACCACCCGGATGCCCGCCTGGGTCTCCGGGACCTGGGCCGCCACCGCGCCGACGCGCAGGGCCGCCGGGATCGCGAAGGAGCGCAGCCGCAGCCCGACCACCCCGCGCACCCCGTACGAGGTCGCCAGCCGGGGCCCCGCGATCTTCTGCGCCCGGGCCACCCGGCTCTCCGAGAAGGAGCCCACGCACACCCGGTCCCAGACCCCGGCCCGCGCGATCAGGTTCACCAGCGGGTGCAGGGCCGACTCGTCCTTGACGTCCACGTTCCAGCGGGCCTCGGGGAACTGCTCCAGCAGGTCCTCGAAGAGGGCCAGCGGCTCGGTCCCCGCCACCCGCGCCTCGCGCACCCGGCTCCACGGCAGCTCCCGGATCCGGCCGCTCATGTCGGTCACCCGGTCCAGCGTGGCGTCGTGGAACGCCACCAGCTTCCCGTCCGCCGTCGCGTGCACATCGGTCTCGAAGTACCGGTAGCCCGCCCCGGCGGCCCTGCGGAAGGCGGCGGCGGTGTTCTCCAGCCCGTCCGCGGCCCCGCCCCGGTGGGCGAAGGGGATGGGGGCCGGATGGTCCAGGTAGGGGTGCCGGAGGCGTACGTGAGTCACGGCCGCAGTATGCCCAATGCTCCCCGCCGCAGGGGAGCGCCGCGTACCCGCCCGGCGCCCGCGTCCCACCCCCCTGGCCGGAATGGACCGGCCCATGACAGTCTGGGGCCCCGCGAACAATCCAATACCGGCCCCGGGACCCAGGTCCGGAGGCCAATCCGACGAAGGTGGACCGGACGCCATGGCTCAGTGGACCTCAGCGGTCGGTGCCGCACAGCTCGCCCGGCTCATCGGCTCCCAGCAGGACCGGCCCGCGCCCCCCGGCGCCCGCAAGCCGCCCGCGTACCGCACCCTGGCCGACGGCATCCGGCTGCTCGTCCTGGAGGGCCGCGTCCCCGTCGCCGCCCGGCTGCCCGCCGAGCGGGAGCTGGCCGCCGCCCTCTCGCTGAGCCGCACCACCGTCGCCGCCGCGTACGAGGCGCTGCGCGGCGAGGGCTTCCTGGAGTCCCGCCGGGGCGCCGGCAGCTGGACCTCCGTACCGGCGGGGAACCCGCTGCCGGCCCGCGGCCTGGAGCCGCTGCCCCCCGAGTCCCTCGGCTCGATGATCGACCTCGGCTGCGCCGCCCTCCCGGCCCCCGAGCCCTGGCTGACCAAGGCCGTCCAGGGCGCCCTGGAGGAGCTCCCGCCCTACGCGCACACCCACGGGGACTACCCGGCGGGCCTGCCCGCGCTGCGCCGGATGCTCGCCGACCGTTACACCGAGCGGGGCATCCCGACCATGCCCGAGCAGATCATGGTCACCACCGGCGCGATGGGCGCCATAGACGCCATCTGCAGCCTCTTCGCCGGCCGGGGCGAACGGATCGCCGTGGAGTCCCCCTCCTACGCCAACATCCTCCAGCTGATGCGCGCCGCCGAGGCCCGCCTCGTGCCGGTGGCGATGGGGACGGGGCTGACCGGCTGGGACATGGACGTCTGGCGGCAGGTGCTGCGCGACTCGGCCCCCCGCCTGGCCTACGTCGTCGCCGACTTCCACAACCCGACCGGCGCCCTGGCATCGGAGGACAAGCGCCGCGCGATGGTCGAGGCGGCCCGCTCCGCCGGGACCGTGCTGATCGCCGACGAGACCATGGCCGAACTCCAGCTGGACCCGGACCTCGCCATGCCCCGCCCGGTCTGCTCCTTCGACCCGGCCGGCTCCACCGTGATCACCGTCGGCTCCGCCAGCAAGGCCTTCTGGGCCGGCATGCGGATCGGGTGGGTCCGCGCGGCCCCCGACGTCATCCGCAGCCTGGTCGCCGCGCGGGCGTACGCGGACCTGGGCACCCCGGTGCTCGAACAGCTCGCGGTGAACTGGCTGATGCGCACCGGCGGCTGGGAGGAGGCCGTCGGGATGCGCCGCGCCCAGGCCCGGGAGAACCGGGACGCCCTGGTCGCGGCGGTGCGCCGGGAGCTGCCGGACTGGGAGTACGAGGTGCCGAGCGGCGGGCTCACGCTGTGGGCCCGGGCCGGCGGCCTGTCCGGGTCGCGGCTGGCCGAGGTGGGGGAGCGGGTCGGCGTACGCGTCCCCTCGGGCCCCCGGTTCGGCGTGGACGGGGCCTTCGAGGGCTACGTCCGGCTGCCGTTCACGGTCGGCGGGCCGGTGGCCGAGGAGGCCGCCGTCCGCCTGGCCGCCGCGGCCAGGCTCGTCGGCACGGGGGCGGGCGGCAGCGGGGCGGAGCCCCCGCGCACCTTCGTCGCGTAGGAGGGTGCCGGGCGGGGCTCCCCTACGGCGCCTCCGCCGGGACCTCCGGGATCTCCGAGGCGTCGATCGAGGAGGGCTGCGGCTGGACCTGGAGCGGCCTGCACGGGACCGGCGGCCCCTCGCCGCCCCGGCCCGGCGCCTGCCGCTCCGGCAGCAGCTCCAGCACCGCCTGCCGGTGGGCGGGGTGCGCGGCGTCGTCGTACGGGTCCGGCGTGGCCGGCACCTGGAGGCGGTGCACGGGCCCGGTGCCCAGCCGCGCGTACCCCCGGCCCGGCGGCAGCTGCGGCGGCGGGGTGGTGTGCGGCGGCAGCCCCAGCACGTCGGCGACCTGCTGGACCGGTGCGGGCCCCAGGACCACCCGGGCGCGGGTGTGCTGCCAGACGGCGTCGTTCAGCAGCTCCAGGTGGTCGAAGTGCTCGGCGACGACCACCGTCACGTGCGCCGCGCGCCCGTGCCGCAGCGGCACCTGCAACTGGGCGAGGGGGTCGGGGCGGCCGTCGGCGGCGGCCAGGTGCGCGAGCACGCTCGGCCGGTCCAGCAGGATCCACAGCGGGCGCCGGGAGTCCTCGGGCGCGGGGCGGCCCGCCTCCCGGGCCCGGTGCGTGGCGATCAGCCGCCGCTCGGTCTCGTGCGCCGCCCACTCGACCGAGGCCAGCGCCCCGGTGGGGCCGCACTCGACGGCGAGCACCCCCGCCCGGCCGGCCAGGCAGGCGTACTCGCCGCTGCCGCCGCCCTCGACGATCATCACGTCGCCGCCCTGGCCCAGGGCCTGGAGGGCGATCGAGCGCAGCAGGGTGGAGGTGCCGCTGCCCGGCTGGCCGACGGCCAGCAGGTGCGGTTCGGCGGAGCGCGGTCCGGTCCGCCAGATCACGGGCGGCACGTCGGCCGGCTCCTCCCCCTCCAGCACGGGCACGGTGCGCTGCACTCCGCCGGGGTCGGTGAAGCCGAGGACGGTCTCGCCCGGCGAGGTCACGAACTGCTGGGCGGCGATGTCGGTGGGCAGCGCGGCCAGCACCCGCAGGTCGAGCCGGTTGCCCTCCTCGTCCCAGTCGAAGAGGTACTCCCGGCCGCGCCCGGCCTTGGCGTGCAGCAGGGCCTCGATCCGGGCCCGCGAGGCGGTCTCGCCGTCGGTGAAGTAGGCCGGGTAGCGGATGCGGAGCCGGCTCACCCGGCCCGCGCCGTCGAACTCGTAGCCGCTGAAGGCCTCCTCCCAGGCCCCGCCGTGGGAGAACAGCGGGCTGGGGTCCTCGGGGGCGGAGAAGTAGGGCACCAGCGCCTCGTACAGCGAGCGCAGCCGTTCGGCCTCGGCGTCGCCGGGCCCGGAGCCGGCCGGGGAGCGGTCGCGCCCGTGCCAGGCGGCGGCCGCCATGACGCTGATCAGGGCGCCGAGGGGGCCGTAGGGGACGATCGCGACCACGAGGACGCAGGCGGCCCCGAGGAACAGCGCCGGACCGCGCTTGTCCTTCGGGGTCGCCGCCCACCTGCGCCGCCCGGCGGAGGCCAGGACGCGCAGGCCGCGTCCGATGACGATGAGCGGGTGGAGCACGTCGGTGGCGTTGTCGGCAGCCGTACGGGCGAGGTCGCGTCCCCGGGTGAGCGACACGCTGCCGCTGCTGAGGATGCGGGGGAGGGGGCGCCGGGCCACGGTCGTCTCCTGGAGTGGTGGTGGTGCGGGACGGTGGCGTCAGGGCCCGGGCGGTGGCGGGCTGGGCGGAACCCAGGCGGCCGTGGCCGCGGGCCTGATCGTGGAGGGCCCGTGCGGGGTCGGAGCCCCGGCGGGGCCGGCACCCGTGCGGGCCTGGAGCCCCGGCGGGCTAGAGCTTGATCCCGCCGAGCAGGCTCGCGAGGCTGGCCGTGCTGGCCGTGATGCTCGGGGCGATGGCGGAGCCGGCCAGGAAGAAGCCGAACAGCGCGCAGACGAAGGCGTGCGTCAGCTTCATCCCGTCCTTCTTGAAGAACAGGAAGCAGATGATGCCGAGCAGGACGACACCTGAGATGGACAGGACCATGTGACGTTCTCCTGATGAGTCGAGGCTCCTGGTGGGTGGGTACGGTCACCATCAGTTGTTCCAGGCTCACAGGAAGTATCAATGCGATAAAAGGTGCATACGGGTGAATCCTGGGTTTTTTCACTTGACCGGACGCGCCTGACTGGCGCGGCCGGCGAACACGGTGTGGGTTCGCCGCCGCCAGGCATCCTTGCCTCGGACCGCCCCCGTCATGTCCCGGGACGGGCGCTACCCTGGCGATTCACCCGTACGGACGCAGTGCCGTGCGCCGCCCTGCCCTCCCCGCCTGGGGAAACTCCTTCCGGAGGGCGGCAAGCCGACAAGCCCGAGACCGAAAGGCGGTACGACCGATGAGCGAGCACCAGGACGCCCCCGACGAGGACGTCGTCGAACTGGCCGGCAAGATCTTCGACCTCGCCCGTCAGGGTGAGGCCGCGACGCTGGCCGCCTACCTGGACGCCGGCGTTCCGGCCAATCTCACCAACGACCGCGGCGACACCCTCGTCATGCTCGCCGCCTACCACGGCCACGCCGAGGCCGTCACGGTCCTGCTGGAGCGCGGCGCCGAGGCGGACCGCGCCAACGACCGGGGCCAGACCCCCCTCGCGGGCGCCGTCTTCAAGGGCGAGGAGGCTGTCATCCGCGCGCTCCTCGCCGGCGGGGCCGACCCCCACGCCGGAACCCCCTCCGCGGTGGACACGGCGCGCATGTTCAACAAGGCCGACCTGCTGGAACTCTTCGGAGCCAAGTAGTCCGCTTTTTCCGGGGCGCCGCCGGGCCCCGACGGGCCCCGCCACCTCACGGCTTGGTCACGACGCCCTTAAATGTGGTCGCGGCGCACAAACCGCCTGGGTCATCATGGCGTCGGATTCGATTCGCGGACATGACGGACGGGCAGGAGCGGGCTGGACACGACGGGTGTCCACACCCACCCCTGCCGCACCGGCCGCCGTGGTCGCGAAGCACCGACGAGAGTGAGAAGGCAATGGTCTACATCGAGCTGAACCAGACGGCGGACGTCCTCACATGCTGTTACGCGGCTCTGTGAATCCCGATTCCCGGTCGCGTCCCCAGCTTGATTTGAGGCCATCCCCATGTTCGAACCAGTCATAGCGCCGAGCGGCACCCTGCTCGGGCTCCTCCAGCGGGGCCGCGGCGACGGCACGCTGCACGCCCTCGCCGCACCCAGGCCCGAGGCCCTCGCGGCCCTCAACCAGTGCGTGCTGCACGACCCGCGCCAGGACTGGCAGGTCGAGAACCGCTCCCTGTACTACGCGCGCCTGTACCTGGACCTCGACGGCCCCCTCGGCGAGATCGAGGCCCACCTCTTCGGCGCGGACGACCTCTTCGACGAGGAGGACCACCGGACCGGCCTCGCCCTGTCCGTCCTCGGGCACCTCGCCTCCTACGGCCGCGACGACGCCCTCATGCTGCTGCGCCGCTACGCCGCCTCCGGGTCCAACTGGGCCTGGGCGCTCGACGAGCTCGCCCTGCGCGACGACGACGGGGGACTGCGCTCCCTCGCCGCACCCGTCCTCGCCCGGTTCCCCGCGACCCCCGAGGGCGAGGCGCGGCTGGCCGCCGCCGTCCGCGACGCCTACGAGCCCCGCCCATGGGCCCTGTGGGAGGAGCTGCCCGCCTACGCGGAACGCCTGCGCGCCGCCCGCCAGCAGGGCTCCTTCGACCGCTGGCAGCGCCAGATGACCCCCAGCGGCCCCCGCCCCGGCTGGGGCGTCCAGGCCGTCTTCGACTGGGCCGCCGACGGGCTGCGCCGGGGCACCCCGCTGCACGTGCCCGCCGCGCGCTGCCTGGCCGCCGTGGCCGCCCCCGAGGACCGGCCCGCCATCCTCGCGGCCGCCGCCGGAGCCTGTGGCGAGGCCGCCCGGGCCACCGCCCTGCACCACCTGGTCCTCGCCGAACCGGAGAACCCGGCCGTCCTGGACCTCATCGAAGCCGCCGGGGACGAGCCCGCCGTGGCCGCCTACGAGCGCATGTGCGGCCCCGCCGCCCTCGACCGGGCCCGGCTCTGGGTCCACCGCCCCGACGCCCTCGGAGCGGCCGCCGCGGCCCTCCTCGCGGCCCGTGGCGGCACCGACGACGCCGGACTGGTCCTCGGCGCCCTCCGCAACACCGTCCGCGGCTCCGGCCCGGACTCCGTCCGCCTCTTCGCGCTGGTCGACGGCGCGGGCCGGCTCTCCATCGGCTGCGCCGCCCCCGTCCTGCGGCACGTCTACCGCGAGACGGCCTCCTCCCACCTGCGCGGCCGTGCGGCCCGCGCCCTGGCCGCCACCGACCCCACCTTCGCGGCGGGCTTCGCGGTCGAATGCCTCTGGGACTGCGAGGAGACCACCCGCGAGGTCGCGGCCCGCCACGCGGAGACCGCCGACGCCCGGGTGGCCCCCCGGCTGCGCCGCCTGGCGGCCGACCCGGCGGAGGAGGAAGACGTCCAGTCGGCCGTCCGCAGCCGCATCACCCCCGAGTCGGCCGTGTAGCCCCGGGCCCGGCGGCGGCCGCCCCGGTCCCGGGTGGGTGTGCTCCGGCTGCCGGCGGCCCGGCCGCGCGGGTGGCTGCGCCGGCGGGCCGGGTGTGCCGCTGCGCGGGGCCGGGTCCCCTACCCGCCCTTCGCCCGTTCCCCGGGGCTGCGCCCCGGACCCCTGCTGGGGGCTCCGCCCCCAGACCCCCGCGCCTCAAACGCCGGCGGGGCTAT
>NZ_JBWKEZ010000060.1:0-47775 GCF_056434525.1 Streptomyces sp. NPDC044002
CCACAGCGCTCCCCGGGGGCCGACCAAAGAGGGGAAGAAAACGGGGGGACCGCACCGGCCCATAGGGACCCCCCCCCCCCCCCCCCTCCCCCCCCCCCCCCCCCCCCCCCGCGGCCGCGGCGGGCAGGAACCGGTACCAGAGAGGCAGGGCCACCAGCAGCACGGCCGCCGGATAGAACCGCCACGCCGTGCCCACCGCAGCGGCCGGTCCCCCGTCGCGGAGGAGCAGCACGAGTGAGACGGTCACCAGGACAGCGAGGAACCAACTCCCCACAGCAGGGGCGAAGATGACCGGGGTCCGCGCCTTGCGCCAGCGCTCGGACCCCTCAACGCCCCATGTCCGCACATCACTTGCCGGTACCACGCCGGCTGGAAGGTGCTTGGCATAGGCAATCACGCGCCCAGTATGCGAGCCCGGCCCGGGCCCTCCAACCGCCTTTCGCGGCCCGCCGCTTCAGTGCTGGTGGGCCTGCTGCCGGCCGGCGAGCAGGCGGCCTTCGGCGTAGCCGAGGGCGGCGTCGGGCAGCGTGGCGGTCCGGCCGCTGTGCAGCACGGTCAGGCCGCCGGTGCGGGGCAGGTCCGGCGCGGGTCCGAGACCGATGCGGCGCAGCGCCTGCACGGCGACGGCCTCGGCGGAGCCGTGGTAGACGAGCTCCGCTCCCGCGGTCCGGGCGTCGAGGGCGGCCCGGATGGACTCCTCGACGAGTTCGTAGTGGGTGCAGCCGAGCACCACGTCGGTGACGTCGGCCGGGGTGAGCGCCGCGGCGGCCGCGACGGTGCGGGCGACGGCTTCCTCGTCGCCGTGCTCGACGGCGTCGGCGAGCCCGGGGCAGGGCACCTCGGTGACCCGCGCCCCGGCGGCGAAGTCGCGGATCAACCCGCGCTGGTAGGGGCTGCCGGTGGTGGCGGGGGTGGCCCAGATGGCGACCCGCCCGCCGGCGGCCGCGGCGGGCTTGATCGCCGGGACGGTGCCGATGACGGGAATGCCGGGCTCCAGCTCGGCGCGCAGGGCGGCCAGGGCGTGCACGGAGGCGGTGTTGCAGGCCACGATCAGCGCGTCCGGGCCCAGCGCGGCGGCGGCCCGGGCGACGGAGCGGGCGCGCTCGGTGATGCCGACGGGCGTACGGGGCCCCCAGGGCATCCCGTCGGGGTCGGAGGACAGCACCAGATCGGCGTCGGGCCGGAGCCGACGCGTCGCGGCGGCCGCAGCGAGGAGGCCGATTCCCGAGTCCATGAGCGCGATCTTCACCCGGTCACTTTAGTCGACGCGTCCGTCCCGCCCGCGATCCCCCGCACCGCGGACCCGCCCCCGGCACGTACCCGGCCCGCCCCCGCCACGTACCCAGCCCGCCCCCGGACCGCACCCGACCGGCCCCCGACGCGCGCCGCGACTCTCCGCCCGACTCGCCCGGAAGACCGGGACACGCCCCGCCGCTTCGGCCACACTGCCGCCATGGGCCTCCTCATCGCCGCCTGCGCGTCCCTCGCCGCCTGGCTCTGGCTGACCCTCGCCCAGGGCATGTTCTGGCGCACCGACGTCCGCCTCCCCCCGCGCACCGCCCCCGCCCGCTGGCCCTCCGTGGCCGTCGTGGTCCCGGCCCGGGACGAGGCCGGGGTGCTCCCGCTGAGCCTGCCCTCGCTCCTGGCCCAGGACTATCCCGGCGAGGCGCGGATCGTCCTGGTCGACGACGGCAGCACCGACGGCACGGCCGCGCTCGCCCGCCGCCTGGCCGCCGAGCAGCCCGGCCTCCCCCTCTCCGTCGTCTCCCCCGGGGACCCGCCGCCCGGCTGGACCGGCAAGCTCTGGGCGCTGCGGCACGGCATCGGCCACGCCCGTACCGCCGCGGCCGGCGCGCCCGAGTACCTGCTGCTCACCGACGCCGACATCGCGCACGAGCCCGACAGCCTGCGCGAGCTGGTCGCCGCCGCGACCAGCGCCGGCCTCGACCTGGTCTCCCAGATGGCCCGGCTGCGCGTGGCCGGTTTCTGGGAGCGGCTCGTCGTACCCGCCTTCGTGTACTTCTTCGCCCAGCTTTACCCCTTCCGCCGGATCAACCGTCCCGCCTCCCGGACGGCCGCGGCGGCCGGCGGCTGCGTGCTGCTGCGGACGGACGCGGCCGTCCGGGCGGGGATCCCGGACTCGATCCGGCAGGCCGTCATCGACGACGTCTCCCTCGCCCGCGCCGTCCAGCGCTCGGGCGGGCGGATCTGGCTGGGGCTGGCGGAGCGGGTGGACAGCGTGCGCCCGTACCCGGCCCTCGGGGACCTGTGGCGGATGGTGTCGCGCAGCGCGTACGCCCAACTCCGCCACCGTCCGCTGCTGCTGGGCGGGACGGTGGCGGGGCTGGCGCTGGTGTACCTGGTGCCGCCGGCGGCCCTGTTCGCGGGGCTGGCGGGCCCGCCCTCGGCCGGGAGCGCCGCCACGGCCTGGGCCGGGGGGCTCGCCTGGCTGCTGATGGCGGGGACCTACCTGCCGATGCTGCGCTACTACCGGCAGCCGGCCGCGCTCGCCCCGCTGCTGCCGCTCACCGCGCTGCTCTACCTGCTGATGACCGTCGACTCGGCCGTCCAGCACTACCGGGGGCGCGGGGCGGCCTGGAAGGGCCGTACCTATGCCCGCCCGAGCGACGCCTGAAACCGGCCGGGCGGCCGGGACGCGGAATCCGTCCGACTGAGGGGACGTCATCCGAGGTCACCGCGTTGTGACGGTGCGTCAGCGCGAGGTGCGTGCAGGGGCCAACCGCCGAGTACGAGTAGCAGCAAGACGGGGCGGAAGTGACGAATCGTGCAGGTGAACGTCTAGTGAAAGCTGTGGCGCTGACCTGGGAATATGCAGGTCAGCGCGGTGTTGGCGACACCTGGCTATGGACCCGGTGAAGTCGTGGGCTTAACTTGTCTCCCATGACCTCCCCCCGCTCCACTTATGGCGGCGGTTACTACTCCGCGCCCTCCTTCCCGGACACCCCCATCTACGACTCCCTCGTCGCCGAGCGGGGTACTCCGCAGATCGCCCCGATCCGCGTTCCGGCCGCCTACGAATACCCGAGTGCCGGTTACTCGAGCGGTGGTTTCCTGCCGGCCCTCGCCTCGTCCATGCCCGCCCTGCCGCCCGCCGCACCGCAGCTGCCGGCGCCCTCGTACGGCTACGGGTATCCGCAGCAGGCCGCTCCGCAGCCGCAGCAGATGCCGGTTCCGCTTCAGCACGCGCCGGCCCCGTACATCCCGCAGCAGCAGGTCGCGCCCCGGGCCGGGTACATGCCGCAGCCGCAGCCCCAGCAGCCCCGTCCGGCCGCCATGGGCACCGGGTACGAGGCCATGCGCCCGGCGGCGCCGCGTCCCATGGCGCAGATGGCGCCCATGGCTCCCGTGGCGCCGATGACCCCCACGATGGCTCCCACCATGGCGCCGGTGGCGTCCGCGGCGGGCGTCCCCTCGTACGAGGACCCGTACGGCCGCCAGTACCAGCAGCGCGCCTACTGATCCGGGCTGATCCGGGCTGATCCCGGCTGATCCGGGCTGATCCGGGCGGACGCCGGCGGTGGCACCGCCGGCGTCCCGCGCACCGTGCACGCGGCCGTTGGAGGGCCGGCGGGGGCAGCTGTCACAATGCCCCCATGTCGAACTTGTACGTCCAGTCGCTGCACGTCCACCCCGTCAAATCGGTGGCGGGGACCGCTCCCGACGAGATCGTCGTGGAGCCCTGGGGACCGGCCGGGGACCGCCGCTGGGCCGTGGTCGACACGAGCGGCGCGGTCATCACCCAACGCCAGCAGGCGCGGCTGGCGTTGGCCTCGGCGCGTCCGCTGCCGGGCGGGCGGATCGAGCTGTCGGGACCGGGCATGCCCGCTCTCGTGGTGGAGGTTCCGGAGCCCGGCCCGCTGGAGCCGGTCGTGCTCTTCGGCAAGAAGGTCGAGACGGTGGTAGCCGCGATCGCCGCCGCCGAGTGGTTCACCGCCTATCTCGGCCAGCCCGCACGCCTCGTGCACATGGACGACCCGGCCGTCCGGCGGCCGGTGGACCCCGACTACGCCCTCCCGGGGGAGACCGTCAGCCTCGCCGACGCCTACCCCCTGCTGCTGGCCACCAGCGCCTCGCTGGACGCCCTCAACGAGCTGATCGCCCAGGGCGAGCACCCGGAGGAGGGCCCGCTGCCCATGAACCGCTTCCGGCCCAACCTGGTGGTCGGCGGTCCCGCCGCGCCCTGGGCCGAGGACGGCTGGCGGCGCATCGCGATCGGCGACGCGGTCTTCCGCGGGGTGCGCGAATGCGGCCGCTGCATCGTGACCACGACCGACCAGAGCACGTCCGAGCGCGGGCGGGAGCCGCTGAAGACCCTGGCCCGGCACCGGCGGATCGGGAAGTCGCTGGCCTTCGGACGCCAGCTGGTGCCGGTCGTCACGGGCACGGTCCGGGTGGGCGACGAGGTGCGCGTCCTGGAGTGACCGCGGCCGCCGCATCCGGAGGTGCCGGACCCGCCGCTGACCACGGCGGGCAGACGGAATGACACCTTCGAGGGGCTCGTGGCGTCCACTGGAACCAACGGGCCGCACGGGGCCGTTGGAGCATTCAGGACGGCAGACGAAGACGTAGAACCGGGCATGGGGCAGGGGGAGCCGGACCGTGCGGACAGCAATGGGTGTATGGCGTTGGCGGCGAAATCCACTGCGCAGGCCGACCGATCTCTTCGAGGCCTGGGTGGCGTTCGCCGCGCTGGTGTGCGTGCTGCTGGTGGCCCCGGCCGTCGGCTGGGTGGCGGGCCTCCAGGTGGACGGGACCTTGCAGCGGGCCGCGCGCGAGCAGCGGCACGAGCGGTACCTGGTCCCGGCGGTGGTGGTCCGGCCGGCACCGGGCTCGGCCGATCCGTCGGCGCAGCGGCAGGCGCCCGAGCGGACCCGGATCGTGGCTTCCTGGACCGCGCCCGACGGCAGCAGGCACGAGGGCACGGTCCCGGCGGCGGAGGAACCGCCGCGGGCGGGCGACCGGTTCCGGATATGGACCGACATCCGGGGCCGGCTGGTGGGTCAGCCGCTCGACCCCACCGCCGCCTCGTTCCACGCGGGTGCCGCGGGCCTGGCCGCCGCGCTCACCGCGGCCGCGCTGGCGGAGACGGTCCGGCGGCTGGTCGTACGCCGGCTCATGCATCGGCGGTACACGCGTCTGGACCGGGCGTGGGCGGCGGCGGGACCGGACTGGGGCCGGGCGGGTGCGGGCAGCTGACCTGGCCACTCACCAGCCCCTCGCGCGCTACCGTGGAGCCGGAGGCCGGGTCGCTCCGGCCTCTTCGGTCCCTTCGGTCGCTCCCGGCTCCCGGTCGCTTCCGCGGGTCCGGCAGCGCGAGTACCAGGGTGGGGGCACGACAGCACGATGGCTCAGGGCACGGTCCAGGTGACGCACGGCGGGACCTCGCGGTGGCGGCGGCGTTCCGGGGAGTATCCGACGCTGGCCGCCGCGCTCGCCGCGGCGGGTGACGGGGACGTGCTGTCCATCGCCCCCGGCACCTACCGGGAGAACCTGGTCCTGCGTCATGCCGTCACCCTGCGCGGGCCCGAGGGCGCGGTCGCCGGGTCGGTCCGCATCGCCCCGCTCGACGGGGTCGCGCTGACCGTGCGCGCCTCGGCCGTGGTCCAGGACCTGTACCTGGAGGGCGCGGACCGGGCGGCGCCCGCGTTGCTGGTCGAGGAGGGCTCGCCCGAGCTCACCGACCTGCGCGTGCACACCCGTTCGGCGTCCGGCATCGAGGTGCGCGGCGGGGCCCGGCCCCTGGTGCGCCGGTGCACGGTGGAGAATCCGGCCGGGGTCGGGATCTCCGTCCTGGACGGCGGCGGCGGGGTGTTCGAGGAGTGCGAGGTGGTCGTCGCCGGGCAGGCCGGGGTCTCGGTGCGCGGCGGACACCCGCGCCTGGAGCGCTGCCGGATCCACCACGCCGTCGGCGCGGGCATCGCGGTGACCGGCGAGGGTTCAGGGCTGGAGGCGCTCGGCTGCGAGGTGTACGAGGTCAAGGGCGCGGGGGTGCAGGTCGCCGCGCGGGCCGCGGCCCGGCTGACCGACTGCGCGGTGCACCGCACGTCCGCCGACGGGGTCACCCTCGACACGGACGCGGTGCTGACGCTCGCCGGCTGCGACATCCACGACATCCCGGAGAACGCCGTGGACCTGCGCTCCCGTTCGGTGCTCACCCTCAGCCGCACCACGGTGCGCCGGTTCGGGCGCAACGGCCTGTCGGTGTGGGACCCGGGGACCCGGGTCGACGCCGAGTCCTGCGAGATCCACGACAGTACGGGCGACTATCCGGCGGTGTGGGTCAGCGACGGGGCCACCGCCTCGCTGGACTCCTGCCGGCTGCACGACGTGCCGGACGCGCTGTTCGTGCTGGACCGGGGCTCGCGGGTGGACGTGGTCGACAGCGACCTCTGGCAGGTGCGCAACACGGCCGTCTCGGTGAGCGACGGGGCGAGCGCACAGCTCGAAGACTGCCGGATCCGGGAGGCGGGCACCGGGGCGTGGTTCCGCGACCACGGCAGCGGCGGATCACTCGCCAACTGCACCGTCGACGCCGTGCAGACGGGTGTGATCGTCACCAAGGGCGCCGATCCGGTCCTGGAGCGGTGCACGGTCACCTCCGCCGCCGAGGCCGGGTTCTACGTGTCGGCGGGCGGCCGGGGGACCTTCACGGCCTGCCGGGTGACGGGCAGTTCCGGTTTCGGCTTCCACGTCATCGACGGCTGCCGCACGACCCTGACCCGGTGTCACACCGAGCGCTGCGCGCGCGGGGGCTACGAGTTCGCGGAGGACGGCCCGCTCGCCGAGGGCTGCACCGGCGACGAGGGCGGTACGGGCCCGGCGGCGCGGGCGGCCGGCGGTGTGCTCGCGGGGGCGCTGCCCGGCGGCACGGGTCCGCGTACGGCGACGGCCGCGCAGGACCTCGCGGGGCATCCTGCGGACCGGGTGCCGGCCTCCCGGTCCGCCGGCGGCCCGGATGCCGGGGCCGGGGCCGGCTGCCCCGCCGCCGCGCAGGCCGCACAGACCGCGCCGGCCCCGGCCGCGGCGGGGGCCGCCCGGGGCTCGGGCGAGGTGCTGGGGCAGCTCGACGCGCTGGTCGGGCTGGACAGCGTCAAGCGCGAGGTGCGGGCCCTCACCGACATGATCGAGGTCGGGCGGCGTCGGCAGCAGGCGGGCCTGAAGGCGGCTTCGGTGCGCCGGCACCTGGTCTTCACGGGCTCCCCCGGCACGGGCAAGACCACGGTCGCCCGTCTGTACGGGGAGATCCTGGCCTCCCTCGGGGTGCTGGAGCGCGGCCACCTGGTCGAGGTGTCGAGGGTGGACCTGGTCGGCGAGCACATCGGGTCGACGGCGATCCGTACGCAGGAGGCCTTCGACCGGGCGCGGGGCGGGGTGCTGTTCATCGACGAGGCGTACGCGCTGGCCCCGGAGGACTCCGGCCGGGACTTCGGGCGGGAGGCCATCGACACGCTGGTGAAGCTGATGGAGGACCACCGGGACGCGGTGGTGGTGATCGTCGCCGGGTACACGGAGGAGATGGAGCGGTTCCTGACGGTCAACCCGGGGGTGGCCTCGCGGTTCTCCCGCACCATCACCTTCGGGGACTACGGGCCGCAGGAGCTGCTGCGGATCGTGGAGCAGCAGGCGGACGAGCACGAGTACCGGCTCGGCGAGGGCACCGGGGAGGCCCTGCTGAAGTACTTCACGGAGCTTCCCAAGGGCCCTGCCTTCGGCAACGGCCGGACCGCCCGCCAGACCTTCGAGGCGATGGTGGAGCGGCACGCGGGCCGGGTGGCGCAGCTGGCCGACCCGGGCACGGACGAGCTCACCCTGCTGTTCCCGGAGGACCTGCCGGCGCTGCCGGCGGAGTGCTGATCCGCCGCCCGGCGGGGACTTCTGACAGACAGTCAGCTATGGTGGCGCGGCGCACGCCGACGCCGCGCCGCGCCGCGCAGCAACAGCAGACGACACGCACACCCGGACGCACCCCAGGGGGTAACGCCATGGTCCGCCGACTCCGTCCCGTGGGGCTGGACTTCATCGAGCACGCCCCGACCCGGCTGGCCTTCACGGCCCGGGCCGCGGCCCCGCCGGACGCCGTGTACCGGGCGCTCGCGGACGAGGTGACGGGCTGGCCCGCCTGGTTCCGTGCGGTCACCCTGGCCCGGCCGACCGGCGGCGGGGCGGGCCGGGAGATACGGCTGGTGGGCGGGGTCCGGTTCCGGGAGACGGTGGTGGCGAGCGACCCCGGGCTGCGCTACGCCTACCGCGTGGACGAGACCAACGCGCCGGGCATGAGCGCCCTGGTGGAGGAGTGGCTGCTGGCGCCGGGGCCGGACGCCGCCGGGACCCTGGTCCGCTGGACCTTCGCCGCCGACGGGCCGGCCCCCGTCCGGCTGGCGCTGGCCGCGGCCCGCCCGGGCCTCGGCCACTCCTTCCGCACGGCGGTGCGCGCCCTGGACACCCGCCTCGCGGCGCGCACCGCCTCCTAGCCGTCGGCTCAGGCCTGGGGCTCGCGCCACTCGCCGGTCTCCAGCAGGGTCTGGAGCGTCTTGGCGTACGGGGCGATGTCGAGGCCCTGGGCCGCCAGCCACTCGTCCGAGTAGTACTTGTCGAGGTAGCGGTCGCCCGGGTCGCAGAGCAGGGTCACGACGCTGCCCTTGCGGCCCTCCGCCACCATCTCGGAGACGATCTTCAGTGCGCTCCACAGCCCGGTGCCGGTGGAGCCTCCCGCCTTGCGCCCTATGGCCTGTTCGAGGGCCCGGCAGGCGGCGACGGACGCCGCGTCCGGGACCTTCATCATGCGGTCGATGGCGCCGGGCACGAAGCTCGGCTCCATCCGGGGGCGGCCGATGCCCTCGATGCGCGAGCCGCAGTCGCTGCTCGCGTGCGGGTCGTGGCGGGTCCAGCCGTCGAAGAAACAGGAGTTCTCCGGGTCCGGGACGCAGACGCGGGTGTCGTGCTGCATGTAGTGGACGTAGCGGGCGATGGTGGCGGAGGTGCCGCCGGTGCCGGCCGTCGCGACGATCCAGGCGGGTTCGGGGTACCGCTCCAGGCGCAGCTGCTGGTACATCGACTCGGCGATGTTGTTGTTGCCGCGCCAGTCGGTGGCGCGCTCGGCGTAGGTGAACTGGTCCATGTAGTGGCCGCCGGTGCGGGCGGCCAGGTCGGCGGACTCCTCGTACATCTTCATCGGGTCGTCGACGAAGTGGCATTCGCCGCCGTGGAATTCGATGAGCCGGCACTTCTCCGGGCTGGTGGTCCTCGGCATGACCGCGATGAACGGGACGCCGATCAGCTTCGCGAAGTACGCCTCGGAGACCGCGGTGGAGCCGCTGGAGGCCTCGATGACCGGGCGGCCGGGGCGGATCCAGCCGTTGCAGAGGGCGTAGAGGAACAGCGAGCGGGCGAGGCGGTGCTTGAGGGAGCCCGTCGGGTGGGTGGACTCGTCCTTCAGGTAGAGGTCGATGCCCCAGGCCTCGGGCAGCGGGAAGCGCAGCAGGTGCGTGTCGGCGGAGCGGTTGGCGTCCGCCTGGACCTTGCGCACGGCTTCCTTGAGCCAGGCCCGGTAATCGGCGTCGCTGCGGTCGATGTCGACCGTCGTCGCCGCCGTGCTTCCGGCCGTGTTCGAGGCCGGGGTACCGGTGGTGCCGGTGGTGCTCATGCGCCTTGCTCCTTTGTCGTTTCCAAAGCCCCCTCCTTTCGAAATGTACCCCCCTCACCTGCGCAAATGATTACTTTGGGTTTCCATGCGGATCGCTTTCGGTCGCTTCCCCGGGCGTTCGGTTGCAAGCGGCGCCACTGTGGGTGACCCTGGTGATTGCGTCACCGAGGGTGCAGCACCCGTAACGATGATGTCGGGGAGTCGCAGCCGTGATCAGTCATTCCCGCAGGCACTGCGTCGTCGAACTGCAGGCCCTGCCAGCGCGGATCGGCCAGGTCCGCAGGATCATCTCGGCGCAACTGCGCCACTGGCAGCTCGACCCGCTCATAGACCGGGCTGCGCTCGGCGTGACGGAGCTGCTCAGCAACGTCCACCGCCATGCGCAGCCGGACAAGACGTGCACGGTCGAGATCGAACTCCGCCTGGGGCGGCTGACCGTCTCCGTCCACGACAGCGATCCGCGGCTGCCCGTCCGCCGGGTCGCCGATGACCTGGAGACCTGCGGGCGCGGCCTCGCGCTCGTCGAGGCGGTCAGCGAAGCCTGGGGGGCCCGGCACCGGCCGGACGGGCCCGGCAAGGTGGTCTGGTTCTCCATGCGGGCCGCTCCCGCACCGGCGGCGCCGACGCGCACGGTCAGTATCGGCGTGAAGAAGACCGTACGGAAACCCGCCCGCCCGGTGCTCGCCGCCGTCGACGCCCGGGCCGTCGTGACCGGCGTGCCCGCGTCGGCCACCCTCGGCGCCAGGCCCGGCTGACTCCTCCGCGGCCACCCGCCCCGCGACCCGGCCGGGGCGCGCCCGCGCGGCTCAGGCCGCCGCGCCCAGCGTCCCCAGCGGGTCGTCCAGCACGGGCTGCCACGCCAGCTCCGCCGCCCCGACCAGGCTGTTGTGGTCGAGGGTGCACGGCAGGATCGGCACTCCCCCGCTGCGCCCCCACAGGCTGCGGTCGGCGACCACCGCCCGCAGCCGCTCCGGGTCGGCGTAGAGCAGCTCCCGGTGCAGTCCGCCGAGGATGATCCGGTCCGGGTTCAGGATGTTGACCAGGCCGGCGAGGCCCAGTCCGAGCCGGTCGATGAGCTCCTCGGCGGCCGCCCGGACCGAAGGCTGCGCGTACTCGGCGCGCAGCAGGTCCCGGGCCTGCGCCAGCAGCGACACCTCGGGGCCGGGCGTGCGGCCGGCGGCGGTGAGGAAGGCCAGCGGGTCGGCCTCCACGTCCAGGCAGCCCCGGCTGCCGCAGTGGCAGGCCCGCCCCTCCGGGTTCACGGTGAGGTGGCCGACCTCCAGGGCCAGGCCCGCGCTGCCGCTGTGCAGCCGGCCGTCGAGCACCAGCGCCCCGCCGACCCCTCGGTGTCCGGTGGCCACGCAGAGCAGGTGCTGGGCGCTGCGGCCCGCGCCGTGCCGGTGTTCGGCGAGCGCGGCCAGGTTGACGTCGTTCCCGGTCAGGGCCGGCCCGTCGATGCCGGCCGCCTTCACGCGCTCGGCGAAGATGGCCCGCACCGGGGAGCCGGGCGGCCAGGCCAGGTGCAGCGGGTTCAGGGCCGTCCCCTCGGGCTCCGCGACCGCCGAGGGCACCGCGAGGCCCGCGCCGACGCAGCGCCGCCCGGACTCGGCCAGCAGCCGGGCGCCCGCGTCGACGACCGCGCCGAGCACCTGGGCCGGGTCGGCGGAGACGGTGAGCTTGCCGGGTGCGGTGGCCACGATGCGCCCGCCGAGGCCGACGAGCGCGGCCCGGAACCCGTCGGGGTGGACCTGCGCGGCCAGCGCCACGGGGCCGTTCTCGTCGACGGCGAGCCGGTGCGAGGGGCGGCCCTGGGTGCCGCCGGCGCCGCCGGGGCGGGAGTCGACGCGGATCAGGCCGAGCGCCTCCAGCTCGGCGGCGACGGCTCCGGCGGTGGCGCGCGTAACGCCGAGCTCGGCCGTGAGCACCGCCCGGGTCGGGGCCCGGCCGGTGTGGACGAGTTCCAGCGCCGGGCCGAGTGCGCCGCGGCCGCGCTCCAGCCTGGTCCTCGCGGACGCCGCCGACGCCGTGCTCTCGTCCCCCGCCCCCAGCGGGGCCCCGTTGCCGTTCATGAGGGGATCCTCGCATGATCGGGGGCCGCCCCTCGCCCCGGCTACGTTCCCAGGCCGCCGACCCGCAGGGTGATGTTGAGGCGGCCGGCCAGCCCCAGCCCCGGCGGGGCCGTGCCGGGCAGCACCTTCGGCACGCCGTGGTAGGCGAGCCGGCTCGGGCCGCCGAAGACGAACAGGTCCCCGCTGCGCAGCTCGACGTCCCGGTACGGGCGGCCCCGGGTGGCGGTGTTGCCGAAGCGGAAGAGGCAGGAGTCGCCCAGGCTGAGCGAGACCACCGGGGCCCCGGACCGCTCCTCGGCGTCGCGGTGCATGCCCATCCGGGAGTCGCCGTCGTAGAAGTTGACCAGCGCGATGTCGTACGCCTCCGAGGGCGGCGGGGGCGTCCCGTACGCGGCGGTGACGGCCCGCCGTCCCAGCTCGGCGAGCCACGCGGGCATCGGCTTGACCGGCGCCCCGTCCCCGTCGACGGCGGTGCGCGCGTAGGCGTACGGGTACCAGTGCAGGCCCAGGCACACCTGCCGGGCGGTCATCGTCCCGCCTCCGGGGGTGCGTACGGTGCGCAGTCCGGCGGGCGGGCGGGCCCACTCCCGGCAGGCGGCGAGCAGCTCCCGCTGGCGCCCGGGCCCGAGCCAGTCGGGCAGGTGCACGGCGCCGGGTGCGACCTCGGTGCGCTCGCGCGGGAACAGCTCCGCCTGCGGCGAGGGGTCACCGTGCGGCGACGGTTCTCCGTGCGGCGAGAGTTCTCCGTGCGGCAAGACTTCTCCGTCCACCCTTCCATTGTCGGGGTCGGCTGGCAGACTCGCGGCATGAAGATCACCGAATACGTGGAGACCCTGGCCCGGGAGGGCGAGCTGCTCGCCGAACAGGCCGAACGGGCGGGTACGGACGCCGTGGTGCCCACCTGTCCCGAGTGGCGGGTCGCCGACCTGCTGAAGCACACCGGCGCGGTGCACCGCTGGGCCGCCGGTTTCGTGCGGGACGCCGTGGTGGAGCGGATGCCGTTCCCGCAGCCGCCGGAACTGGCGGGGGCGGAGCTGCTGGCCTGGTTCCGGGAGGGGCACGCGGAGCTGGTCCGGACCCTGGCGGAGGCGCCGGAGGGGGTGGCCTGCTTCACCTTCCTGCCGACGGCGCCGCCGTCGCCGCTGGCGTTCTGGGCCCGGCGGCAGGCGCACGAGACGACCGTGCACCGCTTCGACGCCGAGTCGGCGCGGGGCACCGCCTTCTCGGAGGTGGCCCCGGAGTTCGCGGAGGACGGCGTGGACGAGCTGCTGACCGGCTTCCACGCCCGGCCGGGCAGCCGGGTGCGGACCGAGGAGCCCCGGGTGCTGCGGGTCCGGGCGGCGGACACGGGCGCGGTGTGGACGGTCCACCTGTCGAAGGAGCCGGCCCGTACGGTGCGCGGCGACACCGGCGAGGAGCCGCACTGCGAGGTGACCGGCGAGGCGTCCTGGCTGTACGCGGCCCTGTGGAACCGGCTCCCGCTCTCCGGTCCGGGCGTACGCGGGGACGAGTCCCTGGCCCGCCTCTGGCAGGACACGGCGGGCATCTGACGGCGGGCATCTGACGGGGACGGCGGCCGGAAATCCGGCGGCGGCCGACGGAAATGGGCGTGCGGGGCGGCGGGCGGCTTGGCAGGGTGGGCACCATGGCATCCGGTACCTCCCCTTCCTCCCCGCACTCCCCCGGCTGGATCACCACCCCGGTCTCAGAACGCCTCCTGCGCGGCGCCCTGGAGGTGGAGCGCACCGGGCTCGGGCTGCTGCCGCACCGGCTGCCCGCGCGGGCCCGCGCCCAGTGCGCCGACGGGCAGCTGGCCATGGCGGAGGCGCAGCCCTCCGGCGTGCGGCTGGTGTTCCGCACCCGGGCGACGGCCGTCGAACTGGACGCCGTGCGGACCAAGATGGCCTACCGGGGAGCCCCGCCGCGTCCCGACGGCGTGTACGACCTGCTGGTCGACGGCCGGCTCGCCGGGCAGGGCGGGGTGACCGGCGGACACGTCCTGATGACCGACATGTCCACCGGGTCGGTGGAGCGGATCCCCGGCCCGGTCGGCACGGTCCGCTTCTCCGGCCTGCCGGACCGGGTCAAGGACGTGGAGATCTGGCTGCCGCACAACGAGGTCACCGAGCTGGTGGCCCTGCGGACCGACGCCCCCGTCGAGCCGGCCCCGGACCGGGGCCGCAGGGTCTGGCTGCACCACGGCAGTTCGATCAGCCACGGCTCCGACGCGGCGAGCCCCAGCACGACCTGGCCGGCCCTGGCCGCCTCCCTCGGCGGGGTGGAGCTGGTCAACCTCGGTCTGAGCGGCAGCGCCCTCCTCGACCCGTTCACCGCCCGGGTCCTGCGGGACACCCCGGCCGACCTGATCAGCATCAAGATCGGCATCAACCTGGTCAACCACGACCTGATGCGGCTGCGCGCCTTCGGCCCCGCCGTCCACGGCTTCCTCGACACCGTCCGCGAGGGCCACCCGGCCGTCCCGCTGCTGGTCGTCTCACCGATCCTCTGCCCGATCCACGAGGACACCCCGGGGCCCAGCGCCCCCGACTTCTCCGAACTCGCCGCCGGCAGGCTCCGGTTCAAGGCCGCGGGGAACCCGGCGGAGGCGGCCGCGGGCAAGCTGACCCTCAAGGCCGTCCGGGGGGAACTGGCCCGCATCGTGGGGGAGCGCGCCGCCGACGACCCGAACCTGCACCACCTGGACGGCCTCGGCCTCTACGGCGCGGCCGACTTCGCCGAACTCCCCCTCCCCGACGACCTCCACCCGGCTCCGGAGACCCACCGCCTGATCGGCACGCGCTTCGCCGACCGCGCCTTCGCTCCCGACGGCCCCTTCGGCGCCCGATAGCCGGGCCCCGGCGCCGCCTCGGCCGGACCGGCCGGACGGACCGGCCGGCCGGACGGGTCGGCCGGACCGGTCAGCCGGACGGGTCGGCCGGACCGGTCAGCCGGACGGGTCCGTGCCGCCGAGGGTGGCCGCGTAGGCGGTCTGGGGCCGGTACTTCCAGGAGGGGCTGGTGTTCCAGGGGTTGGGCATGGCCGCGCTCGTCGCGTAGGCGTATCCGGCGCCGCGGTCGAAGGCGGTGCGGAGCGTGGTGCGCATCGCGGTGGTGTCCGGGACCTCGTGGACGAGGTGCCAGAACGCGGTGCCGCTCGGGTCGAGTTCGGTGCCCGGGCGGTAGCCGCCCAGGGCGTCGAACACGTTGCCCTGCCAGCCGCCCGTGGTGTACGCCGCGTACGTGTCCTCGTAGGTGACGAAGACGTCGGCCGTGCGGTGGCCCGGTTCGAGGTAGCAGTCGGCGATGGCGGTACCGGGATTGTTCACGACGAGGTCGTCGACGTCCGGGTCGACGGCGTGCACGGCCTCCTGGACGTAGCGGCGAAGGGCGGCGTAGTGGTCGCGGGTGGCGTTGCCGGGGCCGCAGTCGCGGCTGACGACGTCGAAGAAGATGCCGTCGACGTGGAGCCGGCCGTCGCCCTCCCCGGCGGGCTTGAGGTAGTTGTCCACGGAGGCCTTGACGGCCGCGGGGTCCCGGTTGCCGTGGTCGGTGTGGACGTAGCCCAGGACCTTGGTCTTCTCGCCGGTGGCGGTGGTGCCCGCGCGCAGGGCGTCGGCGCGGGCCCGCCAGGGGCCGTCGAAGGGGGCGTCGCCGTTGCCGGGGTTGAGGACGACCACGGAGGCGGCGGGGGTGGTGGCGGTGAGGGCGGTCAGCATCGGGTCGCCGGCCCAGACGTAGGCGGGGACGCCGATCTCCAGGCCGCGCACCCCGGATATCCGGGGTGCGGGAGCCGGCGACGGCTCCGTCTGTCTCGCGGAGGCGGGTACGGCCGGCGCCGGTGCGGCGAGCAGCACGATCAGGGCGACGGCGTACAGGGCCTTCAGTACGCGGGCGGGGGCCACGGCTGTTCCTCCGGCTGCGGCGGGGGCGGGGACCCGAGGAACACTAGACGCGCGGCAACCCGGTGCAAGCCGAACCACCACGATCGGTATGAAGAACAGACGAACGACTCGTCACCGTGGCCCGGTACGGCCCGGTCACACGGCGGGCAGTCCGACCGAGTGCGCCAGCTGCCCGGCGGCGTGCGCGAAGAAGGCCTCCCGCTCCTCGACGACCCGGTTGAACTGGCCGAACAGCTCGAAGGAGACGAGGCCGACGAGCTGCGCCCAGGACGCGACCAGGGCGGCCGTCACCGCCGGGGGCAGGCCTTCGGCGAAGTCGGCGGTCATCCGCCGGGCTTCGGGGCGCAGGGCGTCGGGCAGGGGCGGCAGGGCGAGGCCGCGGCCCTCGTAGGCGGTGCGGACGATGCCGATGAGGACGTTGCCCACGCGGGAGGCGGGGCCGACGGTGTCGGCCGGGGCGCTGTAGCCGGGGACCGGTGAGCCGTAGACGAGGGCGTACTCGTGGGGGTGGGCCAGCGCCCAGGTGCGGACCGTCCCGCAGGCCGCCGTCCAGCGGGCGCGGGGTGTGGCGCCGGCGGCGAGGGCGGCGGCGTCGGCGGTTTCGACGGCCGCGCCGAGGCCGTCGTAGGCGTCGATGATCAGCGCGGTGAGCAGGTCGTCGCGGCTGGGGAAGTAGCGGTAGAGGGCGGAGGAGACCATGCCCAGCTCGCGGGCGACGGCGCGCAGCGAGAGTTTGGCGGCGCCCTCGGCCGCGAGCCTGCGGCGCGCCTCGTCCTTGATGGCGGCGGTGACCTCGATACGGGCCCGTTCCCTGGCTCCTCGCACGGTGCTCATGCGGGTCAGTGTGCCATGCGGATCGGAGCAGTGAACAAAAACGTGAGCGCCGATCCATTCAGAGAGCACTGCTCTTGTTTTGGCGCACCGATCCGTGCACACTGATCTCAAGCGAGAGCAGTGCTCTCGAAACACCGCCCGGAGGCCCCCATGAACGCGCCCGCCGCCCCCTACTACGTCCAGGCCGGCCCCTTCGCCGTCCGCTTCAACGCCCTCTTCGGCAAGCTCGCCCGCCTCGGCATCAGCCTGGCCGGCACGGCCGAACTGTCGGTGCGCGGCCGCACCTCCGGCACGATGCAGCGCATACCCGTCAACCCTCACCTCCACGGGGGCGAGCAGTACCTCGTCTCGGCCCGCGGCCACTCCCAGTGGGTCCGCAACATGCGCGTGGCGGGCGGCGGCGAGCTGCGTGTCGGCCGCAAGGTCCGCGCCTTCACGGCCGAGGAGCTGGCCGACCCGGCGGAGAAGGCCGCCGTGCTGCGCGCCTACCTGGAGAAGTGGGGGTGGGAGGTCAACCGGTTCTTCCAGGGCGTCACCGCCGAGTCCACCGACGCCGAGCTGCGGGCGGCCGCCGAGGACCACCCCGTCTTCCGCATCACGGTGTCCCACTGACCGGCCCGGCCCCGCCCGGCCCACCTCGCCGGCCCGCCCGCCCCCGGGCACGCCGAAGCGCCGGCCCCCGAGGGGAACCGGCGCTCCGCGTCTTCCGGCGTACTCGTGCCGCTATCCGCGGCGGGCGGCGCGCGCCTGGCGTTCGTCCAGCAGGTGCAGGGCCCTGCGCGCCAGCGGGTGCGTACGGACCAGGTCGGGCAGCGTCGTCGAGCCCCGGCAGATGCGGGCGAAGGCCAGCCAGGCCGGCCGCACGCCCGTGAGCGCCGCGTGGAACAGCCCCGGGCGGGACTCGAAGACGGTCAGCATCCGCTTGCCGACCGCCATTTCCACACCCAGCCCGGCCTTGACCGCGAAGGCGTAGTTGAGTGCCTGGCGGCGCGCGTCCACCGCGTCCTGCGCCTCGGAGACCTTGACCGCCCACTCCCCCGCGAGCCGTCCCGAGCGCAGCGCGAAGGAGATGCCCTCCCGCGTCCACGGCTCCAGCAGCCCGGCCGCGTCACCCGCCACCAGCACCCGGCCGCGCGAGAGCGGGGAATCGGGCTTCCGGCAGCGGGTCAGGTGGCCCGAGGAGACGGCCGGTTCGAAGCCGGCCAGCCCCAGCCGGGCGATGAAGTCGTCGAGGTAGCGCTTGGTCGCCGCGCCCTCGCCCTTCGCCGAGATGACCCCGACGGTGAGCGTGTCGCCCTTGGGGAAGACCCAGCCGTAGCTGCCGGGCAGCGGGCCCCAGTCGATCAGGATGCGGCCCTTCCAGTCCTCGGCCACCGTCTCCGGCACCGGGATCTCCGCCTCCAGACCGAGGTCCACCTGCTCCATCTCCACGCCGACGTGGGCGCCGATCCGGCTGGCGCTGCCGTCGGCGCCGACCACGGCGCGGGCCAGGACGGTCTCGCCGTCCGCGAGCACCACGGCGACCGTGCGCCGGTCCGGCACGGCCGCGCCGTGCTGCTCGACCCGGGAGACCGCCGTGCCCGTACGCAGGGTCGCGCCGGCCTTCTCGGCCTCCGCGACCAGCGCCGCGTCGAACTCGGGCCGGTTGATCAGCCCGAACAGCATGCTCTTCGAGCGCCGGGTCCGGGCCAGCCTGCCGTCCAGGGAGAAGGTGACGGCGTGGATGCGGTCCTTGAGGGGCAGCGTGAAGCCCGGCGGGAGGGCGTCGCGCGAGGGGCCGATGATGCCGCCGCCGCAGGTCTTGTACCGGGGCAGCTCCGCCTTCTCCAGCAGCAGGACGCTGCGGCCCGCCGAGGCCGCGGCGTACGCCGCCGACGCCCCGGCCGGTCCGGCGCCGACCACGACGACGTCCCACACCTCCGCCGCGCCCTCCGCGGCGGTGCCGCCCGCCCCTTCGGCCGTCTCCCCGACCGCCTCCGCCGGGGTCCCCTCGTCCGCCCCCCGAGCGGCCTGCTCTGCGTTCGCGCCGTTCACGTCGTCGTCGCTGCTCACGATGTGCTGCTGCTCCTGATCACCCGGTTGCTCCGATGCCGTGGAAATCCTACGGCGAGCCGCCGCCTCGTCCCTCTGTGCGAGGATCGTGACAGTCTTTCGCCTTGCATTCGCCGTACCCCGGCACCCACAACAACGTCGCACCCACGAGGAGCGTGCCCATGTCCCAGAATCCGATCGCCGAGACCGTCGCCTCGCTCATGCCCCGCGCCAAGGCGGAGCTGACCGAGCTGGTGGCCTTCCAGTCGGTCGCGGACTGGGCCCAGTTCCCGCAGAGCGAGAGCCAGGCCGCCGCGAACTGGGTGGCCGACGCGCTGCGCGCCGAGGGCTTCCAGGACGTGGAGCTGCTCGACACCCCGGACGGCACCCAGTCCGTGTACGGGTTCCTGCCCGGCCCCGAGGGCGCCCCGACCGTTCTGCTGTACGCGCACTACGACGTGCAGCCTCCGCTGGACGACGCCGCCTGGATCTCCCCGGCCTTCGAGCTGACCGAGCGCGACGGCCGCTGGTACGGGCGCGGTGCCGCGGACTGCAAGGGCGGCTTCATCATGCACCTGCTCGCGCTGCGCGCCCTGAAGGCCAACGGCGGGGTGCCGGTGAACGTGAAGGTGATCGTCGAGGGTTCGGAGGAGCAGGGCACCGGCGGCCTCCAGCAGTACGCCGAGGCCAACCCGGAGCTGCTGGCCGCCGACACGATCGTCATCGGCGACGCGGGCAACTTCCGCCTCGGCCTGCCGACGGTGACGGCCACCCTGCGCGGGATGACCCTGATCAAGGTCAAGATCGACACCCTGGGCGGGAACCTGCACTCGGGCATGTTCGGCGGTGTCGCCCCCGACGCGCTCGCCGCGCTGATCCGCCTGCTGGACTCGCTGCGCTCCGCGGACGGTTCGACGACCGTCGACGGGCTCGCCTCGGACGCGGTGTGGGAGGGCCTGCAGTACCCGGAGGCCGACTTCCGCGCGGACGCGAAGGTCCTCGACGGCGTCGGGCTGATCGGTGAGGGCACCATCGCCGACCGGCTGTGGGCCCGTCCCGCCGTCACCGTGCTCGGCATCGACTGCCCGCCGGTCGTCGGTGCGACCCCGTCCGTGCACGCGAGCGCGGGCGCGCTGATCAGCCTGCGCGTGCCGCCGGGCGTGGACACCGCCGAGGCCATCAAGCTGCTGGAGGCGCACCTGGTGGCGCACACCCCGTGGAAGGCACGGCTGGAGCTGGAGGTCGTCGGTCAGGGCCAGCCCTTCCAGGCGGACACGAGCAGCCCGGCGTACGCGTCGATGGCGGCGGCCCTCAGTGAGGCGTACGACGGCCAGGAGATGCAGATCAGCGGTATGGGCGGGTCCATCCCGCTGTGCAACACGCTGACGTCGCTGTACCCGGAGGCGGAGATGCTGCTGATCGGGCTGAGCGAGCCGGAGGCGCAGATCCACGCCGTGAACGAGAGCGTCTCCCCGGAGGAGCTGGAGCGGCTGTCGGTCGCCGAGGCCCTGTTCCTGGTGAACTACGCGGCCTCCAAGAACGCCTGACGCCGGCCGGCGTCCCCTTTCCGTACGCCCAGGGCGCAGTGCGCCCTGGGCGTACTCCGCTCCCGGCGAAGTCCGGTGGCCGCGGCGGGACCGGGCGCCTACGGTCGCCGTCATGGATCTTGTTGAAGTCATCCCGGACCGGCTCCACATGCTGCGCTTCGCCATCGGCCAGGCCTACCTCTGGCAGGACGGCGGGGCCCTCACCCTGATCGACGCCGGCTGGGCCGGCGCCGCCGACGACATCGAGAAGGCGATACGTTCCCTCGGGCTGGAGCCCGGGCGGCTGGAGCGGATCGTGCTGACGCACTGCCACCGCGACCACGTCGGCTCCGCCGGTGAACTCGCCGCCCGCTGGGGCGCCCGGGTGCTGGCGCACCGGCTGGACGCCCCGGTGGTGCGCGGCGAGCAGCCGGTTCCCGAGCCGGTGCTGCTGGACTGGGAAGTCCCGCTGTACGCGCACGGGCTGACGACCCCCGAGGCCCCGGCGACCCGGGTCGACCGGGAGCTGGAGGACGGCGAGGTGCTGGACTTCGGCGGCGGGGCGGTGGTCGTCCACGCCCCGGGTCACACGCCGGGCAGCATCGGGGTGCACCTGCCCGCGCACGGGGTGCTGTTCACGGGGGACTGCGTGGCGGGGGTCGGCCAGGTGATGCTGGGCGTCTTCAACGTCGACCGCGCCGGGGCGATCGCCTCCTTCGGCCGGCTGGCCGCGCTCGCCCCGTCCGTGGCCTGCTTCGGCCACGGCGACCCCTGGACCGAGGACACCGCGAAGGCGCTCCACGAGGCCGCGCTGGCGGCGGCCGCGGCCTGAGCCCTGCCGGACCCCGGTGCGCGGGACCGGGGTCCGGGGTCCGGACCGCGTCAGGGGGTGGGCCGGCCCGCCTCCAGGTAGAGCGGGTTGCCGCGCTCGCGGGCGCGCAGGGCCCAGCGCAGCCGTTCGTAGCGCTGCGGCGGCAGGAGCCCCACGGCCTCCGCCTCGGTGACGAAGCGCCAGGCCCGCAGTTCCGGACCCGGCAGCCGCAGCCGCGCGATCTCCGGCTCCGACAGCCGGCCGCCGTCGAACAGCAGCCGCAGCCCCCCGTAGGCCGGGGGCCGGGGCGGCTCCCAGTCGACCACGAGCAGGCCGGGGACCTGCTCCAGCGTCAGGCCGAGCTCCTCGGCGACCTCCCGTACGCCGGCCCGTGCCGGGGCCTCGCCCGGCTCGACCACCCCGCCCGGGAACTCCCAGCCCGGCTTGTACGTCGGATCCACCAGGAGGACCCGGTCCCGGTCGTCGAAGAGCAGGACCCCCGCCGCCACCGTCTCCCGCGTCGGCTCCGGGGTCTGCACGATGTCGCAGACCGGCGCCGTGCCGGTGCGTACGGCGTCGGCGATGCGCTGCGCCGTCTCCCGTACCGTCAGGTGCCCGTTGTCGACGAGGTGCGCGTCGGCGCTGAGCCAGCCCAGGGCCTGCCGGTACGCCGGGATGTGGTCGTACGCCCACTGGCGGACCCGTACGTCCACCACCTCGGGCGCGCCGGGCTCCTGACGGGTGGCGATACGTTCCCGCAGGATCGTTTCCTCCGGAGCCAGCACCACGTGCCGCACCGGGATCCGGCGCGCCGCGAGCCCGCCGAAGATCTCGTCGCGGTACTCCTGCCGCAGCAGCGTCATCGGCACGACCAGGACCCCGCCCAGCTCCGCCAGCATCGCCGCCGCCGTGTCCACGACCAGCCGCCGCCAGATCGGGAGGTCCTGGTAGTCCTCGACCTCGGCGAGGCGTTTGGGCGGCAGCAGCCGGCGCAGCGCGTCGCCGATGAGCTCCGGGTCGTACACGCTGCTGTCCGGAAGGAGTCCGGCCAGTTCGCGGGCCGTGCTGGTCTTCCCCGCCCCGAAAGTGCCGTTGATCCAGACAATCACGTCTACCCCTCTCCCTGTGGCTCGCCTCGAAGCCCCCCGGTGGCTTGCCCGCCCCACCCTGCCATGGAAACCCGCCCGCCGGTCGAGTGCTTATGCTCGGGGGCGAGCCGAGATCACCGCCGGGGCGGGAGCCCTCCCGCCCCGCCCGCCGTCCACCGCCTCCGGAGGTTCCCCCGCCGTGCCGCAGACCCGCCACCCGTCCGAGCCCCGCTACGGCAACCGGCCGACCATGAAGGACGTGGCGGCCCGGGCGGGCGTCGGCCTGAAGACGGTCTCGCGGGTCGTCAACGGCGAGCCGGGGGTGACTCCCGACACCGAGCGGCGGGTGCAGGAGGCCATCGAGGAGCTCGGGTTCCGGCGCAACGACAGCGCCCGCGTCCTGCGCAAGGGCCGCACCGCCACCGTCGGCCTGGTGCTGGAGGACCTCGCCGACCCCTTCTACGGCCCCCTCAACCGGGCGGTCGAGGAGGTGGCGCGCACCCACGGCGCCCTGCTCATCAACGGCTCCAGCGCCGAGGACCCGGACCGCGAGCGGGAGTTGGCGCTCGCGCTGTGCGCCCGCCGGGTGGACGGGCTGATCGTGATCCCCGCCGGGGACGACCACCGCTACCTGGAACCCGAGATCCGGGCGGGGGTGGCCACCGTGTTCGTGGACCGCCCGGCGGGCGGGATCGAGGCGGACGTGGTCCTGTCGGACAGCTTCGGCGGCGCCCGGGACGGGGTGGCGCACCTGATCGCGGCCGGGCACCGCAGGATCGGGTTCATCGGCGACCACCCCCGCATCCACACCGCGACGGAACGCCTGCGCGGCTACCGCGAGGCCATGGCCCGCGCGGGCCTCCCGGTCTCGGAGTCCTGGATCTCCCTCGGCTCGACCGCCCCGGAACGGGTGGCGGCGGCGGCCGGCGCGATGCTGTCGGGCCCCGAACCGGTCACCGCCGTCTTCGCCGGCAACAACCGGGTCACCGTCACCGTCGTACGGGTCCTCGCGGCGCTCCCCCGGCCGGTGGCCCTGGTCGGCTTCGACGACTTCGAGCTCGCCGACCTGCTGCGCCCGGGCGTCACGGTGGTCGCGCAGGACCCGGCGGCGCTGGGCCGGGTGGCCACGGACCGCCTCTTCCAGCGCCTGGCGGGCACTCCCCTGCCCCCGACCCGCATCGAACTCCCCACCCGTCTCGTCCCCCGCGGCTCGGGCGAACTCCCCCCGGCGGACTGACAGCCGGACCGGTCACGCGGGCCCGCCGGGGCCCGCCAGCCCGTCGCCGAGGGGGCTGCGCCGGTACAGGACCAGCCGCCCGTCCCGGGCCCGCGTCAACAGCCCGGCGGCGTACAGCACCCGCAGGTGCTGGGACACGGCGCTGGGGGTGATCCGGAACCGGCGGGCGATCTCCACCGTGGGCAGCGGCTCGTCCAGGAGGCGCAGCAGCCGCGCTCTGGGAGCGCCGAGGAGGGCGTCCAGCGCGGACGCGTCGGCCGTCGGCACCGGGTCCCACAGCGTCGCCACCCCCCGGCTGGGATAGATCAGCAGGGGCGGTTCCTCGGGGCTCACCGGGGGCGCCGGCTTGTGGGCGAACACCGACGGGACCAGGAGCAGTCCCCGGCCTTGCGCCTCGACGTGGTGGGCGGAGAGCATCCGGTCGACGTACAGCACCCCGTCGTGCCAGCGCAGGTTCGGGTGCATGCCGGCGAACAGCCGGCGGGCGCCGCCCACGGCCAGTTGCCGTGCGCGGTAGGTCATGTCCGCCTCCAGCAGCTGCCTCATCCAGGGCCACATCGGCCGCACGGCGACCTCCCAGTAGTCCCTCAGCAGGTCGCAGACGGCGTCGCGCAGGGCGGCCACCCGCGCGTCGTCCGCGCCGGCAGCGTCCGCGAGCGGCGCGGGAAGGGGGTCCGGGGCGTACGCGGCGATCAGGTCCCGCCGGACCAGGCCGGGCGGGGTGGCGCGGACCGCGGCCAGTTCCTCCTCGAACCCCGGGTCGAAGGCCGCCGGCCGGGGGGTCAGGAAGTCCGGCAGGGTGAGCCGCGGCGCGACCAGGGACATCAGCAGCCGCGTGTCGAGTGCCCCGAGGCGGGCCAGGACGGAGCCGCGCCACGGCAGGTGGAGGGCCGAGAGCCCCGGTTCGCGCAGGACGCGCAGGCTGAAGACCGTCTCGCCCAGCGGGGAGAGGGCGAACCGCGTGTCGGCGAGGTCCTCCACGCCGAGACCGAAGCTGATCATTAAGCGCCACGCTACATCCATTGGCCGCCGGGTGCGGGTGCCGTGGACTCGACGCATGACAGACACGACGGCCCGGCGGGCCGAGCTGGGGCGCGGCACCGTTCTGATCCTCGCGTTGACCTGCGCGGTGGCCGTCGGCAACATCTACTTCCCGCAGGCGATCGGCCCCCTGATCGCGGCGGGGCTGGGGGTGTCGCCCGACACCGCCTCGCTCGTGGTGACGGCCACCCAGGTCGGCTACACGGCGGGGATGTTCCTGCTGGTCCCGCTCGGGGACCGGCTGCCGCACCGGCCGTACCTGGTCACCCTGCTCGCGCTCTCCGGCGCGGCCCTGCTCGCGGCGGGCTGCGCTCCCGCGCTGCCGTTCCTCGTCGCCGCCGGCGTGTGCGTCGGGGTCTCCACGGTGGCCGCGCAGGTCATCGCCCCGATGGCCGCCGGGCTGGTGGCCCCCGACCGGCGGGGAGCGGTGATGGGGACCCTGCTGAGCGGTTCCATCGGGGGCATGCTGCTCGCCCGTACGTTCAGCTCGACGCTCGGCGAACGGCTGGGGTGGCGGGCCCCGTACCTGGCGGCCGCGGCCGTGGTCCTGCTCCTCGCAGGCGTCCTGTCCCGGGTGCTGCCTACGTCGCCCCCGCCCCCGCGCAGCCCGTACCGGACGCTGCTGGCGGACTCGCTGCGGCTGCTGCGCACCGAGCGGGAACTGCGCCGCTCCTGCCTCTACCAGGCGTCGGTCTTCGGGGCCTTCTCCGCCGTCTGGACCTGCCTGGCGCTGCTGCTGACCGGGCCGGCCTACGGCATGGACACCCGGGCGGTGGGGATGCTCGCCCTGGTCGGCGCGGTGACCATGCTGTGCACCCCGCTCGCCGGGCGGCTGGTGGACCGGCGCGGGCCCGACGGGCTGAACCTCGCCTGTCTGCTCGGGGTGCTCCTGTCGGCCGCCGTCCTCGCCGGGGGCCTCGCGGGCGGTGCGCGGGGGCTGGCCGCGCTGACCGCGGGCACGCTGCTGCTCGACGTGGCGCTGCAGTGCGGCACGGTCGCCAACCAGGCGCGGGTCTTCGCCGTGCGCCCCGAGGCCCGGGGCCGGCTCAACACCGCGTACATGACCTGCGCGTACCTGGGCGGAAGTGCCGGTTCCTGGCTGGGGGTGCGGATCCACGGCCTCGCGGGATGGGCGGGGGTGTGCGGCTTCGTGGCGGTGCTCGCCGTCCTGCCCCTGGGCCGCCACCTGGTGCGGCCGTCCGCGCGGCACGCCGACGGCCCGGCCCGGAGGGGTCCGGGCCGGGCCGTGCGGGGGCCTGGGGATCAGGCGGTGGCCGTCAGGGTGGCCGAGCGGCGCGGGATGGCGAAGGCGTCGAGTTCGGCACGGGTCAGGCCGGTGAGGGCGGTGACCTCGTCGGTGCCGACCGCGCCGCAGTCGAGGCCGCGGACCAGGTAGCCGGCCAGGGCCTTGGCGGTGGCGGGCTCGTCCATGACGTCGCCCTCGATCTTGGCGACGTAGGCCTTCAGGCGGGCGGCGGCGGCCTCCAGGCCCTCGCGGTAGAAGGTGAAGACGGCCGCGTAGCGGGTCGGCAGGTGCGCCGGGTGCATGTCCCAGCCCTGGTAGTAGGCGCGGGCCAGGGCGCGGCGGGTGAGGCCGTAGTGCAGCTTCCAGCCCTCGTGGACCTTCTCGGTGGTGCCGATGGGCAGCACGTTGGTCGAGCCGTCGGAGACGCGTACGCCGGTGCCGGCCGCGGCGACCTGCATGATCGCCTTCGCGTGGTCGGCGGCGGGGTGGTCGCTGGCCTGGTAGGCGGCGGAGACGCCTACGCAGGCGCTGTAGTCGAAGGTGCCGTAGTGCAGGCCGGTGGCGCGGCCCTTGGAGGCCTCGATCATCCGGGCCACGGTGGCGGTGCCGTCGGAGGCCAGGATGGACTGGCTGGTCTCGATCTGGATCTCGAAGCCGATCCGGCCGGTGCGCAGGCCGCGGGCCGACTCGAAGGCCTCCAGCAGCTGCACGAAGGCGGTGACCTGCTCGGCGTAGGTGACCTTGGGCAGGGTCAGGACCAGGTTGTCCGGGAGGCCGCCGTGGGCAAGCAGGCCGGAGAGGAAGACGTCGGTGGTGCGGATGCCGCGGTCGCGGACGTTGGACTCCATGCACTTCATGCGGATGCCCATGTAGGGGGCGTTGGTGCCGTTGGAGTAGGCCTCGGAGATCAGGCGGGCGGCGCGGGCCGCGGCCTGGTCCTCCTCCTCGTCGGAGCGGACGCCGAAGCCGTCCTCGAAGTCGACGCGGAGGTCCTCGATGGGCTCGGTGGCGAGCTTGGCGCGGACGCGGTCGTAGACCGGTACGGCCAGCTCGTCGGAGATGCCGAGTACCTTGGCGAAGGTGGCGGCGTCGGGGGCGTGCTCGTCCATGGCCGCGAGGGCCTGGTCGCCCCAGGAGCGGATGGTGTCGGCGGCGAAGACGTCACCGGGGACGTAGACGGTGTGGATGGGCTGGCGGGTGCCGGGGTCGCCCGGGTAGTGGCGCGCGAGTTCCGCGTCCACCGGCGCCAGGGAGGCGCTGATGCCCTCGCTGACCGCGCCTGCGAGGCTCGTCGCCACCTTCTCCTGCTGACCCATCGTGCACTCTCCTCTTTTCCGCTTCACGGAAGCTTAGATCCGCATAGCAGAATTTAGCCACGGGGTTCCGCTCAGTCAATGGTCCCTCCACCGCCTGGGACAAACGACTCGGGGCCGTGCGGTGACAATCACCACACGGCCCCGTAGGCCAAGAGATGCGCAGGTCAGGGACCGGGCGCCCGGGTCAGCCCCGGTGTCAGCCCTTGCGCGCCTTGATCTCGCCCGTCAGCTGCGGGACGACCTCGAAGAGGTCTCCGACCACGCCGTAGTCGACCAGGTCGAAGATCGGGGCCTCGGCGTCCTTGTTGATGGCCACGATGGTCTTCGAGGTCTGCATGCCGGCCCGGTGCTGGATCGCGCCGGAGATGCCGGAGGCGATGTACAGCTGCGGGGAGACCGACTTGCCGGTCTGGCCGACCTGGTTGGAGTGCGGGTACCAGCCGGCGTCGACGGCGGCGCGCGAGGCGCCGACGGCGGCACCGAGGGAGTCCGCGAGCGCCTCGATGATCGCGAAGTTCTCGGCGCCGTTGACGCCGCGGCCGCCGGAGACCACGATCGCGGCCTCGGTCAGCTCCGGACGGCCGGTCGACTCGCGCGGGGTGCGGGAGACGACCTTGGTGCCGGTGGCCAGGGCGCCGAAGGTGACGGCGAGCGCCTCGACGGCGCCGGCGGCCGGGGCGGCCTCGACCGGGGCCGAGTTCGGCTTCACGGTGATGACCGGGGTGCCCTTGGACACGCGGGACTTGGTGGTGAACGACGCGGCGAAGGCAGCCTGGGTCGCGACCGGACCCTCGTCACCGGCCTCCAGGTCGACGGCGTCGGTGATGATGCCGGAGCCGATGCGCACGGCGAGGCGCGCGGCGATCTCCTTGCCCTCGGCGGAGGACGGGACGAGCACGGCGGCCGGGGAGACGGCGTCGTACGCGGCCTGCAGCGCGTCCACCTTCGGTACGACGAGGTAGTCGGCGAACTCGGGGGCGTCGGCGGTGAGGACCTTGACGGCACCGTGCTCGGCGAGCACGGCGGCGGTGGCCTCGGCACCGGCGCCCAGGGCGACGGCGACGGGCTCGCCGACGCGGCGGGCCAGCGTCAGCAGCTCGAGGGTGGGCTTGCGGACGGCACCGTCCACGTGGTCGACGTAGACGAGAACTTCAGCCATGTGACTGCTCTCCTGCTATTGCGAAGTGTCTGGGGGCTTGAGAGGGGTGACCGAAGTTCTTAGATGAACTTCTGGCCGGCCAGGAACTCGGCCAGCTGCTTGCCGCCCTCGCCCTCGTCCTTGACGATCGTGCCGGCGGTGCGGGCCGGACGCTGGGCCGCGGAGTCGACCGCGGTGTAGGCGCCCTCGAGGCCGACCTCTTCGGCCTCCAGGTCCAGGTCCGACAGGTCCCAGGACTCCACCGGCTTCTTCTTGGCGGCCATGATGCCCTTGAAGGACGGGTAGCGGGCCTCGCCCGACTGGTCCGTCACCGAGACGACGGCCGGGAGGGAGGCCTCCAGCTGCTCGCTCGCGGAGTCGCCGTCGCGGCGGCCCGTGACGGTGCCGTCCTCGACCTTGACCTCGGAGAGCAGGGTGACCTGCGGGACGCCCAGGCGCTCGGCCAGGATCGCCGGGAGGACACCCATGGTGCCGTCGGTCGACGCCATGCCCGTGATGACCAGGTCGTAGCCGGCCTTCTCGATCGCCTTCGCGAGGACCAGCGAGGTACCGATGACGTCGGTGCCGTGCAGGTCGTCGTCCTCGACGTGGATGGCCTTGTCGGCGCCCATCGACAGCGCCTTGCGCAGCGCGTCCTTGGCGTCCTCGGGGCCCACCGTCAGGACGGTGATCTCGGCCTCGTCCGCCTCGTCGGCGATCTGCAGCGCCTGCTCGACGGCGTACTCGTCGAGCTCCGACAGCAGACCGTCCACGTCGTCGCGGTCGACGGTCAGGTCATCGGCGAAGTGCCGGTCACCGGTGGCGTCGGGCACGTACTTCACACAGACAACGATCCTCAGGCTCACGCCGGCTCTCCTACCGCATCGTCTTTTTCTGAAACCGCCTTGTGCAGGCAGCATAGGCGCCTTGTAGGGCGGGTCCCGGTCGGGGCGGCCCGCGCTCCGAAGGGAATGTTACTCGTCAGTACACAGTGGGTCTTCCCCGGTTGCAAGGCCGCTGAACTGTGATCTGTCCAACGCCGCCCGAACCCGCCCCAGCAGGGACGATTCAGTCCCGCAACGCGTTGAAGCGCCCTTGGTGGTACAGCAGGGGGCGGCCCTCCCCGGCGGGGTCCCCCGCCACGGCCTCGGCGATGACCACCCGATGGGCCCCGGCGGGCACGCGCGCCACCACCCGGCACACCATCCACGCCAGCACCCCGCCGAGCAGCGGCACGCCGTGCGGGCCGGCGGCCCAGTCGGTCTGTGCCCCGAAGCGGTCGGCGCCGCTGCGCGCGAAGAGGCCGGCCAGCTCCCGCTGGTGCTCGCCGAGTATGTGGACGCCGAGGTACTCGCTGTCGCGCACCGCCGGCCAGCTGGAGGCGCCGGTGCCGATGGTGAACGAGAGCAGCGGCGGGTCCGCGGAGACGGAGTTGAGCGAGGTCGCGGTGAAGCCGGCGGGCCGGCCCCCGGTCTCGGCGGTGATCACCGCGACGCCCGCGGCGTGCCGCCGGAAGACGGAGCGGAGCAGTTCGGGAGAGCCGGGCAGGTGGTCGTCGGCGGAGCCGAGGGATACGGGCGGGGCCGTGGGGGCCGTCATGGGGGATGCTTCCTTCTGCCGCGGGGTCGCGGGCGTGCTGGGGGGACCGGGGGCCGGGGGCCTGGACTGGGGCCTTCAGCAGTCCCGACAGCGCGCGCTCGCATGGCGGACGAGGTCCACGTGGAGCCGCCCGTAAAGCAGGAGTTCATACCGCATGCCGCCAGCCTGGCGATCTCACGCGCGCACAGTCAAGCCGCAGCGGGCAGATGTCAGGCGCGTCACGCTGCGTGCGGGCGCGCGCACCGGCGCGTCCGTCACACCGCGGCCCCCAGTGCGGCGATCACGTCCGCCTTGCGGGGCAGCCCGGCCGCGCGCCGGACGACGCGCCCGGCGGCGTCCAGGACGAGGACGGTGGGGGTCTTCTCGATGCCGAGGGCGCGCACGAGTTCGAGGTTGCGCTCGGCGTCGATTTCGATGTGCTCCACGCCGTCCACCATTTCGGCGACTTCGGCGAGGATCCTGCGGGTGGCCCGGCAGGGCTGGCAGAAGGCGGTGGAGAACTGGACCAGGCTGGCCCGCTCCCCCGGCTCCCGGCCCAGCTCGGCGGCGCCGAGGGGCCCCTGCCCGCCCTTCACCGGCGTTCCTTCTCCGTGCCCGCGCACACCCGCTCCCGTCCGCCCTGTTCGCATGTACGTACCCTGGTCCGAGCACCCGTCCGGCGCCCGGCATTCCCCGCGTGACGAGAATCTCGCCCGGCGCGGGCGTCTGGGCTGGCCAGCGGGCCGCGTTTGGGGCACGATCCCCATGGCCGCGTACCTACGCTGCCGTAACTTCCGGCCGGGAGCACCTCCCCAGGCAGAAAGCGGGGTCTCCCCATCATGGCTGAGCTCGTATACCCCCCGGTGATCGGTGCCGCGCACACCCTCTTCCGTGCGCTGGACATCCGGATCGACATGAAGGGGACCGAGAACATCCCGCGCAAGGGCGGGGCGGTCCTGGTGTCGAACCACATCGGCTACCTCGACTTCATCTTCGCCGGCCTGACCGCGCGCCCGCAGAAGCGCCTGGTCCGCTTCATGGCCAAGGAGTCGGTGTTCCGGCACAAGGTCTCGGGCCCGCTGATGCGCGCGATGAAGCACATCCCGGTGGACCGCCAGCAGGGCGAGACCGCGTACCAGCACGCGCTGGACTCGCTGCGCTCCGGCGAGATCATCGGGGTGTTCCCGGAGGCGACGATCTCCCAGTCCTTCACCCTCAAGAGCTTCAAGTCGGGTGCGGCGCGCATGGCCCAGGAGGCCGGCGTCCCGCTGATCCCGGTGGCCCTGTGGGGCACGCAGCGGCTGTGGACCAAGGGCCGCCCGAAGGACCTGAAGCGCAGCCACATCCCGGTGACGATGCGCGTCGGCGAGCCGATCGAGGCGCCGAAGGACCAGTTCGCGGGCGCCATCACCCGCCGCCTGCGCGAGCGCGTGCAGGAGCTGCTGGAGGCGGCGCAGAGCGCCTACCCGGCGAAGCCGCAGGGCTCCGCGGACTCCTGGTGGCTCCCGGCCCACCTCGGCGGCACCGCCCCGACGGCCGCACAGGTCAAGGAGCGCGAGGCCAACTGACCCCGGCCTACGGCCCGGCCGTCCCTTCCACCGCCCCGCCCGCCGGGGCGTCCGCCGGATCCGGCAGCGTGCCGTCGCGCCTGCGGCGCCGGTGGGCGGCGACCCTGGCGCGGGTGGCGCACGCGGGGGTGCAGTAGCGGCGGGCACTGCCGGGGCCGGTGGCGAGGAAGAGCCGGCCGCAGCCGGCCGCGGCGCAGGCGCCCCAGGCGAGGCGCCCGTACTCGGTGAGCAGCTGGGCCAGGACGAGGGCGCCGGAGGCGAGGAACCACTCCCCCCAGTCCGCCCCGTCGCCCCGGTCCACGTGCAGGTGCCAGGGGTGCCCGTCGTGCCGGGTCAGCCGGGGCCGGGTGGCGCACTCCTCCAGCAGGGCGTTGAGGGCTCCGGCCGCGCGGTCCTCGTCGGTCTCGGCGAGGACCTCGGCCATGCGCCGGACCGCGGCGCGCAGTTCGTCCGCCTCCGCTTCCGTGAAGACCTCCGGGGCGAGTTCCTCCGGGCGCTCCCCGTGCCGCGCGAGCAGTTCCGCCAGGGCGGCGCGCGGCAGCCCGGGGTCCGTGCGGACCGCCTCCGCGAGCTCGATCAGCCTCCGGGCCGCCGCGAATCCACCGCTCGGGTCCCGCCGGTCCGCCATGCACGGATCCTTTCATCCTGCACTCGCCTGACGTAACGTCTTTTTCGCTTAACACGTTACCGAACGCGGAGGGGGTTCGCAGATGGGCGGGTTCGGGCGGTACCTGGCGGCGGCGCTGGCCGCGCGCTTCGCGTCCGAGGGCATGGGCATGGCGGTGGTGCTGCTGGCCGTGGAGCGCACCGGCAGCGCGGCCCACGGGGCGTTCGTGCTGACCGCCTGGCTGGCGCCGCACGTGCTGGCCGCGCCGCTGGCGGGTACCGCCGCGGCCCGGGCCCGGCGGCCCCGGCTGTTCTACGCGGGCGCGCTGGCGGGGTTCACGGCAGCGGTGGCGGCGCTGTCGCTGCTGCTGGGCCGGGCCCCGGTGCCCGCGGTGCTCGCGGTGGCGGTGCTGGGCGGGACCTGCGGGCCGGTGGTGACCGGCGGGCTCTCCAGCCTGGTCGCGGGGCTGCTGCCGGCGGGCCCCGCGCGGGACCGCGCGTACGGCTGGGACGCCTCCACCTACAACGCGGCGGCGGTGACGGCCCCGGCGGCGGTCAGCGTGGTCGGGGCGGTGCTCTCGGCCGGGCCCGCGATGGCGGTGCTGGCGGCTTCGGCGGCCCTGGCGGCGCTGCTGGCGGCGACCCTGCCGTACGCGGACGCGGGCACGGGCGCGGGCTCCTCCTCACCGGACGGGCCCCGCGCCGGGCTGGGGGCGGGGCTGGCCGCCCTGTGGCGGGTCCGGGAGCTGAGGGCCATCACCTCGGCGACCACCCTGGCCTTCGTCGGCATCGGGTCGCTGACCACCACCTCGGTGCTGCTGGCGACCGGGCTCGGCAGTCCGGGCGCGGGCGGGGTGCTGATGACGGCCTTCGCGGCGGGTGCGCTGGCCGGGGCCCTGACGCTGGGCCGGATGACGGGCGTGGCGCCGGGCCGGCTGGCCCGCTGGGGCATGACGGGGACCGGGGCGGCCCTCGCGGCGGCGGCGTTCACGCCGTCGGTGGCCCTGACGGCGGCGGCGTTCGCGGTGGCCGGCTACTGCGACGGGCCGCTGCTGACGGCCACGCTGCGGATCCGCTCGGAGAACGCCCCGGCGGCGGTGCGGCCGCAGGTGTTCACGCTGGGGGCGGGGCTGAAGATCACGGCGGCTTCGACCGGCGCCGCCCTGGTGGGGCTGGCCGCCGGAGCGCCGCCGTGGACGCTGCTGCTCGGGATCGCCGTGCTGCAGCTCGCGGCTGCCGCGCTGCACGCGCTGGTGGCGGGGCGGAAGCCCGTACCCGCCGAGGGGGTCACAGAGCCGTCGGAAGGTTCCGCCACAGCTCCGGCCGGTCCGCGGACTCCTGGAGCGCCTTGAGCGCGGCGGGGTGCGGGGCGGCGTGGAGCTCGGGGTAGTCGGTCTCGCCGAGCTCGGGGCGGACCGGGAAGGCGAGCTGCTCCCGGTCGAGGCTGAACCGGGCGTCGATGCCGGGCTTGTTGCCGCGCGGGTCGATCCGGGACCAGGCCCCGGCGCCGGGCAGCCGGACGGCGACGAGCCCGTGGACGGCCGGAGCGGTGCCGTCGTCCTCCGTCAGGCGCTGGTAGCAGAGGGCCGCCGGGATGCCCTGGGCGCGCAGCAGGGCGGCGAGGGCGTGGGACTTGGCGTAGCAGATGCCGTTGCGGGTGGCGAGCACGTCGGAGGCTCGCCAGGAGACGCGCATGTCGCCGGAATCGGCCGAGTGCGGGATGGTGTCCCGGACGAATTCGAAAGCCGCCTTGGCGTATGAGTATGCATCCTCGGTGGCAGACCAGAGCGCGTCGGCGGTCTCCTGCACCAGGGGGTGCCAGTGGTCAATGGCCTCGTCGGAGGCCAGGTAAGCATGGATGTCAGGGTTCTGCTGGATGAGCTGCATGGGCGGGAGCATAGGCATGCCTCCGACCGTAGATCAATAGATTTACGGTCGGAGGCATATTTATTCAGTTCTGCGGGAGAGAGTGGCTAGCGGGCCAGCTCCTCCTTGAGCGCCTGGAGGAAGCCGTCCACGTCCTCCTCCTGGGTGTCGTAGCCGCACATCCAGCGGACGTGGCCGGCGGCCTCGTCCCAGAAGTAGAAGCGGTACCGCTGCTGGAGCCGGCGCGACACCTCGTGCGGCAGCTTCGCGAAGACGGCGTTGGCCTGCACCGGGTAGAGGATCTCCACCCCGTCGGTCTCGCGCACACCGGCCGCGAGCCGCTGCGCCATCGCGTTGGCCTGGCGGGCGTTGCGCAGCCACAGGTCCTTCGCGAGCAGGGCCTCCAGCTGCACCGACACGAAGCGCATCTTGGAGGCGAGCTGCATCGACATCTTGCGGACGTGCTTCATCATCCGGACGGCGTCCGGGTTCACCACGACCACGGCCTCGCCGAACATCATGCCGTTCTTGGTGCCGCCGTACGACAGCACGTCGACGCCCACCGTGTTGGTGAAGGTGCGCATCGGCACGTCGAGCGAGGCCGCGGCGTTGGCTATCCGGGCACCGTCGAGGTGCACCTTCATGCCGAGGCCGTGGGCGTGCTCACAGATCGCCCTGATCTCGTCCGGGGTGTAGACCGTACCGAGCTCGGTGTTCTGGGTGATCGAGACGACCTGGGGCATCGCCCGGTGCTCGTCCTCGAAGCCCCAGGCCTCCTGGTCGATCAGCTCGGGGGTGAGCTTGCCGTCCGGGGTGGGCACGGCGAGCAGCTTGAGGCCGGCCATCCGCTCCGGGGCGCCGCCCTCGTCCACGTTGATGTGGGCGGTCTTGGCGCAGATCACGGCGCCCCAGCGGTCGGTCATCGCCTGGAGGGCGGTGACGTTCGCGCCGGTGCCGTTGAAGACCGGGAAGGCCTCGGCGTACGGGCCGAAGTGGCTGCGGATGACCTTCTGCAGGTGTTCGGTGTACTCGTCCTCGCCGTAGGCGACCTGGTGGCCGCCGTTGGCGAGCGCGATGGCCTCCAGGATCTCCGGATGCACCCCCGCGTAGTTGTCGCTCGCGAAACCGCGGACCGCCGGATCGTGGTGGCGGCGGGCATCGGTCTTCACGGTTGCGGAGTGAGCCACAGACGCTGTCCGTTCACTTCGGAGGCGGGCCGCTCCCAGACGCCGGCGATGGCCTCGGCCAGCTCCTTGACGTCGGTGAAGCCCGCGAACTTCGCATTGGGACGCTCGGCGCGCATCGCGTCGTGCACCAGTGCCTTGATCACCAGGATCGCAGCTGCGGCCTGCGGCCCGTCCTCTCCCCCGGCCTTGCGGAAGGAGTCCGCCATGGCCAGGGTCCAGGCCTCGGCGGCCGCCTTGCCGGCGTTGTACGCGGCGTTGTTGGCGACCGGCTTGTGGGCGCCGGACTGGCTGATCAGCACGTAGCGTCCGCGGTCGCTGCGCAGCAGCCCGTCGTGGAAGGCCAGCGAGGTGTGCTGGACGGTGCGGATCAGGAGCTTCTCCAGGAAGTCCCAGTCCGCGAGGTCCACGTCGGTGAAGGTCTTGCTGCCGCGCCAGCCGCCGACCAGGTGGACGAGGCCGTCGACCCGGCCGAACTCCTTCTCGGTGCGCTCGGCCCAGGCCTTGGTGGCCTCCAGGTCGAGCAGGTCGACGGTGTCACCGGTGACGGTGGCGCCTCCATGGGCGTAGCGGGCGGCGTCCACGGCCTCCGCCAGGCGCGCCGGGTCGGCGTCGGAGGCCACGACCGTGGCCCCCGCCTCGGCGAGGCGCATCAGCGCGGCCCGGCCGGCGGGGCCGCCGGCCCCGGCCACCGCCACGACGGCTCCGTGGAGCGTCCCATTGCCGTTCATCCGTACAGCCTCCTGTGCGTCGACGCGGTCGCTCACGCGGCGGCCCGCTCGGCGTCGTCCGCGTTCGCCGGGGTGATGCCCTTGGTGGAGGCGATCACACCCTTGAGCTTCTTGGCGAGGGCCTCGTAGAACATGCTGAGGGGAAACTCGTCGGGAAGCACGTCGTCCACGAGCTTGCGCGGCGGCTGCGTCAGGTCCAGGGCGTCGGGGCCCTTGGCCCACTTGGAGCCCGGGTGCGGGGCGAGGTAGGTGGAGACCAGCTCGTAGGCCTTGAACCAGTGGACCAGCTTCGGGCGGTCGATGCCCGCGCGGTAGAGGTCCTCGATGTCGGCGCACAGCTGGTTGGTGACCTGCGGGGCGCGCATCCAGTCGATCTTCAGCTTGTTGTCCGTCCAGCGCACGACGTCGTGCTTGTGGAGGTACGCGAAGAGCAGCTGGCCGCCGAGGCCGTCGTAGTTGCGGTTGCGGTCGCCGGAGACCGGGAAGCGGAACATCCGGTCGAAGAGGACGGCGTACTGCACGTCACGGCCGTGCTCGTTGCCCTCGGACTCCAGCTTCACGGCCTCCTTGAAGGCGGTGAGGTCGCAGCGCAGCTCCTCCAGGCCGTACATCCAAAACGGCTGGCGCTGCTTGATCATGAAGGGGTCGAACGGCAGGTCGCCGTGGCTGTGGGTGCGGTCGTGGACCATGTCCCACAGGACGAAGGCCTTCTCGCAGCGCTCCTGGTCCTCGACCATGCGGGCGATGTCCTCGGGCAGCTCGATGCCCAGGATGTCCACGGCGGCGCCGGTGACCTTGCGGTAGCGGGCGGCCTCGCGGTCGCAGAAGATGCCGCCCCAGGTGAAGCGCTCGGGGGCCTCGCGCACGGCGATGGTCTCCGGGAAGAGCACGGCGGAGTGGGTGTCGTAGCCCGGGGTGAAGTCCTCGAGGGTGATGCCGAGGAAGAGCGGGTTGTCGTACCGGGTGCGCTCCAGCTCGGAGAGCCACTCGGGCCACACCATCTTCAGGACGACGGCCTCGAAGTTGCGGTCCGGGTTGCCGTTCTGCGTGTACATCGGGAAGACCACGAGGTGCTGGAGGCCGTCGGCGCGCTGGGCGGCCGGGTGGAAGGCCAGCAGGGAGTCCAGGAAGTCCGGCACGCCGAAGCCCTCGGAGACCCACTTGCGCAGGTCGGCGACGAGCGCGGCGTGGTACGCGGTGGCGTGCGGCAGCAGCGGGGACAGCTCCTCGACGGCGCCGGCGACCCGCTCCACGGCGGCTTCGACCTCGGCGCGGGCGGGGGCGCCCTCGGCGTCGAAGTCGATCGATCCGTCCTTGGCCTGCCAGGGGCGGATCTCCTCCACGGCGGCCTTGAGCACGGGCCAGGCGGGGTGGTCGACCACCCGCGCGCCAGCGGTTATCACGGCACCGCCGGAGCCCGGCACAAGAGTTTCCGTCATGTCACTTCCTCCACAGGAGAACCTCGCGTTAAGACAGCGTATGCATGCGAGGCTCCCCCGCTCAAGAGGAAACTAAGGAAATTATCCTGTGGGACCCCCCACTCCACCGGAAGTCTTCCCGTAACTCACGGTGGAATCCACCACTCCGCCTAGTAGTTGACCCGTTCGGCCTCCACCGGCGGCCCGGCGAAAAGAAAGGGGGGACTCCCCCACTCAGGCGGGGTCCGCACCGCCCCGCTCCCCCCGGAAGTGCGGGATGACCTTCTCCCCCCACTGCCGCAGGGTCTCCAGACAGGCCTCCTGCGGCACCGTTCCCATCTGCACCAGGCACATCACCTCGTCCGCGCCGGCCGCCCGCAGCCGCTCCACGTACGCGATGGCCTCGTCCGCGCTGCCGTAGGCGTGGTCGGCGTTGAAGGTGGCCGTGGAGGCCGGCCGCACCGGGATGTCCAGCTCGTGCAGCCGGGCCACCACCTGCTCTGCGGCCCGGCGCATGTCCGCCGCCTCGTCGGCGCCGGCCACCACCGCCTCGTCCGGGACGCCGGCGCCCCCGTACCAGTGCCCGATGGACTGCGCGAAGAACCGCTGCCCCCGGACGCCGATCCGGCGCGCCTCCTCGGGGTCGTCGAGCACGATGGTCGGGCAGAGCACCGAGAAGTGGTCGTTGACGGCCGTGGAGACGAACCGGCCGCCGTCACGGGCCGCGATCGCGGCGTCGTACACGGCCCGCATCCCCGCGATGGACTCCGGCCCGGCGAAGCCCATCACCAGGGCCCCGACGCCCAGTTCGGCGGCCTGCACCAGGGTCTCGCCCCGGCTGCACGCCAAGAACAGCGGCGGATGGGGCCGCTGGGCCGGGCGCGGCAGGATCGGGTGCGGGCCGATGTCCAGCAGCTCGCCGTGGTACTCCAGCTCCTCCTCCTGCCAGGCCTTCCCGATGATCCGCAGCGCCTCCTCCACCTCGGCGGTGGTGCGCTCCCGGTCCACCCCGCACAGTGAGGTCTCCTGCTCGGTGCCGCCGCGCCCGGCACCCAGGTCGAGCCGCCCGCCGGAGAGCAGGTCGAGCATCGCCGCCCGTTCCGCCACGCGTACCGGGTGGTTGAAGTTGAAGGGCATGCACACGACGCCGTGGCCGATGCGTATCGTGTGCGTCCGGGCCGCGATCCAGGTCAGGAAGACCTCCGGGGCACTCATGTGTGCGTACCACTTCAAGGAGTGGTGCTCGACGGCCCAGATCCGGTCGAATCCCATGCGTTCGGCGAGGACCGCCTGCTCGACGCAGTCCCGGATGACCTGGTGTTCCCGTTCCACGGTCGGATCGGCCAGCTGAGCCTCGAAGATCACGGAGAATTTCACGATGCCTCCAGGGATGCGTCCCGTGCCCGGTCTTACTTCGATTAGAAATATGACTAGTAGTCAGACCTCGAAGAAGCAAGAGCTCCCGCCGACCGCGTGGGCCGTGCTCGGCCTGCTGTCGTTCCCCGGTGAGCGCACCGGCTACGAGCTGAAGAAGTGGGCGGACTCCTCCCTGCGCTTCTTCTACTGGTCGCCCGCGATCAGCCAGATCTACGCCGAACTGCGCCGCCTGGAGGAACTGGGCTACGCGGCCTCCGCGCGCTCGGGGCCCGAGGAGGTCCGCGCCAAGCGCCGCTACGCCATCACGGAGGCGGGCCGCGAGGCCCTGGCCGGCTGGGCCTCCGACACCGCGGACGCCGGGCCTCCGGTGCTCAAGCACGGGCTGCTGCTGCGGATCTGGCTGGGGCACCTGGCCGAGCCGGAACGGCTGCGCGCGATGGTCGAGGAGCACGTGGAGCGGACCCGGGGCGAGCTGGCCGCCGTACGGGAGGCCATGGAGCACGCGGCGGACGTACCGGAGTGGGCCTTCCCGGTGCTCGCGCTGCGCTGGAGCGAACGGCAGCACCTGGCCGAGCTGGACCTGGCCGGGGCCCTCCTCGACGACCTCCGCGAGGCCGCGGCACGGGCCGCCGGCGCGGCCCCCGGAGCCGGGGAGCGGGCCACGCGGGACGCCTCCGGAGCCGGGAAGCCGCCCGCCCGGGACGCCTCCGGAGCCGGAGAGCCGACCGCCGGAACCACCGCCTGAGCCGGAGAGCCGCCCGCCCGGAACGGCGCTGCGTCAAGCCTGCGGGGACGCGCCCACGCAGGGGTGACGCGATACGGCACCCCGGGCCCGCCGGGCGCCGCGCACCCCTGGCGGGAAGCGGCCGGAGGGCTTCCGCGGGCCCTTGCACGACCGGTCCCATCGCGGGCGGGGCGCACTAGCATGCGTCCTCACCGCGCGCGGCCGGTCGGGACACCGCGACCGCGCGGGGAGCCGCCCTCGACGGAAGCGAGAGAACCTTGACTTTCCTCACCATCGGTCACCGCGGGGTCATGGGTGTCGAGCCGGAGAACACCCTGCGCTCGTTCGTCCGCGCGGAACGCTGCGGGATGGACGTCATCGCGCTGGACGTGCGCCTCAGCAAGGACGGCGCCCTGGTCGTACTGCACGACGCCGAGGTCGACCGCACCACCGACGGCACCGGCGCCGTCGCCGACCTGACCCTCGCCGAGCTGCGCGGACTGGACGCCGGCCAGGGCGAGCGGGTCCCGGTCCTGGAGGAGGTCCTGGACGCCGTCCGGGTCCCGCTCCAGGTGTCGGTGCAGGACCGGGCCGCGGCCACCGCGCTCGCGGAGCTGATCGTGCGCCGCGACCTGGCCGCCCGGGTGGAGGTGGCCTCCGGTGACGGCGAGGTGCTCGCGGCGGTCGCCCGGCACGCCCCCGGCGTCCGGACGGCCCTGCACCCGGAGCGGCCCGGCGCGGCCGCCGAGGACCTCGTGGACCTGGCGCTGGCGGCGGGCGCCCGCACCGTGGCCCTGGACATCCGCCGCCTCACCCTGGAGACGGTGGAGGCCGCCCACGCGGCGGGGCTGCGGGTGACGGGCCGGACGGTCAACACCCTGGACCGGCTGCGGCTGGCGCGGGCCCTGCAATTGGACGGCGCGGCCACCGACTTCCCGGAGATCCGCAGCACCGGCCGCTTCACCGCATAGGCGTACTACAGCGCCTTGACGAGCAGCTCGAAGGCCAGGTCGTCGCGGAGCGGCACGCCGAAGCGCTCGTCGCCGTAGGGGAAGGGGCTCAGCTCGCCCGTGCGCTCGTAGCCGCGGCGCACGTAGTAGGCGATGAGCTCCTCCCGGACGTTCACCACGGTCATCCGCATCTGCTTGGCGCCCCAGGTCTCGCGGGCCCGGCGCTCGGCCTCCGCCAGGACCTCCTTGCCGAGGCCGGCGCCCTGGAGCCCGGGGCGCACGGCGAACATGCCGAAGTAGGCGTGGTCCCCGCGGTGTTCGAGCTGGCAGCAGGCGACGAGCTCACCCGCGCGCTCCACCACCAGCAGGATGCCGTCCGGGTCGGCGATGATCGCGCCCACGCCCTCCGGGTCGGTGCGCTGCCCGTCCAGGAAGTCGGCCTCCGTGGTCCAGCCGGCCCGGCTGGCGTCGCCGCGGTAGGCCGACTCGACGAGGGCCACCAGGTCCGGTACGTCCGCCTCCACGGCGCTGCGGAAGCTCAGGGCGGCGGCGGGCTGGGCGGTCGGCATCGGGGGCTCCGTTCAATCGCGGCGGCATATGACATGCCCGGTACGGCAAGCAGAGCCTAACCCGGGTCGGCGTGAGGGCGGCGTGAGCAGGGAATCCCTTCTGCTGACGCCGACGAACCGGGAGGCTGCGCCGTGCACGGATCCGCGATGCCCCTCACCCTGGCCTGGATGCTCGTGGCGCTGTGCGCGGCGAGCGGCGGGTACTGCCTGCTGCGGGCGCGCAGAGCGGACCGGAGCACGCGCGGGGCGGCCGCCGGCGAGGCGGTGATGGGCTTCGGGATGGCGGCGATGGCCCTGCCGGCGGACGTCGGCCCGTGGGGCCCGCCGGTGCTGCTGGCCGTCTTCTGCGGGGCGGCGCTGCACGCGCTGTGGCTGGTGCGCAGCGGGGTGCACCACGCGCACCACCTGATCGGCTCGCTGGCGATGGCGTACATGGCCCTGGCGATGACTGCCGGGCACGGGCACGGCCGGGCGGGGCTGCCCGCGGTGACGGGGGCGCTGCTCCTCTACTACGCCGGGTACGTGCTGCTGGGCGGGGCCCGGCTGGTGACGGCGGGCGGTGCGCCGCAGCCGGTGGCCTCGGTCCCCGCAGGGGTGCCGGGCGGGGCCGGGGAGCTGATCCGGGCCTGCCGACTGGCCATGGGGACGGGGATGTTGGCGATGCTGCTGGCCATGTGAGGCCCCTGGTGCGGGTGTCGGGGCACGGGGGTGACGTGTCCTGCGTCACCAATGCCCCGAGCCCGTACCGGTGGGCGGGGCCGCGCTCATAGGCTGGCGGACATGATGGTCCCCGCCGCTCTCCTGCTGCTCGGCGCACTGACCGCGGTGCTCGCGCCCCGCCTGCTGGCCCGGGCCCAGTGGCCCGAACGCGAACCGGTGGTCGCGCTGTGGGTGTGGCAGTGCGTGGTGGCCGCGACCCTGCTGTGCCTGGCGCTGTCGATGCTGCTGAGCGCGGCCGCGGCCTGGCAGGCGGTACGGGGCCGGCTGTTCGCCGCGGCCCCGCACGGGGTGGTCGACGCCTACGCACTGGGCGCGGAGGGCGGCGCCTGGGCCGCCGGTACGGCGCTGGCGCTGGCCTTCGGGGGGCTGTGGACCGGGGCGATGCTGGCGCGGGAGGTGCTGCGGGCGCGGGCCCGGCGACGCGCCCGGGGGGCCGAACTCCTGGTCCGGGCACCGCTGCTGCCCGGCGAGGACCCGGCCGCGGCGCGTCTGGTGGTGCTGGAGGGTCCGCGTCCGGAGGCCTGGTGGCAGCCCGGGACGGCGCCGCGGCTGGTGGTGACCACGGCGGCGCTCGGCCGGCTCAAGGGCAGCCAGCTCGATGCGGTGCTCGCGCACGAGCAGGGGCACGTGGCGGCCCGGCACGACTGGCTGCTGCACTGCTCGCGGGCGCTGGCCCAGGGGTTCGGGCAGGTGCCGGTGTTCGCGGCGTTCGAGGCGGAGATGCACCGGCTGGTGGAGCTGGCGGCCGACGACGTGGCCTCGCGGCGCTATGGGCGGCTGACCGTCGCCCTGGCCCTGGTCGGACTGAACGAGGACCGGGGCGTGTTCGGCCCGTGCGGGCCCGAGGAGGCGCACGTCCCGCAGCGGGTGCGGCGGCTGCTGTCGGCCCCGCCGCGCCTGTCGCCGGCGCGCCGGCTGAGGCTGGCGGCGCTGGCCGCGCTGGTTCCGGCCGTTCCGCTGCTGGTGGCCTTCGTACCGGGTCTGAGCGCACTGGCCTGAAACGCGCGGCCCGCGTGCTGACAGGATCAAGGGCATGCGGAACACGTGGCTTTCGAGGGTTGGGGCGGGCTGCGCGCTGCTCGCGGCCGTGCTGACCGGGCTGGTGGTGGCGGGCCGGCAGCCCTTGATCTCGTACGACGACCGGCTCGCGCGGGACCTGCACGCGTACGCCGTCACCCATGGCGGGGTCACCCACACCATGCGGGTCCTCTCCGACTGGGTCTGGGACCCGTGGACGATGCGCGCCCTGGCCGCCCTCGCCTGCCTGTGGCTCTGGCGGCGCGGGGACCGCTCGCGGGCGGTGCGGGTGGGGGCGGCGGTGCTGGCGTCCGCGGCGGTGCAGCAGGGGCTGAAGGCGCTGACCGGCCGGGCCCGCCCGGAGTGGCCGGATCCGGTCGCGACGGCCCACTTCGCGGCGTACCCCTCGGGCCACGCGATGACGGCCACGGTGGTGTGCGGGCTGCTGCTGTGGCTGCTGCCCGCGAAGGCGTCGGCGGGCGCGGTGGCCGCGGCCTGGGCGGTGGCGGCCGTTTCGGTGCTCGGGGTCGGCTTCACCCGGCTCTACCTGGGCGTCCACTGGTTCACGGACGTGCTCGCGGGCTGGCTGCTGGGCGTGGCCGTGGTGTCGCTCGCGGCGTTCCGGCACGCCTGCCCGGGGCGATCCCCCGCGTCGCCCCGAGCAGACGGTCCCGCGCGCTGAGTATATTGGCTCGGAGCCAGTCAACGCAGGAGTAAGCATGGTCCCGCGCAGCCCGTCGGTCAATGAAGAATTGCGCAGACGTTCCCGGGAGCGGCTGCTGCAGGCTACGGTCGAACTGGTGGCCGAGCGCGGGTACGAGGCGACGAAGCTCGGCGACATCGCCGACCGGGCGGGCGCGGCGCGCGGCCTGGTCTCGTACTACTTCCCCGGCAAGCGGCAGCTGCTCCAGTCCGCCGTGCACCGGCTGATGCACCTGACGCTGGAGGCGGCCCTGGAGCGCGGGCCCCGCACCGACGACGGGCGGGAGCTGCTGGCCCGGGCGATCGACGCGATCCTCGGGCTGGCCCGGGACCAGCCCCGGCTGATGCGCACGCACATGGCGGGCATCCTCCAGGCGGAGGGGTTCATCCGGTGTCCGGAGCAGCAGCGCCTGGCGGAGCTGCTGCGGGGGGCCGTCGCCGCGTACGGCTCGGCGGACGTGGACACCGACTACCCGCTGCTGCGGGCGCTGCTGATGGGGGCGGTGGTCGCGGTGCTGCTGCCGGGGGCGCCGATGCCCGCGTCCCGACTGCGGGCGGAGCTGTTCCAGCGGTACGGGCTGGACTGGGAGCTGGGTGTTCCGCCGGACGGGGGGCCGCCCGGCGGAACGTTTCCTCCTTGTGCGGGGTGACGGCCGTCAGTGGTACTCGGGCTGGCTCTGCACGTTGAGCCGGTCCAGCCGCACCCACTTGGCGCCCTCGGTGCGCCAGTCGTCGAGCCTCAGCACGTCGAGGCCCTTGACGATGTCGTTCGAGTAGATGTGCCCGTTGTAGTAGTACGCCGACCACGAGCCGCCGAGGCCCAGCTGGTCGGTGCTCAGCGGGCCGCGCTCGAAGTAGCCGATCTCCTTGGGGGCCGCGGAGTCGGTGAAGTCCCAGACCGAGACGCCGCCCTGGTACCAGGCCTGGACCATGATGTCGCGGCCGCCGCCGACCGGGATCAGCGAGCCGTTGTGGGCCACGCAGTTCTCGGTGTCGGCCTGGTGGCGCGGGATCTTGAAGTAGCCCTTGAAGACCAGTTTGCGCTGGTCGCCCCGGCCGGTGATGTCGTAGATCCCGTCGGCGCCCCGGTTGGGTCCGGTGGCCTCGTTGCAGGTGGCGCCGCCACCGCCGCCGAGTTCGTCGGTGAACACCACCTTGTTGGCGCGCTCGTTGAAGGTCGCCGAGTGCCAGAACGCGAAGTTGACGTTGTCCTGGACGCGGTCGATGACCCTCGGCTGCTCCGGCTTGCTGATGTCGAAGAGGATGCCGTCGCCCATGCAGGCACCGGCGGCCAGGTTCTTGGACGGCAGCACGGTGATGTCGTGGCAGCCGGTGGTCTTGGAGACGCCCGGGTTGGTCGGCGCGCCCGGGTTGCCGCCGTCCGGGAAGAGCACCGGGAAGCCGACGACGGACGCCTGGGTCGGGGCCTTCTTGGGGACCTTGACCACGGAGATGCCGTCGTGCGGCGGCTTGCAGTCCGGGAAGGCCTCGTTGGGCGAGTACGAGGAGACGTAGAGGTAGATGTCGCGGCCGCCGGGCACCAGGGTGTGGGTGTGGGATCCGCAGGCGGTCTCGACGGACTTGATGTACTTGGGGTTCTTCTTGTCCTTGATGTCGAAGATCTTGATGCCCTCCCACGAGGACTTCTCCGTCGCGGGCTGCGAGACGCTGTTGCAGGAGTCGTCGCTGCGGGAGGAGTCGGTGGAGAGGAAGAGCAGGTCGCCGGAGACCGAGATGTCGTTCTGGCCGCCCGGGCACAGGACCTGGGTGACGACCTTGGGCGACTTGGGGTTGGCGATGTCGTAGATGGTGAAGCCGTCGTAGCTGCCGGCGTAGGCGTAGTCGCCCTGGAACGCCAGGTCCGAGTTGATCCCGGCCGGGTTGGCGCTGGGGATGTTGGCCAGGGGTTTGATGTTGGCGCTGTGCACGATCTCGTCCTTGCCGGGGATCTCCCCGGGGGCGAGTTCGCGGTCCTGTGCGGGGGCGGAGTTCTGCCGGGATCCGGGGCCCGGGGTCAAGTCGCCCGGGTCGGGGGTGGCTGCCGCCGGTCCGGCGGTGGCCAGGAGCGTGGTGAGGAGTCCGGCGGCGGCCAGGGCCGCCCCCAGACTCCGGTGGCGCGCTCTGACACTGCGGTGCGAGGTCACTGTGCCTCCCGTGGGGGCCCGTACGTTTCGTTCCTCCTGGGAACGGAACCTGGACCCCGGCAGTATCGTGCTTTTCATGGACATGGCAAACGCATTACTCGGCCGATTCCTGGGGGCGGCGCTGACCGCCGGCCTCCTCCTCACCGCCACCGGATGCCAGGGCGGCGACGCGGGCTCCCGGGCGGCGGGCGACGGCTCACCGGTGGTCGTCGCCCCCGGGAAACCGGGCGGCCCGGCCCGCACCCTCACCCCCGAACAGGCCGCGAAGGAACGCCCCGACGACAGCCCCAACGCGGCCGACCACGCGTACGTGCGGCACATGGTCGAGCACCACCGGCAGGCCCTCGCGATGAGCGCCCTCGCCCCCGGCCGGGCCTCGGCGGACGGGGTGAAACGGCTCGCGGAACGGATCTCGGCCGCGCAGGGGCCCGAGATCGGCGCCATGGAGAAGTGGCTCTCCCGCTACCCGGCGCCGGGCGGTGACTCCGGCGGCCACGACCACGCCGCGATGCCCGGCATGGCGACCGAACAGCAGCTGGCGGAGCTGACCGCGGCCAAGGGCGCCGACTTCGACCGGCTGTTCCTGCGGCTGATGACCGCCCACCACCAGGGGGCGCTGAAGATGGCCGGCGAGGCCCTCGCCCAGGGCAACAACGTCGCCGTGGAGGAGATGGCGAACGAGGTCGTGGCCACCCAGAGCGCCGAGATCGAACGGATGCGCGCGATGGGCTGACGGGTCCGGGGGCCGGTGGCATCCTGGGAGCACCTGCGGGAGGAGTACCGCCGTGCTTCGTGTCGCCGTCGTCGGTTCGGGCCCCAGCGGGGTCTACGCCGCCCAGACGCTGGTCCAGCAGCGGGAGGTGCCGGGCGTCCGGGTCGACGTGCTGGACCGGCTGCCGGCCCCCTACGGCCTCGTCCGGTACGGGGTGGCCCCCGACCACGAGAAGATCAAATCGCTGACCGGAAATCTGCGGTCGGTCCTGGAGGACGAGCGGATCCGCTTCCTCGGCGACGTGGAGGTCGGCGGCGAGGGCCTGACGACCGCGCGGCTGCTGGAGCTGTACCACGCGGTGGTGTACTGCGTGGGCGCCGCCCGCGACCGGACGCTCGGCATCCCCGGCGAGGACCTGGCCGGGGTGCACTCCGCGACGGCCTTCGTGTCCTGGTACAGCGGCCACCCGGACGCCGGCCCCTTCGACCTGGGCGGGGTCCGCTCGGCGGTGGTGGTCGGCGCCGGCAACGTGGCGGTGGACGTGACGCGGATCCTCGCCCGGGGCGTGCCCGAGCTGGAGCCGACCGACATGCCCCAGCCCGCGCTGGGCGTGCTGGCGGACAGCGGGGTGCGGACGGTGTCGATGGTGGCCCGGCGCGGCCCCTCCCAGGCCAAGTTCACCACCAAGGAGCTCCGCGAACTGGGCACGCTGCCCGGGGTCGGCACCCGGGTGGAGCCCGCCGAGCTGGCCCTCGACCCTGCGTACGACGGCCAGGGCGCGGCGGCGGCGCTGCCCGCGGCGGTCCGGCGCAACCTCGACGTGCTGCGGGGCTGGTCCGAGGCCGGCCCGGACGGCGGCGGCGCGGAGGCGGCCCGGGACATCCGGCTGCGCTTCTACCTGCGGCCGGTGGAGGTGCTGGGCGGGCCCGACGGCCGGGTCCGCGGGCTCCGCTTCGAGCGGACGGCCCCGGACGGCCGGGGCGGGGTGACCGGGACGGGCACGTACGAGGACGTCGAGGCCGAGCTGGTGCTGCGCTCGGTGGGCTACCTGGGCGTGCCGCTGCCCGGCCTGCCCTTCGACGCGGCCACCGGAACCGTGCCGCACGCGGCGGGCCGGGTGGTGCGCGACGGCCGGGCCTCGGTGGGCGAGTACGTGGCGGGCTGGATCAAGCGCGGCCCGACCGGGGTGATCGGCACCAACCGGCCGTGCGCGAAGGAGACGGTGTCCTCGCTGCTCCAGGACGCGGGCGCACTGGCCCGGCGCGACCTCCCCGGGGACCCGCTGGAGGCCCTGCGGGCGGCGGGCCTGCGTCCGGTGGAGTGGCCGGGCTGGCTGTCCATCGAGGCGGCCGAGGAGGCCCTGGGGCACTCCCTGGGCCGCCGCTCGGTGAAGATCCCCGACTGGGCGGGCCTCCGCGCGGCGGCGGGGCCGGGCGGCGCCTAGGAAGCGTCCCCGGTGGAATCGTCCTCTGCCCGGTCCTCCTCGGCGGTGGCGGCCGTCAGGATGCTGTCCAGGAGGCCCGGGAAGCGGGTCTGGAGGTCCTCGCGGCGCAGGCCGTTCATCTTGGCCGTGCCGCGGTAGGTCTGGCGTACGACGCCGCTCTCGCGCAGCACCCGGAAGTGGTGGGTGGTCGTGGACTTGGTGACCGGCAGGACGAAGTCGGAGCAGGCCAGTTCGGCGTCCGTGGAGGCGAGTTCGCGGACGATGGACAGCCGCATCGGGTCCGAGAGGGCGTGCAGGACGCCCTCCAGCCGGATCTCGCACGACTCGGGGTGGGCGAGGGCGCGGGCCGTGTCGCGTTCCGTCATGTCCTGCTCCACTCGTTCGGCCGGGCTGGGGATTCCCCCTCGGACTCCCATCGTACGAGAGGTGTCGTAGGAAGGGGGCGGGGGGGGGGGCGGGGGGGGCGGGGACGCCCCCGGGGTGCCAACTGGGGTGGTTCCTGTCCTGTTTGGGGGTTCCCTCGCCTAAGCTGACGATCCCCCTGCGGGGCCAGTGCGGGGTTT
>NZ_JBWKEZ010000061.1:0-46628 GCF_056434525.1 Streptomyces sp. NPDC044002
GGGGGGACCCTGTGGGAGAGTAGGACGCCGCCGAACAATCATTGTGGGAAAGCCCCGCACCTTCTGGTGCGGGGCTTTTCTGCGTTTACGGGCCGTACGGGCCCGCGGGGACCGTTCGGGCGCGTTCAGCCGTTTACCGGCACGCGGTTGCCGTCAACCTGAGCTGACTGCTCGTATGGTGGGCCGATGGGCTATGAGCTGGTCATCTTCGACAACGACGGCGTCCTCGTGGACAGCGAGCCGCTCGCCAACACGATCCTCTCCGAGTACCTGACGGAACTCGGGCACCCCACCACGTACGAGGACTCCCTGCGGGACTACATGGGGTCCGCCGTGCACCGGGTGCACGACCTCGTCCAGGAGCGGACCGGGCAGCGGCTGCCGGCGGACTTCGAGCGGGTCCTCAACGAGCGCGTCTTCGCCGCCTTCGAGCGCGAACTGCGGCCCGTCCCCGGAGTCGCCGACGTCCTCGGGGAGCTGTCCGCGACGGGCATGCCCTACTGCGTGGCCTCGTCCTCCAGCCACGAGCGGATCCGGGTCGGGCACCGGGCGTCCGGGTTGGACGAGTGGTTCGAGGAGGAGTGGATCTTCAGCGCGGAGGAGGTCGGGAAGGGCAAGCCGGCGCCGGACCTGTTCCTGCACGCCGCCGACATGATGGGCGTCCACCCCTCGCGGTGCGTGGTGGTCGAGGACAGCCCGCTCGGGGTGGAGGCCGCACGGGCCGCCGGGATGGACGTCCTCGGCTTCACCTCGATGCTGCCCGCCGACCGGCTCGCCGGGGCCACCGCCTGCTTCGGGGAGATGAAGGAGCTGTCCGCCCTGCTCGGACTGGGCGGTTGATTGGGTGTGTGATCTCTCTACCCACCGGTAGCCGCGGGGCCTACGCTGTGCCGCCATGACGGTTGACGTACGGCTTCGCCGTGGGCGTGGGGCGCTCGGGTTCAGCTTCTTCGTGCAGGGCGTCGCCTTCGCCCTGCTGGTGACGCGGATCCCGGCCATTCAGGACCGGTACGGGATATCCGACGGGCTGCTGCCCGTCTTCCTCGCGGCCGTGCCGGTCCTCGCCGGGGTCTCCAGCGTCGCGACCGAGCACCTGGTGAAGCGCGTCGCGCCCGGCGTGGTGCTGCGGTGGGCGCAGCCCGTCGTGCTGCTGGCCCTGCTGGGTGTGGGGGCCGGCAGCGGTATGGGGCAGGTCGCGGTGGCCCTGGGGGTGTTCGGGCTGGCGGTGGGGGCGCTGGACGCCTCGATGAACATGCTCGGGGTGAGCCTGCAGCGGGCGTACGGGCGCTCCATCATGCTGGGGTTCCACGCCTCGTACAGCCTCGGCGGGATCCTGGGGGCGTCGGCGGCCTGGGCGGGGGCGCACTGGCACCTGTCGCTGTTCTCGGGCTACCTGCCGGCCGTGGCGGTGCTGCTGCCGCTGGCGTTCGCGGGGAGCCGGTTCTACACGGGCGCGGCGGACGGGGGCGGGAAGGCGGAGCAGGGGTGGCCGGCGGGCGGGGGGAAGCTGCTGCTGCCGTTGTGCCTGGTGATGGCGTGCGCGTACATCGGGGACTCGACGGTGGCGAACTGGAGTGCCAAGTACCTCCAGGACGTGCTGGGGAGTTCGGAGCAGCTGGCGACCGTCCCCTACAACGTGTACATGGTGACGACGCTGGCCGGGCGGGCCGTCGGGGACCTGGGCGTGCGCCGGTTCGGCGCGGTGGCCGTGGTGCGGGCCGGGACGGTGGTGGCGGCGGCAGGGTTCGGGGTGGTGGCGGTCGCGCCGGGGGCCTGGGTGGGGATGCTGGGCTTCACGCTGCTGGGGATCGGGCTGTGCGTGATCGTGCCGCAGACCTTCGCGGCGGCCGGGCGGTTGTTCCCCGGTGCGTCGGACACGGCGGTGGCGCGGCTGAACATCTTCAACTACGTGGGTTTCCTGATCGGTTCGCCGCTGGTGGGCGGGATCGGGGACGCGTGGAACTACCGGGGCGCGATGGTCGTGCCGATGGTGCTGGTGTTGGTGACGTTGTTCCACGCCCGTTCCTTCGGCGCCGACGGGGCCCGATACGGTGTCGGGCATGAGCGGCGAGCCGGTGACCGGGCTGTTGATGTGGGACGAGGCGGTAACGGGGTATGACTTCGGACCGAGCCATCCGATGGACCCGGTGCGCCTGGCGCTGACCATGGGCCTGGTGCGTGCCTTCGGGCTGGACCGGGAGATGGAGGTGCGGGCGGCGCCGGCGGCCGGGGACTCGACGCTGAGGCTGGTGCACCGGGAGGACTACGTGGCCGCGGTGCGGGAGGTGTCGGCGGATCCCGGGCTGGCGGACGGTTCGTACGGGCTGGGGACCCTCGACGATCCTGCGTTCCACGGGATCCACGAGGCGTCGGCGCTGATCGCCGGGCAGTCGGTGGCGGCGGCGGAGGCCCTGTGGCGGGGGGAGGCCGAGCACGCGGTGAACTTCGCGGGCGGGCTGCACCACGCGATGCCGGGCGGGGCGGCCGGGTTCTGCGTGTACAACGACGCGGCGGTGGCGATCGCGCGGCTGCTGGAGCTGGGCGCGGAGCGGGTCGCGTACGTGGACGTGGACGTGCACCACGGGGACGGGGTGCAGGCGGCGTTCTGGGACGACCCCCGGGTGCTGACGGTGTCGCTGCACGAGCACCCGCGGACGCTGTTCCCGCAGACGGGCTGGCCGGAGGAGACGGGCGGTCCGGGGGCCGAGGGGAGCGCGGTGAACGTGGCGCTGCCGGCGGGGACCGGGGACGAGGGGTGGCTGCGGGCCTTCCACGCGACGGTGCCGGAGCTGCTGGCGGACTTCCGGCCGCAGGTGCTGGTGACGCAGCACGGGGCGGACACGCACTTCGAGGACCCCCTCGCCCACCTGGCGGTGTCGCTGGACGCGCAGCGGGCGGTGCAGGAGGCGTGCCACGCGCTGGCGCACGAGTACGCGGGCGGGCGGTGGCTGGCGCTGGGCGGCGGGGGGTACGCGGTGGTGGACGTCGTACCGCGGTCGTGGACGCACCTGGTGGGGATCGCGGCGCACCGGCCGGTGGATCCGGCGGCGATGGTGCCGCAGTCGTGGCGGGACGAGGCGTACGCGCGGACGCGGCAGGGCGGGCCTGCCCGGATGACGGACGGGCGGACTCCGGGTTGGCGGGAGTGGGAGGCCGGCTACGACCCGGCGGACCGTACGGATCAGGCCGTTCTGGCGACGCGGAGGGCGGTGTTCCCGCTGCGCGGGATGCTGGTGTGACGCAGGGTCAGCCGTTGGCGCGGTTACGCCAACTGTGGGGCGATTCGGCGGAATTGATGAACCGGCAGGTCCGGTGCGGCAGCATCGGAGGGTGTTGAGCACCGGCGCGTTGCGTGCGCATCTGCTGGCCGCCCGGTTGGCCGGGCCCGTCGCCACGACGCGGGAGGAGAGCCTGCGCAGCTACCGGCTGTTCGCGGCGGGGGACCCGCGGGTGTTGCTGGGGTTGGAGCCGGAGCGCCGGTGGGGTGTGGGTGAGCTGCTGGGGCTGATGGCGGCCAAGTGCGGGGTGTCGGCGGACCCGGCGCACGTCAGGGGGCCGGACGTGATCGATCCGGAGCGGACGGTGGCGGCGCTGGAGGCGTTCGCGGTGCGGCTGGGGGCGGCGGCGGGGGCGCGGTCGCCGGTGTTGTTCGGGACGGGGCACCCGCACCGGCTCCTGCCCTTCTACGCCGCTTTGGCCCGGGCGCTGTCGGCGGCGGGATGTGTTGTCCTCACTCCGGCGCAGGGGGTGCATGTCGACATGGCGACCCGGTTCGGCGTACGGCCGCACCGGATCGATTACGTACGGGGGGTCGCGCTGGTGCGGGAGTCCGGCGCGCGGGGCGCCGGGAGTGCCACCGGCGCACACTCCCATTCGCCGCTGCCGGTTCGGGTGGCGCTGGGCGCGCTGGCGGCGGCCGGCGGGCCGTTGCCGGAACTGGTGGTGGGTGATCACGGGTGGGTCTGCGGTGCAGGTCAGCTGGGTGTGGAGGCGATCGGGCTGGGCGATACGGATGATCCGGCGCTGTTCGTCGGGGAGGCCGAGGGGCGGGTGGTGGTGACCGTTCCGCTTGATGACGGGGTGCGCTCGGACTACTACGGTCCGCTCATCCGGCACGTGCTGCACCGGGCCGGCCTGTCGGGGCGTCAGGAGTGGCCGTAGCTCCTCTTCCCCACTCGTATCACCCGCCCCTACTCTGGGGAGTGAGCGTGCGACGACGAGGAGTAACCGGAGGGGAAGCCGGTGCCCGTCATGCGCGGAAGGTCAGGTGGGTGTCATGGCTGCTGGCGAGAGGCCTCTCAGTGAGGTTCAGTTCCTGACCGTGGCGGAGGTCGCCTCGGTGATGCGAGTGTCCAAGATGACCGTGTACCGGCTGGTGCACAACCGTCATCTGCCCGCGATCCGGGTGGGCCGGTCCTTCCGGGTCCCCGAGAACGCGGTCCACGAGTACCTCCAGGAGTCCTTCGTGGGGGTGGAGTCGGCCTGAGGTCCGGGCCTCCTGCCGAGGCTTGGTAACCCCTGCGGAGGGCTCGGATTACAAGCTCTGAGTTTGGGCGGGTAGGCTAGGCCGACGTAGGTCGTGTGGGCCCAGACGCCCCGCACCAGTGAAGAGAAGTGAGCGAGGGTAGTCGTGGGCTCTGTTATCAAGAAGCGGCGCAAGCGGATGGCCAAGAAGAAGCACCGCAAGCTGCTCAAGCGCACCCGCGTCCAGCGCCGTAACAAGAAGTAAACGGCAGCTGTACGTGTTCTCCGCAGCCCCTCCACCATCCTGGTGGAGGGGCTGCGGTGCAGCCGGGGGTACTTCTTCGAGGGAGGCGCTGAGCTCGTGGGGAAGGTCGTGCTCGTCACCGGGGCAGCCCGGCAGCTGGGGGGCCGCTTCGTGCGCCGCATCCAGCGCGACCCGGAGGTGGAGCGGGTCATCGCGGTCGACGCGGTGAACCCGCCGGACCGGCTCGGCTCGGCCGAGTTCGTGCGTACGGACATCAGACAGTCGGCCATCGCCCGGGTGCTCGCGGAGCACGCCGTGGACACGGTGGTCCACCTGGCGGTCACCGGGGGCGCCGCGGCGGGGGCGCCGGGCGGGCGCAGCACCGTCAAGGAGACGAACGTCATCGGGACGATGCAGCTCCTGGGGGCCTGCCAGAAGTCCCCGACGGTGCGGCGGCTCGTGGTGAAGTCGAGCACCAGCGTGTACGGGGGCACGGCGCGGGACCCGGCGGTCTTCACGGAGACCACGCAGCCGAAGACGCTGCCGGCGGGTGGCTTCGCGAAGGACGCCGCCGAGGTCGAGGGGTACGTACGGGGCTTCGCGCGGCGGCGGCCGGACGTGGCGGTGTGCGTGCTGCGCTTCGCGAACATCCTGGGGCCGTTCGCGGACTCCGCGCTGGCGGAGTACTTCTCGATGCCGGTGATGCCGACGGTGCTGGGGTACGACCCGCGGCTGCAGTTCGTCCACGAGGACGACGTGGTGGAGGTGCTGAGGCTGGCGGCGGGGGAGCCGGAGCGGGGGACGCTGAACAGCGGGACGTTCAACATCGCGGGTGACGGGGTGCTGCTGCTGTCGCAGTGCGCGCGGCGGCTGGGCCGGCCGACGGTGCCGTTCCTGCTGCCGGCGGTGACGTGGGTGGGGCAGGCGCTGCGGGCGGTGGGGGCGACGGACTTCTCGCCGGAGCAGATCCGGCTGCTGACGCACGGGCGGGTCGTGGAGACCACGCAGATGCGTCAGACGCTGGGGTTCCGGCCGATGTACACGACCGCCGAGACCTTCGCGGACTTCGCGCGGAGCCGGGGGAGCGGGCTGCTGCCGCCGGAGCGGGTGGCGCGGGCCGTGGGGCGGGTCGCGGAGCTGTTGGACGTCGACGAGGTCGACGAGGTTGCCCAGGTTGCCGAGGGAGTGGAGCGATAGTGGCCGACGCCAAGGTCATCCCGTTCGACGAGGACCGGCCGCGCCGGCGGGCCGGTGCGGGCCGGAAGGTGCGGGCGGTCCCGGACCGGCCGGAGCCGGTGGAGCCGGTGGAGCCGGTGGAGCCGGCCGTGGAGGCTCCGGTGCGGGCCGGCGGCGGGGGCGGCTGGGACCGGCGGATCGCGGGCGGGCTGGCGTTCCTGCGGCGGCGGATCACGGGCGAGTACGAGGTCGACGAGTTCGGCTACGACAAGGAGCTGACGGACCAGGTCCTGATGTCCTTGATGCGGCCGCTGTTCGAGAAGTACTTCCGGGTGGAGGTCCGGGGCGTCGAGAACATCCCGAAGGAGGGCGGCGCGCTGATCGTGGCGAACCACTCGGGGACGCTCCCGCTGGACGGCCTGATGCTCCAGGTGGCCGTCCACGACCACCACCCGGCGCAGCGGCACCTGCGGCTGCTGGCGGCGGACCTGGTGTTCATGCTGCCGGTGGTGAACGAGCTCGCGCGGAAGGCCGGGCACACGCTGGCGTGCGCGGAGGACGCGCAGCGGCTGCTGGAGGCCGGGGAGCTGGTCGGGGTGATGCCGGAGGGCTTCAAGGGCATAGGGAAGCCGTTCGGCGACCGGTACAAGCTCCAGCGGTTCGGGCGCGGCGGCTTCGTCTCGACGGCACTGCGGGCGGGCACGCCGATCGTGCCCTGCTCGATCGTGGGGGCGGAGGAGATCTACCCGATGATCGGCAACGCGAAGACGCTGGCGCGGCTGCTGGGGGTGCCGTACTTCCCGGTGACGCCGACGTTCCCCTGGCTGGGGCCGTTGGGGGCGGTGCCGTTGCCGACGAAGTGGACGATCCAGTTCGGGGAGCCGATCCCGACGGACGGGTACGCGCCGGAGGCGGCGGAGGACCCGATGCTGATGTTCAACCTGACGGATCAGGTGCGGGAGCAGATTCAGCACGCGCTGTACAAGATGCTGGTGCAGCGGAGGTCCGTCTTCTTCTGAGGGCGGGGCGGGTGTGGGGTGCCTGCGGCGCTGGTCCCCTACCCGCCCTTCGCCCGTTCCCCGGGGCTCCGCCCCGGACCCCGCGCCTCAAACGCCGACGGGGCTGGATGTCCGGGGGGCCGCCCCGGACCCCGCGCCTCAAACGCCGGCGGGGCTGGATGTTCGGGGCTCCGCCCCGGACCCCGCGCCGGAGCGCCCGGCGGGCTGGACGGCCAGCCTGCCGGGCGCTGTGCGTTGTTACTCGGCGTCCTCTGCCTGGATGCCCAGGCCCGGGAGGAGGCCCGGGAGGAGCGGGGGGAGGGTGATGTCCGGCTGGGGTTGCGCGGACGGGGCCGAGGGGGGCGGGGTGGACTGGCCCTGCGCCGGCGGGTTGAGCAGGTTGCCCGTGCCGCCGAGGAGGCCGCTGCCGGGAGCCGGGGGGTGGCTGCCGGAGGGGCTGGGGGCGGCCGGGGTCTGCGCCGCGGCGGGGGAGTCCGGTGCCGGTGCGGGCTGCTGCTTGCCCGTCGCCGGGGTGCTCGGCCTGGCGGGGCTGCCGCCGGGGCCGCTCCGCTGCTGCTCCGGGGGCTTGGGCAGCAGGCCCTGGAGCGGCGCCACCTCATCGTCTATGGCCTGGAAGACCGAGGTCACCTGGTCGCCCACGTCCATCAGCTGCGGCGGCAGGTTGGACCGGAGCCGCCCCCACGCGTCGCGGTGGGAGTTGGAGAACGAGGACAGCGTCTGGATCGGGCCCAGCGAGCCGTCCCGCTTGTAGGCCGCCTGGAGCAGCCGGTGGCCCTCGGCCGCGTCGTGCTGCATGCCTGCCAGGGCCCGCCGGATCTCGCCGAGGACCTCGTGGTCCAGGGGGCCGGAACGGCCGCGTTCCATCAGCCGGCGTGCTTCCGACAGGCGGTTCGAGGCCCGGTCGAGATAGACCTCGCCCCGGTCCGCGCCGTCGTCGGCCATGCCCAGCTTGAGGTCCTCCATGCCCAGCTTGACCGGGTAGAGGGGATCACCGGGCAGGGCGTCGGTGCTGGCAGCGGCCACTCCGCTGAAGGCCCCTGCGGCCACACCCACGGTGAGGCCCCCCGCTGCGATGCCCTTGGACCAGCGGGAGCGGGGCCGCAATTTCCGGAGCGAGGTCGCCCGGTGGGCGCCGCGGCCGGTCCGCTGCTCGGGCACCAGAGGGTCCTCGGCGGCACCGCCCCCGGCCCTCTCCTCCATCACCATGGCCTCCATGGCTGCTACGAGCTGTGCTCGTTGCACCACTTTGACCTCGGGGTCCAGCACCGGGCGCGGCATTTCGCCGAGCACGCTCGCCAGGGCCAACAACCGGTCGTGGTCGGCGGATTCGGCAGGTGCCTCGGACTGCTCGGCCGCCGGGTCCGGTTCCGAAAGAGCGGACGGGGTCCGATCCTCCAGGGCCTGGGCGAAGGCGTTCGCCCGCCGGTGCGGAGTCACGTTCGCGATCACTGGCGGCACCTCCTCTCGTCATGACGATCGACTCCCCAAGGTGTCCGGAAGGTTGCCTTCCTTGAGCACATCCACACTTTCGGGTGAGCGGCTTCGGGCAGGGCGTGTCCACAGGGAGCCTGCATTCCGCACAACGAGCGGCGCGGCACTTGGGTTACGGACGAAGGATGATCGGACCACAGCGTCATCGAGGGGTCACCGGTCGTGGGGTTGTGTAGTCGTATGCGGGAGCGGGCCGGTCAGCGGGCGTCGTCCGGCAGCAGGCGGGCCAGGGTGCGGACCGCCCGGTACTGGAGCGTCTTGATGGCCCCTTCGTTCTTGCCCATCACCCGGGCGGTCTCGGCGACCGAGAGGCCCTGGAGGAAGCGCAAGGTGACGCACTCCTGCTGCTGGGGGTTCAGTTTCCGCACGGCTTCGAGCAGGGCCGCGTTGGAGAGGGACTCCAGGACGGAGTCCTCGGGGCTGCGCTCCACCTCGTTGGCGTCGAGCATCTCGCCGGTGGTGACCTCCAGCCGGAAGCGGCTGGACTTGAAGTGGTCGGCCACCAGGTTCCGCGCGATGGTCACCAGCCAGGCGCCGAAGTCGCGGCCCTGCCAGGTGAAGGTGGAGATGCGGCGCAGCGCGCGCAGGAAGGTCTCGCTGGTGAGATCCTCCGCGGTCGCCTTGCCGCCGACGCGGTAGTAGATGTAGCGGTACACCGTGTCGCTGTACTGGTCGTAGAGGCGGCCGAAGGCCTCCGCCTCGCCGGCCTGGGCGCGTTCGACCAGGTCCATCATGCGGGCCTGGTCGCTGTCCGCCGTGGGGCGGCGGGCGGCGGCCGTGCTGGTGCCGCCGGCGGCGGAGCCCGCGCGACCGCGTCTGCCCACGGTCGCCCCGCCGTCCGTCAGGGCGTAGCAGGGGCCGGCCGGGCCGAGGCCGGCAGGGACCGCGGCGGCGAAGGCGGGGACGGCGTACGCGGTGGGGACGAAGCCGCGCAGGTGGTCGAGGACCGTCGCGCGCAGCGTAGCCAGGCCCGAGGCGTCAACCCCGACAGGTGGGTACACGGGACTCCCAGAGGCAGAGCTTCCATCACGTGCAGTGCGGGACCGTTCACCCGTCGTGGGGACGGATGGGCGGTGGCATGCGTTTGAGGAGAATAACGCTTCGTACAGGCAGCGCTACACCCAGTTGCCTAAATCACCGGTTCCGACACTTCTGTTGCGTGTCCAGGGCATATTCAGGCCTGGTTGGTGATCGATTCCTGATCGCTTGGATGCGCGGAATGGACGCTTCCACGGTGGCTCGCGACCGAGTCGGGCAGGCCGGAGTGCCGCGCCGACGGCGCGGGTAGAGGGGAGCGAATGGCCGCCGGGCGGCCCGTGGGCGGGCGGGGGCCCGGCGTTGCTACTTGCGGCGCCGGTGCAGGGCGATGGCGGCGGCCGCGCCGCCCGCGATCGCGCCGACTCCGGCGGCGGCCGGGACGCCGACCTTCACGGCCTTGCGGCCGGTCCGATAGTCGCGCAGCCGCCAGTCGTTGGCCCGGGCATGCTTGCGCAGTTTTGTGTCGGGATTGATCGCGTACGGATGTCCGACCAGGGACAGCATCGGGATGTCGTTGTGCGAATCGCTGTACGCGGCGCAGCGGTCGAGGTCGAGGTCCTCGGCGGCGGCCAGCGCGCGCACCGCCTCCGCCTTCGCGGGGCCGTGCAGCGGCTCGCCGACCAGGCGGCCGGTGTAGACCCCGTCCACGGACTCGGCGACGGTGCCCAGGGCGCCGGTCAGGCCGAGCCGGCGGGCGATGATCGTGGCCGTCTCGACGGGGGCCGCGGTGACCAGCCACACCTTCTGGCCGGCGTCGAGGTGGGCCTGGGCCAGGGCGCGGGTGCCCGGCCAGATCCGCTCCGCCATGTACTCGTCGTAGATCTCCTCGCCGATGGCCATGAGCTCGGAGACCTTGTGGCCCTTGACGATGGACAGGGCGCTGTCGCGGGCGTCCTGCATGTGCTCGGGGTCCTCGACGCCGGCGAGCCGGAACCAGGCCTGCTGCCAGGCGAAGCGGGCCAGTTCGCGGCGGCGGAAGAACTCGCGCTTGTAGAGGCCGCGGCCGAAGTGGAAGATCGCGGCGCCCTGCATGACGGTGTTGTCGAGGTCGAAGAAGGCGGCGGCGAGGTCGTCGCCGTGGACCGGGAACTCCGGCTCGGCGGGCTCGGTCCCGGCGTCCTCGGGCTCCGCGGCCGCGACTGTGGCCTCGGTGTCGGGGACCTCCCCGGGCGCGGGTGCAGGCGCGGTCTCCGGTGCGCCGGCCGCCTCGGGGGCGTGTGGTGCACCGGCCTGCGCGGTCTTGCGGGCGGCCTCGGCCGAGGCCTCGCCTGCCAGCACGCTCCGCGCCGTCGCGGAGCGCCTACGGGGGGTGAGCCATCCCAGAGCGGCCATGACGCGAGCATAGCCATTGTGTTCGGGAGTTCCCGAACCGCCGGGAAACGGAGCGGTTAACTCTTCGGGCATGCCGGACAGGCGCGGGACAATGGCGGCATGAGCCCTTTGCTGCGCCGTAAGGAAAAGAAGCGTCCCGCAGAGCGGATGGTGACGCTCATCGGGAAGCCCGGGTGCCATCTCTGCGACGACGCCCAGGAAGTGATCGAGAAGGTGTGCGCCGAGACGGGCGCACAGTGGGAGAAGAAGGACATCTCGCAGGACGAGGAGCTCTACCGGCTGCACTGGGAGCAGATCCCGGTGGTGCTGGTCGACGGTGAACAGCACACCTTCTGGAGGGTGAACCCTGACCGGCTGCGTCGGGCGTTGGGAAACTGACCCTTTCGCCCGTTACCATCATGGGCGATTTATGGGGACTCGGGGGCGTATCGATGAGGAGTGTGTACCGTTTTGCCCCCCTCGGGATTTGAACGGGTTCGGCCCGTTCCCGGCCCGGGCCCCATCTGCCCAGCCCGCGTGACCCCGGTCACTTTGCTCGGACAAAGCGGACACAATCTTTGTGCACGCGTTCACAAAGACATAGCCTGCATTCGACGGGGCGGTCCTGGGACAAGAGGCCGCCTGCAGCCCCGCTCATCCCGCAGGAGCATCGTGGCAACTGGCCGAACTCACCGACCGGCGACCCGCAGCCGAGGTATTCCCGAGGCCACTGTCGCCCGGCTTCCGCTGTACTTGCGCGCACTCACCGCGCTCTCCGAGCGATCGGTGCCCACGGTGTCCTCCGAGGAGCTCGCGGCCGCCGCCGGAGTCAACTCCGCGAAGCTGCGCAAGGACTTCTCCTACCTCGGTTCCTACGGGACGCGCGGCGTCGGCTACGACGTCGAGTACCTCGTCTACCAGATCTCCCGCGAGCTCGGCCTGACCCAGGACTGGCCGGTCGTCATCGTCGGCATCGGCAACCTCGGCGCCGCCCTGGCCAACTACGGCGGTTTCGCGTCGCGCGGCTTCCGCGTGGCCGCGCTGATCGACGCCGACCCGGCCATGGCCGGCAAGCCGGTGGCCGGCATGCCCGTGCAGCACACCGATGATCTGGAGAAGATCATCGAGGAGAACGGCGTCTCCATCGGCGTCATCGCCACGCCCGCGGGCGCGGCCCAGCAGGTCAGCGAGCGGCTGATCGCCGCCGGTGTGACCTCCATCCTGAACTTCGCGCCGACCGTGCTGTCCGTCCCCGAGGGCGTGGACGTGCGCAAGGTCGACCTGTCCATCGAGCTCCAGATCCTGGCGTTCCACGAGCAGCGCAAGGCCGGCGAGGGCTCCGGCGGCGCCGGTGCGGACACCGAGACCGAGCCCGGCGCCGGCGCTGGCGCCGCCGCGGGCGCCGCGCCCGTCGCCGCCGTCGAGCCGCCGGCCGGGCGGGCCGCCGCGGCCGCCGCCGCGCGCAAGGGCGGTCCCGAGGGCGATGTTCCGGCGGTGATGCCGGCATGAGTCTGCTCGTCGTAGGCCTGAGCCACCGCAGCGCGCCGGTGAGCGTGCTGGAGCGGGCCTCGCTGTCCGCCGACGCCAAGGTCAAGCTGCTGCACGACACCCTGGCCGCCGAGCCGGCGGCCGAGGCGACCGTGCTGGCCACCTGCAACCGCATCGAGCTTTACGCCGACGTGGAGAAGTTCCACGCCGGCGTCGCCGAACTGTCCACGCTGCTGGCCCAGCACAGCGGGGTCGCGCTGGAGGAGCTCACCCCCTACCTGTACGTGCACTACGAGGACCGGGCGGTGCACCACCTGTTCTCGGTGGCGTGCGGGCTGGACTCCATGGTCGTCGGCGAGGGCCAGATCCTCGGCCAGATCAAGGACGCGCTGGCGCTGGGGCAGGAGCTCCACACGGCGGGCCGGCTGATCAACGACCTCTTCCAGCAGGCGCTGCGGGTCGGCAAGCGGGCGCACTCGGAGACCGGGATCGACCGGGCCGGGCAGTCGCTGGTGACCTTCGGGCTGGAGCAGCTCGCGGTGCACCAGCCGGTGGGGGAGTGGGCCGCCGGGAAGCGTGCGCTGGTGATCGGCGCCGGGTCGATGTCCTCGCTGGCGGCGGCGACGCTCGCGCGGGTGGGTGTCGCCGAGGTGGTCGTGGCGAACCGGACCGCGGAGCGGGCGGAGCGTCTTGCGGAGATTTTGGTTGCCTCGGGCACTGGTGTCGCTGCGTGGGCGGTTCCGATGTCCGCCGTTGCGCGGGAGCTCGCGCGGGTGGACGTGGTGGTGTCCTGTACCGGGGCCACCGGGCTGGTGCTGACCGGGGACGACGTTTCGGCGGCCCTCGCCGATGCCGGGGTCCCTGCGGGGCTCTCCCCCACCCCGCCCCTTCCCGAAACCGGGGGCGAGCCCCCGGCCCCCTCCTGGGGGCTCCGCCCCCAGACCCCCGCGCCTCAAACTCCCCCAGCTACCGCTGGGAGGGGCCCCCAGGCGGGGCTGGAGAACGGGGCTGCGCCCCGGACCCCCGCGCCGCAGGCGGCGGGGCTGGATGTGGCCGGGGCTGCGCCCCAGGCCGCCGGGCCGGCCGTGGCCGTCGGCGTCGTTGACGCTGAGGTCGTCGCGCGGCTCGTCGCCGTGGCGGAGGCCGGGCGGCGGATCGCCGATGCCGGGGCCGTGCGGACGATCACCGCGCCCGCTCCTGTCGCGGCGGACGGGTGTCCCGTCGGGCTGGACGGGGCCGTCGGTGACGGCCCGGCCGCGCTCGCCGGTGACGAACGGCCGGCGCCGGCCGGGGACGGCCGCTCCGCGCTCGCCGGGGTCGACGCCGGGTCGCTCGAACTGCACGGGGCCTGGGCCGACCAGGGTGAGGCCGCCGCGCAGCGGCAGCCGCGGCGGGCGGCGCGGGCGCTGGCCGACGGGGCCGTTCCCGTACGGCTGGCGCTGCTGGACCTGGCCATGCCCCGGGACATCGACGCCGCCGTGCACCGGATCCCCGGCGTGCGGCTCGTCGACATCGAGAGCCTGGCGGAGGCGTCCGCGGACGCGCCGATGGCCGCCGACGTCGACGCCGTGCGCGGGATCGTGGCCGCGGAAGTGGCCGCGTTCGGCGCCGCGCAGCGGGCCGCGCACATCACGCCCACCGTCGTCGCCCTGCGGGCGATGGCCGCCGAGGTCGTCGCCATGGAGGTGGCACGGCTCGACGGGCGGGTACCCGATCTCGACGAGCGGCAGCGCGCGGAGGTCACCCAGACCGTGCGCCGCGTCGTCGACAAGCTCCTCCACGCGCCGACCGTGCGCGTCAAGCAGCTCGCGAGCGAGCCCGGCGGCGCCGGGTACGCGGAGGCGCTGCGCGAACTCTTCGACCTCGACCCTCAGACGGTGGCTTCCGTCAGCCGGGCGGACGCGGCCGATCCGATGAACGACGACCCAGGACGGGCATCATGAACACACGTCCCGACCAGCCCCTCAGGCTTGGCACGCGGCGCAGCAAGCTGGCCATGTCCCAGTCCGGGCACGTCGCCGAGGCGGTACGGGCGATCACCGGCCGGCCCGTCGAGCTCGTGGAGATCACGACCTACGGTGACGTGTCCCGCGAGAACCTCGCGCAGATCGGCGGCACCGGCGTGTTCGTCACGGCGCTGCGCGACGCGCTGGTGCGCGGCGAGGTCGACTTCGCCGTCCACTCGCTGAAGGACCTGCCGACGACGCAGCCCGACGAGCTGGTCATCGCGGCCATGCCCAAGCGCGAGGACCCGCGCGACGCGCTGGTGGCCCGCGACGGCCTGACCTTCGAGCAGCTGCCCGACGGGGCCCGCGTGGGTACCGGTTCGCCGCGCCGCATGGCGCAGCTGAACGCGTACGCCCGCAGCCTGGGCAAGAGCATCGAGACCGTCGCGATCCGCGGCAACGTCGACACCCGGATCGGTTTCGTGCGCTCCGGCGAGCTCGACGCGGTCGTGCTGGCCGCGGCCGGCCTGAACCGGATCGGGCGCGCCGACGAGGCGACCGACCTGCTGTCGGTCGACAACGTCCTGCCCGCGCCCGGCCAGGGTGCCCTGGCCGTGGAGTGCCTCGCCTCCGACGCGGACCTCATCTCCGCGCTCGGCCGGCTCGACGACCCGCACACGCGGGCCGCCGTGACCGCGGAGCGTGCGCTCCTCGCCGCCCTGGAGGCCGGGTGCAGCGCACCCGTGGGCGCGCTCGCCGACCTGCTGGCCGACGGGCAGATTGTCAATGAAATGCGCCTGCGTGGTGTCGTCGGGACCCTCGACGGTTCGACGCTGGTGCAGCTGTCCACCACCGGTCCCGTGCCCCAGTCGTACGACGAGGCCATGGCGCTCGGCCGCGAACTCGCGGACGAGATGCTGGCCAAGGGCGCGGCCGGTCTGATGGGGGAGCGATCCCTTTGAACCCCTCAAGCCCCACCACCTCCCCCTTCGCGGGCGTAGCCGCCCCCGGGCTGGTCACCTTCCTCGGTGCCGGTCCGGGCGACCCGGGTCTGCTGACGCTGCGCGCCGTGGAGGCGCTCGCCGCCGCGGACGTACTGATCGCTGAGCCCGAGGTGCTAGAGGTCGTACGGACCCACGCACGGGCGGGCGTCGACACGCCGCAGCTGACGGTCGCTGACGAGATGTCAGCCGCCGCCGGTGTCCCGGCGATCCGTACTCCGTCGACCGCCGCGGACGTTGCCAATCTTGTCATGGAGGCCGCGCGCTCCGGCAGGCGGGTCGTCCGTGCGGTGACGGGTGACCCCGGACTGGAGGGGAACGCGGCCGAGGAGATGCTCGCCTGCGCCCACCAGGGGATCCCCTTCGAGGTGGTGCCCGGTGTGGCGACCGCCGTCGGCGTGCCCGCGTACGCGGGTGTCCCGCTGCGCGGGGAGCAGGGCGCGGACGTGCGCTTCGTGGACGCCCGGCACGCCTCGGCGCGCTGCTGGAGCGAGGTCGGCACGAGCGACTGCGGCGTGGTGGTCTCGGCGACGCTGGAGACGGTCGCGAGCGCGGCCGCCGAGCTGGTGGCGGCCGGCCGCAAGCCGGAGACCCCGCTGACGGTGACCGTGGGCGGTACGACGACCCGGCAGCGGACCTGGAGCGCGACGCTGGGCACGATCGCCCAGGTGTTCAAGCAGGGCAAGGTGCTCCCCTCGCCCGAGGGCTCGCGCCCGGTGATAGCCGTGGTCGGTGAGCAGGGTGCCGCGGCGCGGCGCGAGGAGCTGGCCTGGTTCGAGTCGAAGCCGCTGTTCGGCTGGCGGGTCCTCGTACCGCGTACGAAGGAGCAGGCCGCTTCGCTCTCCGACCAGCTGCGTTCGTACGGTGCGGTGCCGCACGAGGTGCCGACCATCGCGGTGGAGCCGCCGCGCACCCCGCAGCAGATGGAGCGGGCCGTGAAGGGGCTCGTGACCGGACGCTACGAGTGGATCGCCTTCACGTCGGTGAACGCCGTCAAGGCGGTGCGGGAGAAGTTCGAGGAGTACGGGCTCGACGCGCGTGCCTTCGCGGGCATCAAGGTCGCCGCGGTGGGCGAGCAGACCGCGGCCGCGCTGGTGGAGTTCGGCGTGAAGCCGGACCTGGTGCCGAGCGGTGAGCAGTCGGCGGCGGGTCTGCTGGAGGACTGGCCGCCGTACGACCCGGTCTTCGACCCGATCGACCGCGTGTTCCTGCCGCGGGCCGACATCGCCACGGAGACGCTGGTGGCCGGGCTGATAGAGCTGGGCTGGGAGGTCGACGACGTCACGGCCTACCGGACCGTGCGGGCGTCGCCGCCGCCGGCGGACACCCGTGAGGCGATCAAGGGCGGCGGCTTCGACGCCGTTCTCTTCACGTCGTCCTCGACCGTCCGCAACCTGGTCGGCATCGCCGGCAAGCCGCACAACGTGACCGTCATCGCCTGTATCGGGCCGGCGACGGCCAAGACGGCTGAGGAGCACGGCCTGCGCGTGGACGTGCTGTCGCCGGAGCCGAGCGTGGGCAAGCTGGCGGAGGCGCTGGCCGCGTACGGGGAGGCGCGCCGGGAGGCGGCCAAGGCGGCCGGTGAGACGGTGGCCCGCCCGAGCGAGCGCCGTCCGGGCGCGCGCCGGCGGCGCGCGACGTGAGGTTAGTGGTCGGAGGGGCCCGGGAGCGGTGTACGCCCCGGGCCCCTTCGGCGTTCCCGGGGTACTCGGGCGGGGCTGAGTAGGCGGTTGAGTAGCCGCGCGGATACCGGGGGAGCCCGGGCGGCGGTTGGGTGGGGGCATGACCGAGAACACCGCTGCCGCCCCTGACGCCACCGACCGGCGGGCCTTCGTGGCGCCGCTGCTGTCCACGCTGCTGACCGTGCCCATGGGGTTGCTGTCGCTGTTCTTCGCGGGGATCTCGCCGATGGCCTGCGACTCCTGCAACGAAGGGGCCTCCGACGTCTTCGAAGCCAGCTTCGACGTCGCCTGGCCGGTGTTCCTGGGCGGGCTGGTGGTGGTGCTGATCACCCTGCTCGCGTCCTGGCTGCTGCCGTGGCGGCGCCGCAACGCGGCCCGGCGGGTGGTGCTCGCGCTGGTCGCGCCGGGCATCGTCCTGTTCAACGCGGCCGTCTTCTACGGGCTCGTCGACTGGCCCGCGTAGGGCCTGCGTCGGGCGGGCGGGGGCGGGCTCTAGGCTGGTTGCCGACTGCTGTCGATGCTCGAAGAGGCGACTAGAAGATGAGCGCGTACGGATCCTTCCCCGGCTCGCGGCCCCGCCGGCTGCGCACCACCCCGGCGATGCGGCGGATGGTCGCGGAGTACCGGCTGCACCCCTCGGACCTGATCCTGCCGGCGTTCGTCCGGGAGGGCATCAGCGAGCCGCTGGCGATCTCGGCGATGCCGGGCGTGGTGCAGCACACCCGGGACACGCTGAAGAAGGCCGCCGTGGAGGCGGTCGAGGCGGGCGTCGCGGGGATCATGCTCTTCGGTGTTCCGGCGGACGAGAACAAGGACGCGCTGGGCACGGCGGGCACGGAGCCGGACGGCATCCTCCAGGTCGCGATCCGCGACGTGAAGGCGGAGGTCGGCGACGACCTCGTCATCATGTCGGACCTGTGCCTGGACGAGTACACCGACCACGGCCACTGCGGGGTCCTGGACGAGCACGGCCGCGTCGACAACGACGCGACGCTGGAGCGGTACGCGGAGATGGCGCAGGTCCAGGCCGACGCGGGCGTCCACGTCGTGGGTCCGAGCGGGATGATGGACGGCCAGGTCGGCGTGATCCGCGACGCGCTGGACGAGACGGGCCACGAGGACGTGGCGGTCCTGGCCTACACGGCGAAGTACTCCTCCGCCTTCTACGGGCCCTTCCGCGAGGCCGTCGCCTCCTCCCTCCAGGGCGACCGCAAGACGTACCAGCAGGACCCGGCGAACGCCCGCGAGTCGCTGCGGGAGCTGGCGCTGGACCTGGAGGAGGGCGCCGACATGGTCATGGTGAAGCCGGCCGGCCCCTACCTGGACATCCTGCACCGGGTCGCCGAGGCCGTGGACGTGCCGGTGGCGGCGTACCAGATCAGCGGCGAGTACGCGATGGTCGAGGCGGCCGCGGAGAAGGGCTGGATCGAGCGCGACCGGGCGATCATGGAGACGCTGCTCGGCATCAAGCGGGCGGGCGCGGACACGATCCTGACGTACTGGGCGACCGAGGTCGCGGGCTGGCTGCGCGCCGAGCGCTGACACGGGTGCGGGACGGCCGGGGCGGGCGCACCCTGGAGGGGTAGTCCGACCGCGGAGGTGATCCGTCATGGCCACGCTCGCCGGATGGCACGTGGAGCTGGAGTTCACCGAGGACGGGCACCGCACGAACGCGGCGGCCCTGCTGAGGCTCGGTGACGGCTGCGAGATGAGGGCGCGCGGCTACGCCATGCGCCATCCCTCCGACCCGGAGCAGCTGCGGGTCGGCGAGGAGATCGCGGGCTCGCGGGCCCTCATGGACCTCGCGTCGCAGCTGCTCCAGAAGGCGCACACGGAGATCGACGAGGTCTCCGGCAAGCACTCCTTCCCGCTCACGGGCTAGCGGGTCCGGGCCCGGAACAGGGTGACCGCCAGGGTTAGCGCCAGGGCGGTGATGCCCGCGCACCAGGCCAGCGCCGTCCACGGGGTGTCGCCGGCGGGCTGGTCCAGGAGCAGGGCCCGCAGGGATTCGATGACCGGGGTCAGCGGCTGGTGCCCGGCGAAGCCGTGCAGCCAGGACGGCATGGTGTCGATGGGGACGAAGGCGCTGGAGGGGTAGGGCAGGAACATCATCAGGAAGGTGAACCCGCCCGCCGCCTCCGGAGTCTTGGCGAGCAGCCCGAGCGCCGCCGCGAGCCAGGAGATCGCGGTGATGTACGCGACGAGCAGCCCGGCGGCGGCCAGCAGGGCGAGCGGCCCGCCCGAGGGCCGGAAGCCGATGGCGAGGGCGACCAGCAGGACCAGGGTGGTGGAGAGCAGGTTCCGTACGACCGAGGCCGCGACGTGCCCGGCCAGGATCGGCACCCCGCCGACGTCGAGGGAGCGCAGGCGGTCGACGATGCCCTTGCTCATGTCGTCGGCCACGCTCACGGCGGTGCTCGCCGCGCCGAAGCCCGCGCACAGCAGCATGGCCCCCGGGACCACGTAGGTCACGTACTCGGTGCCGGTGTCGATGGCCCCGCCGAAGAAGTAGACGAAGATCAGCATCAGCATGACCGGCAGCATCAGGGCGGCGATCAGCGCGTCCGGGCTGCGCCGGCTGATGCGCAGGCTGCGCCCGGCCATGGTGAGGGCGGTGGCGTTGCTCATCGGGCTGCTCCCGTCAGGGTGAGGAAGACGTCGTCGAGGGTGGCGCTGCGTACGGTGAAGCGGGCGACGGCGGTGTGGTCGGGGTCGAGTTCGTCGAGCAGGGCCCGTACCTGGGCGGCGGAGCCGTCGGTGGCCAGGCCGAGGGTCAGCTCGTCGGGGGCGTGGTGCACGGCGCGGGCGGCGAGGGCCTCGTAGGCGCGGCGGCTGGTCAGGGTGAGGTCGAGGCGGTGCCCGGCGACGCGGGCCTTCAGCTCGGCCGGGGTGCCCTCGGCGGTGATGCGCCCGGCGTCGAGGACGGCGACCGTGTCGGCGAGCCGGTCGGCTTCCTCCAGGTACTGGGTGGTGAGCAGGACGGTGGTGCCGTCGGCGCGCATCTCCCGTACCGCGTCCCAGAGTTCGAGGCGGCTGCGCGGGTCGAGCCCGGTGGTCGGCTCGTCGAGGAAGAGCACCTCGGGCCGGCCGACGAGGCTCGCGGCGAGGTCGAGGCGCCGCCGCATGCCGCCGGAGTAGGTCTTGGCGAGCCGGCCGGCGGCCTCGGTCAGGCCGAAGCGCTCCAGCAGTTCGTCGGCGCGGGTGCGTGCGTCGCGGGCGGAGAGCCCGGCCAGCCGCCCGGTCATGCGCAGGGTCTCGGTGCCGGTCTGGAGGTCGTCCAGGGCGGCGAACTGCCCGGTCAGCGCGATGCGTTCGCGTACGCGGGCCCGTGCGCCGGCGATGTCGTGCCCGGCGACGCGCGCGGTCCCGGAGTCGGGTGCGGTGAGGGTGGAGAGGATCCGGACGGTGGTGGTCTTGCCCGCTCCGTTGGGCCCGAGGAGGGCGAGGACGGAGCCCTTCGGGACGGCCAGGTCGAGGCCGTCGAGGACCCGGGTGCCGCCGTAGGACTTGGTCAGGGCGTGGGCGTACAGGGCGTGGTCGTTCACGGCTATCCCTTCTGCGTATGGGTTACGCGCTTCTGCGTAAGTAATACACAGAACTAGGATGTGGGTCAACGAGACGAGAGGGGAGGGGTGGCCGTGGCGAAGGACGAACCGGATGAAACCGGGCTCCCGGCGAGCCTGCAGATGGCCTGGGGCCTGCGCGAACGCCCCGGCAAGGGCCCCCGCCCGACCCTCACCCTCCCCAAGATCGTCGACGCGGCCGTCGCCCTGGCCGCGAGCGAGGGAATGGACGCCGTCTCCATGGGCCGCGTGGCCAAGGAGCTGGGCGTTTCGACGATGTCCCTCTACCGCTACGTCACGGCGAAGGAAGAGCTGTACATCCTGATGTCCGAGGCGGGAGTCGGGACCCCGGCGCCGCTCCCGCCCGAGGCGGCGCAGTGGAGCTGGCGCGAGCTCCTGACCGACTGGGCCTACGCCCAGCGCACCCTGCTGATGACGAAGCCGTGGATCCTCCGGATCCCGCTCACGGCCCCGCCGGCCTCACCGAACCAGCTGGCCTGGATGGAACGCGGCCTCGCCTCCATGGCCGGCACGGCCCTGGAGGAGGGCGAGAAGCTCTCCGCGATCATCCTGATCGGGGGCCTGGTCCGGAACGAGGCGACGATGGCCGCCGACATGATGGACGCGATCATCAAGAGCGGCGTCGCCCCCGACCAGGTCATCGGCCGCTACGTGAAGACCCTCCACCTGCTGACGGCCCCGGACAGCCACCCCGCCCTGACCCGCCTCCTGGACTCGGGCGCCTTCGCCGGCTCCGGCGAGCCCGACTTCCAGTTCCGCTTCGGCCTGGACCGCATCCTCGACGGCCTGGCCCGCCTGATCGCGGAGCGGATGGCCCCGCCGAGCGCGTAGCCGCGTACGGGTGCACGCTGGAAAGCAGCGGCCACGGAGGTGATCGTCATGAAGGATGCCGTCGGATGGCATGTCGACGTGAAGTTCGATGAGGACAACGAACGCACCCGCGCCGCCGCCCTCGTCCGCCTGCCGGACGGGAGCGAGCTGCGCTCGCACGGCTACGCCAGCCGTCACCCGAGCGACGGTAATCAGCCCCGGGTGGGAGAGGAGCTCGCGGCGGCGCGCGCGCTCAACGATCTGAAGGAGCAGTTGCTGACCAAGGCGCACGACGAGATCGACGGGGCGTCGGGACGCACGTCGTACCCGATCAAGCGCTGATCCAGCCGGTTAGCGCCGCCCAACTGGCGGGTCCGAGGTCGAGGACGGGACCGTCCTCGACCTTGGAGTCCCGGACGTGGACGGTGGCGGGGGTGGTGGCGACCTCGACGCACTTGTCGCCCTCATCGCTGCTGTAGCTGGACTTGAACCACGAGAGTTCGGTGTTCATAGCTCTCCTAGCAGGCGCGTCAACAGGCCGCTGGTCTCTTGGGGGTTGAGGGCCTGAGTTCGCAGCATGGCATACCGGCGCGCCATGATGCTGACGTCGCCGGGGCTGCTGATGATCCTGCTGCCGCGTTGGCCTTCGAAGTACCCAAGATGCTCGTGTTCAGGGGTCTCCAGCATGGTGAAGGGGCCGGAGAGGCCGGGGTGGGCGGTCTGGCCGAAGGGCAGCACCTGGAGCGTGACGTGAGGAAGCTCCATGCAGGTCAGCAGATGACGTACCTGCTCGACGTAGATGGAGTCGCCGCCGATGCGGTCCCGTAGGGCCCCCTCCAGGACGACGAGGCTCAGGTGCGGTGGGTGTTGCCGGTGCAAGATCTGCGTGCGCGCCAGTCGCTTGGCCGTCAGGGTCTCGATCTCCCCCGAGGGGAATGCCGGGATGCGATTACGGAAGAGGGCGCGCATGTAGCTCTCGGTCTGGAGTAGTCCTGGTACGACCAGGCACTCGTACCAGTCGAGGGCGATCGCCTGCTTTTCCAGCTCCATGTACTCCTCGGACCAGGCTGGAAGGGGGTCCCGCTCTGGCATTCCGAGGGCAGCCACGGTCAGCAGCCCTGGCAGGCCCAGCTGGGAGTCCAGCAGCTCGGCAACGTTCGGCATCAGTGCGCGGCGACCCTGTTCGATGGAGGCGATGGTCTCCTCGTCCACCTTGACCAGCGCTGCGAGCTGTTTCTGTGTCAGGCCTTTTGCGGCCCTGGCGGCAGCCGCCTGCTTGCCGATCATCTTCATGGTCGTTGCGTTGGCGCGCGGGCGCTTCTTTGGTGGCATGGCGATGAACTCCCCGCCTCAGGAGGTGGACTACCCCGTGCCGATCCGTACTCATCGCAGAGTACGGGTCGGCACACTGTTACAAGTTAGTCACTCCCAGCGATCGTCGTCCCGTGAATCTAAATACTCAACCCGGGCTGATGCGCGAGCGGTTGTTCCCTCGGACCTTCCAAACGGTGGCCGCGGCGCGGGCCTTCGCCCGCGAGACCCTCGCCACCTGGGACGTCACCCACCGCCAGGTGGACATCGTGCTCTGCGTCAGCGAACTGGCCACCAACGCCCTCCGCCACGGCGTCCCGCGCGGTCGCGCCTACCGCCTCCGCCTCCTCAACTTCGGGTGCTGCCTGCGCGTCGAGGTGCACGACAGCGGGCCCGGGCGGTCGCGGATCCTCGGGCGGCCGCCGGGGAACGGGCTGCGGATCGTGGAGGCCGTCTCCGATGAGTGGGGGGTGCTTCCGCGACGGCCCGGCAAGGTCGTCTGGGCCGAGTTCCGCGCACACGAGTGATAAACGGGCCGCTACCGGGGCGGAACCCAACCTGCCTCCCTGCCGGAGCCACCATGGCGTGCGTACAGCCCGCAGAGTGCGAAAGGTGTGGTGAAGGTTCATGCGCACGACGACCCGGTACAGGGCCGCGACGGTGGTGGGCGCGGCGGCGCTGCTGGTGGGAGGTCCCGCCTGGGCGGCGCCGGCCGCGCCGTCCAACTCGGACCTGGAGGTGGTACGGATCGACCCGGACGCGGCGGCTCCCGGTGGTCTCACCACGCTCCACGCGTTCGTCGCCAACCTCGGCCCGGAGACGACCAACTCCCCGATGACCATCACGGTCGCCCTGCCGCGCGGAATGGAGGCCGCCGAACCCTTCTTCCCCGAGGACTGCAAGGCGTCCGAGGACCTGCGCAGGGTGCGGTGCGTGTTCCCGGCGGGACTGAGGGCGCAGCGGACTGCCACCGCCCACATTCCGATCCGCGTGGACTTGGAAACCCGCCTGGGCGTGCACCATGGCACGCTCACGGTGCAGAGCCCGGACGACCGGAACAGGGAGAACAACCGGGTCGAGTTCGAGATCACGGTCTTGGAGTCGGTCCCCGGCCGCTGACGCGCGAGGCCATGGCTGCGCAGCGGTGTCGTGCTCGGGATGCTGCTAGTTTCGGCTGACGGAGCAGACGGCCGGAGGGGGATCAATGTCGCGTCCGTGGCGGTGGGTTGTGGTGGTGGTGGCCACCGGGATCGGGTTCCTGATCGCCTTCGGGTTCGGGCAGTGGGACCCCTTCGGCTGGTTCCCCGAGAAGGACTCCGACCGCATCTCCGCCGCCGGCGCCTTCGGCGGGGCCATGGCCGCCGTCATCGCCCTGGCCCTCGGCTGGTGGGCCGGAGGCTCCGGTGGCGGGGACGGCGGCGGCTCCCTCACCCAGCGCGCCCGCGCCTCCGGCGCCTCGCAGATCACCCAGGACGGCGGCCGCACCACCCCCGGCCGGGTCGACCAGCAGGCCCGCGCCGACGGCGACTCCCGCATCGAGCAGCGCGGCGGCGGCGGTGAGACCGAGGAGCAGTCCCCGTGACGGCCGAGCAGCACGCCCGGGCCTCCGGCAGCGCCCGGATCACCCAGATCGCCGGAGACCAGATCAACTACGCCGCCGGGGCCGGCCCCGCACCCCGCGCCGGGCTCGGCCTGCCCGAGGCGCCTCCCGTACTGGTCGGGCGGGACGGGCCGGCCGAGGAACTGACGGCCCTCCTCGCCGAGGGCGGGCCCACGGTCGCCGTCGTCTCGGGCCTGGCCGGGGTCGGCAAGAGCGCGCTCGCCGTGGCCACGGCGCACCGGGCGGCGGAACTGGGCTGGTTCGGCGACCGGGTGTTCTTCCTCCGCCTGCGCGGCTACGCCCCCGGCGGCGGGGTGAGCGGGCCCGAGGCGGTCCGGGAGATGCTGCGGCAGCTCGGGATCCGGGACACGGACGTGCCGGAGTCCCAGGACGGCCGGGCGGCGCTGTACCGGGGGCTGCTGGCGGAATACGCCGGGGCGGGGCAGCGGGTGCTGATCGTCGCCGACGACGCGGGCGAAGTCGCCCAGGTCCGCGACCTCGTACCGGCCCACCCCGGACACCGGCTCCTCGTCACCTCCCGGCACCGGCTCGTGCACCGGGATTTCGCGGCCCGGGTGGTGCCCCTGGGCGAGCTGGCGCCCGGCCCGGCCGCCGAACTCCTCGCGGGGGCGGTCCTGCGCACCTGGCCGCAGGACCCCCGCCCGGCGGCGGAACCGGAGGCGCTCGCGGAGGTCGCGGCGCAGTGCGGGCGGCTCCCGCTGGCCCTCACGGTCGCCGGGGCGCTGCTGGCGGGCGACCCGGGTCTCCCCGTAACGCAGCTGGCGGCCCAACTGGCCGACGCCCGCACCCGGCTGTCCACACTGGACTCGGAGCTGGACGACGGCGTCCGGGCCGCCTTCGACCTCTCGTACGGGCGGCTCCCGGAGGACCAGGCCCGCGTCTTCCGCCTGCTGACGGTGAACCCGGGCCCGGACTGCGCCACGGTCTACGCCGGGCTCCTGACCGGCGAGGAGCCGGCCGCCCTGCGCCCGAAGCTCGCCGCCCTCGTACGGGCCTCCCTGCTCGCGGAGGAGCCGGTCGGCTCGGGCCGCTGGCGGATGCATGACCTGGTCCGGCTGTACGCGCGGGAGCGGGGGGAGGAGCGGGCGGCGGAGGACGGCCGGGAGGAGGCGGTCGACGCGCTGCTCGGCAGCCTCGTACTGGACGCGGGGAAGGCGACAGGAGCCCTGGGCGTGAACGGCGTCCCGGTGGCCCCGGGCCCGGGACTGCCATCGGTGGCGCAGGCGCTGGACTGGCTGGGGACGGAACGGGCCCTGCTCCTCGCAGCCGTGGGCTTCGCCCTCGACACGGGCCGGCCGACGACCTCCGTCGAACTCGGCCACTACCTGATGCCGTACCTCCAGATCTACCGGTACACCCAGGACGCGGTGCTGGTGGGGTACCAGGTTCTCGCCGCGGTCGAGCGGACGGGCGACGTCGAGCAGGTCGGGGCGCAGCTGTACGACCTCGGCCTGCTATTCCTCGGTGCGGACCTGCTGGACGAGGCCGTGGTCTCGCTCCTCCGCGCGTTGGAGGTGTTCCGGGAGATCCCCCTGCGGATGGGTGAGGGCAAGGCGCTCAACCTGCTGGGCACGGTGTACGTCGCGAGGCATCAGTGGGCGGAGGCGGAACGGGTCCTGGGGGAGGCGCTGGAGATCTTCCAAGAAGAAGGGATCCTCCACGCCGAGGGCACCGCATTGTCCGGACTGGCCGCCGTCTTCGAGCAGGACGGGCGGCTGGACGAGGCCATCTCCGCTCACTGGCGGGCGGTCGCCATCATGAACGCCTTCGAGGACCGCCACCGCGAGGCTTCCGCGCTGGTTGCCCTGGCGGACACGTTCTGGCGGGCCGGGCAGCGGGACGAGTCCCTGGCCGTGCGGGAACAGGCACTCGCCACGCAGCGGGAGTTCGGCAATGGCAAGCAGGTGGTCCGGAGGCTGATGGAGCTCGGTGACTCACTTCTCGAAGCGGGGCGCGAGGACCAGGCCAGGGTCCGCTATGAGGAGGCCCTCGACGCCCTCACGGAAGAGGAGGACCGGCACGGCCACCGGAAGAAGATCCTCGCCAACCTGGGCATGCTCCATCAGAAGGCGGAGCAGCCCGAACGGGCGCTGGTGCTGCTGGAGCGGTCTCGCGAGCTCTTCGCGGAGTCGGGTGACCGGGCCGGTGAAGCCGTCGTCGCCGGCGCGCTGGCCCTGACGCTGCACGCCCTGGACCGCCACGCGGAGGCCGCCGCCGCCTTCGAGCGGGCGGCGGCGCTCCACGCGGAGCTCGGCGACCCCGAGCAGGAGGCGGTGGCCCGGGCGGCCGCCGCCGACCTGCGGCGGCGGGCGGCCCGGCCCCGCCGGGGGCGGCGGCGCAGCTGATCCGCGGCAGCCGGATGACCCGACTCGTACGGTAATCCCGTACGACTCTGTACTGGGAGGTGAGCCCGTGCCGATCTCCGCGAACGAGGCCCGGCAGCGTTTCTACCCGCTGATCCGGCAGGTCAACGAGGACCACGTCCCCGTAGAGGTCACCTCCCGGGAGCACGGCGACGTCGTCATCATGTCCGCCGGGGACTTCCGGTCCTGGCAGGAGACCGTCTACCTCCTGCGCTCGCCGCGCAACGCGCAGCTTCTGATGGAGTCCATCGCGGAACTCGACGCCGGCCACCGACACGCCGGGGAGTGAGCCTGTTCGGCTGGTCCCGGAGGCCAGCCGGACGGCTGCGTGAGGGGGCGGGGGCGGGGTGGGGTGTTGTCCGGGACTAAAACGAGATGATTTCGGCGCGCGGTGCCGTTCCGCAGGGCAGGTCCGGATCAGGCGCCGAACATCGAAGCCCGTCCCGGACGACACCCCACCCCGCCACCGCCCCCGACACCCGCAGCACGCACCCAGGACCCCGCCCGGTCAGGGCAACGGCCCTGCCGGACCGTTGCCCACAGGCTGGGGATGAACCTCAGGCCGGATCCTCCTGCATCGACGCCGTGATGATCGAGAACGCCCCGCCCTGCGGGTCGGCCAGGACCGCCATGCGGCCCGCGACCATGTCGAAGGCCGGGGCCAGGACGGTGGCGCCCGCGCGGACGGCGGCGGCCTGGACGTCGTCCACGCTGTCCACGTGGAAGTACGGCTGCCAGTGCGGCGGCACGCCCGGCGGCATCTTGCTCATGTCCATCATCCCGCCCACCGCGCGGTCGTTGACCTTGAACTCGACGTACCCCTCGGCGCCCTCCATCTCCGACTCCGCCGTCGTGACGGGCAGGATGGAGGAGTAGAACGCCGAGGCCGCCTTCAGGTCCGGGGTGGTCAGCTCGTTCCAGATCAGCGCGCCGTGCTCGTTGACGATGCCCGCCCCGTCGAACGTCCCCGGCTGCCACAGGCCGACGACCGCGCCCGTCGGGTCGGAGATCACGGCCATCCGGCCGAGGTCCATGACGTCCATCGGGCCCATCATGACCGTGCCGCCCGCGTCCGTGACGGACTTGACCGTCGAGTCGATGCTGTCCGTGGACAGGTACGTCGTCCACACCGTCGGCGGCAGCGGGTCCGGCACCGTCCCGTCCGGGTTCATCGCCTTCATGATCCCGGCGACCGGCTTCCCCTTGAGGGTGCAGACGGCGTAGCCGCCCGTCTCCGGCGGGCCCACCTCGCCCTGCCAGCCGAAGAGGTCGCGGTAGAAGTCGAGCGCCGCCTGCTGGTCGGGGACCATCAGGTCGATCCAGCACGGGGTGCCGGGCTTGTAGGGGCCGTTCATGTCGGGCACGGATGCCTCCGTCGGTGGTGCGGTGGTACTGGGGCTGGACGGGCCATCCCCTACCCGGCTCCGGCCGTCGGAATCGGTCCGAACGGGTGACACCGAACCGCCCCCGGGCGGTGCCATCGTGGAGGCATGGCGAGTTCGGAGCAGGGCGCCCGGGCCAAGGACAACGCCCGCATAGAGCAGTTGACGGTGTACGGCGACTACTACGTCCGGCCCCCCGACCGGGCCACGGCCCCGGCGCGGACCCTGCCCGACGCCCCCGAGGCGCTCGTCGGGCGGGACCGGGAGCTCGGGGAGCTGCTGGCGGTGCTGGAGCCCGGCAGCGGGGCGCGGGCCGTGGTGGTGGCCGGGCTCGCCGGGGTCGGCAAGAGCGCACTCGCCGTCACCGCCGCGGAACGGGCCATGGAGCGCGGCTGGTTCACCGGCGGGGTGCTGTTCCTGTCGCTGCGCGGCTACGACCCCGCCGGGGCGGTCGGCGCCGGGCAGGCCGTCGGGACCCTGCTGGAGGGGCTGGGCGTCGCGGACGCCGAGCTGCCGGCCGATCCCGACGGGCGGCTCGCCCGGTACCGGTCGGAGCTGGCGGCCCGCGCCGGGGACGGGCGGCGCGTGCTGGTCGTCGCCGACGACGCGGGCGACGCCGCCCAGGTCCGGGACCTCGTACCGCCCGGCGGGGACGCCCACCGGCTGCTCGTCACCTCCCGGGACCGGCTCGTCGCCCCGGACTTCACCGCGCGGGTGCTGGACCTGGAGGTGCTCGGGGCGGACGCCGCCGCGGAGCTGGTCGCCGACGCGCTGCGCCGCGTACGGCCGGACGACCCGAGGCCGGGGGCGGAGCCGCGGGCCCTCGCGGAGGTCGCCGGGCACTGCGGGCGGCTGCCGCTGGCGCTGAGCGTGGCGGCGGCGGTCCTGGCGGGAGACCCGGGGCTGCGGGCGGCGGAGCTGGCCCGCCAGCTCGCGGACGCCCGCACCCGGCTGGAGGCCCTCAGCCCCCGCGACCGCGCCGGGATCCCGACGGGGGTGCGGGCCGCGTTCGGGCTCTCGTACGCCCGGCTGCCGGAGGAACAGCAGCGGATGCTGAGACTGCTGACGGCGGTACCGGGCCCGGACTGCGAGACTGGCTTCGCGGCCTTCAACCTGCGCGGACTGGTCGCGGAGGCGGACTGGGGCACGGCCGTCTCCAGCACCCGGGCCCTACTGGCCGCCCTCGCCGGCGCCGGACTCCTCGCGGAGCACCCCAAGGGTTTCCAGCGCTGGCGCATGCACGACCTGGTCCGGCTGTTCGCGGCCGAACTCGCCGACGCGCACGCCGAGGAGGACGGGCGGGAGGCGGTAGTGGACCAGGTTCTGACGGCCTACGCCGGCATGACGCTCGCCGCGGAATACCACCTGCTGCCCCGGCCGGGCGAGCCCGTGCCGCAGAACTTCCCGGACGTCGAGACGGCCCTGCAGTGGCTGGACGAGGAACGCGACAACCTGCTGGCCGCCGTGTCCTTCTGCGCCGCGCACGACCGCCCGGCGAAGGCGGCCGTCCTCGCCGTGCGCCTGTCCGCGTACCTGCTCAGGCGCCGGCTCTTCGACGACGCGATCGCCAACGCCGGGATCGGGATCGAGGCGGCCCGGCGGGCCGAGGACGAGGAAGCCGAGCACCTCCTGCTGAGCACGCTCGCCACGGCACTGTGGGAGACCTCTCGCTCCGAGGAGGCACCCGAGCTGGGCGAGCGGATCCTTGCCTTCTACAGCGCGCGGGACGACGGGGTCGCCACGGCCGTGGCCCTGGGGAACCTCGCCTCTTGGCGGTCGGCCACCGGACGCCCGGAGGAAGCCCGCACCGGGATCGAACAGTCCATCGACCTCCTGCGGGCACTGGGTGCGCGCGAGACCGAGGGCGAGGCCCTGACCGCCTTCGGCCTCATCCTGGCCGAACAGGGCCTGACCGCAGAGGCCGCCGACACACTGGAACGCGCCGTGGACGTGCTCTCGGAGTACGGCGACTCCCTGCACAGGGCGCGCGCGCTCGGCCACCTGGCCGCGGCCCTGGTGGCCGACGGGTGGGCAGGCGAGGCGGTCCCCCGCTACCGGGAGGCTGCCGTGATGTTCCGGCGTGTCGGCGAACGGTACGAGGAGGGCGCGGCGATGCACCAACTCGGCCTGCTGCTCCGGGGGCTGGGCCGCCTCGACGAGTCGGCCCAGGCGCTGTGGGAGGCGGCGCAGTGTGCCGCGGCGGCCGGGGAACACGACCAGGCGGGCGTCTCCCTGACCCAGGTGGGCGTGAACCTGCTATCGCTCTCGGACGCTGCCGGTGCCGTGCACGTGCTCAACGAGGCCCTCAGGCAGGGTCGGCGCGCCGACGCACCCGCGTGGTCGGCCGACGCGCTGTACGTGCTGGGTGTTGCGTACCAGACGACGGGAGACTTCGCCCGGGCCGCGGAGGCCTACCGCGAAGCCGCCGCCCTGTTCCGGGAGTCCGGCCGGGAGGAGGAAGCGCTGGGCGCCGAGGAGGCGTACGAGGCCGCCCGCCGCCGGAGCCGGCGCGGCTGGTGGCAGCGGCTGCGTACCCGGCTCCGGCGCCGCTGACCCTCACCGCTCCCGGGCCAGCCGGGCCGCCGCCCAGCCGAAGCCGAGGCAGGCCGGCGTGTACAGCGCGAGGTTCAGCGTGTGGAAGGGGCTGTCCGGCGGGCTGTCGAGGAGGCCGGCGGCCCAGCCCAGGCCCGCGAGGCCGCGTACGGCCAGGCCCGCGGCCACCGCGCCCGTGACGGCCCGCGTCAGGCGGCCGCCGCGGCCGTACCCGTGCGCGAGGACGGCCGCTCCGGCGGTGAGGGTCAGTGCGGCCAGCGGGAGGACGACGGGCGGGCCGAAGGAGGTCTCCAGGCCGAGCACCGCCAGCGACAGGGCCCGCTCGTCCGGGGCGGGCCAGGTGGCGCCGGTGGCCCAGTAGAGGTGGACGAGGCCGTCGGCCCCCAGCAGTCCCGCCACCGCGAGTGCGGCCCGTCGCCGTGCCGTGAGGTTCATCCGCGTGCTTCCCTTCGCCGTGCCGCGCCCTGACACACCGAAGAGGCCCGGCCCCCGGGGAACGTTCCCCGTGACACGCGTCACGCCGGCCTACTCGCACGCCTTCGGCATGTACTCCGGCATGGGCGGCACGGCTCCGCCGGCCGAGGGCGTCGCGGTCGTCATTTCCGGCTCCTTCTCGGATCGGCCGCCTTCCACCCCAGCCGTCCGGCTCCGGCCCGGGCCGGGAAACGCGAGGGCCCCCGGGGCGGATGCGCCGGGGGCCGTCGAGCGGTACGTCAGAGCTTCTCGGGGGTCCGGATCCCGAGGAGGGCCATGCCCTTGGTCAGGGTGCGGGCGGTCAGGTCGCACAGGAACAGGCGGTTCTCGACCTGCTCCGGGGTGTCGGCCTTCAGCACCGGGCACTCGGCGTAGAACGTCGTGTACAGCGACGCCAGCTGGTACAGGTACGCGGCCAGCTTGTGCGGGGCGTACTCGGCCGCCGCCTCCGCGATCAGCGCGCCGAAGCCGTCCAGGTGCAGGCCCAGCGCACGCTCCGAGGCGGTCAGCTCCAGCTCGGGGTGGGCGGCCGGCCGGGCCTCGCCCGCCTTGCGCAGGATCGACTGGATGCGCGCGTACGCGTACTGGAGGTACACGGACGTGTCACCGGTCAGCGAGACCATCTGGTCCAGGTCGAACTTGTAGTCGCGCGAGGCGGAGGTGGAGAGGTCCGCGTACTTCACCGCGCCGATGCCCACCTGGGCGCCGCGCTCGGCGATCTCCTCCTCCGTGAGGTCCTGGGCCTTCTCGCGGACGACCGCGGCGGCGCGGTCCACCGCCTCGTCCAGCAGGTCGACCAGCCGGACCGTCTCGCCCTCACGGGTCTTGAACGGCTTGCCGTCCTTGCCGAGGACCGTGCCGAAGGCCAGCTGCACGGCCTTGACGCCCTCGTTCAGCCAGCCGGCCCGGCGGGCCGTCTCGAAGACCATCTTGAAGTGCAGCGACTGCCGCGCGTCCACCACGTAGATCAGGCTGGTGGCCGCCAGGCCGGAGACGCGGTTGCGGATCGCCGACAGGTCGGTCGCGGCGTAGCCGAAGCCGCCGTCGGACTTCTGGACGATCAGCGGGGTCGGGTTGCCGTCCGGGCCCTTGTACTCGTCGAAGAACACGCACAGCGCGCCGTTGGAGCGGACGGCGACGCCCGACTCCTCCAGCAGCTTGCACGTCTCGACCAGCATGTCGTTGTAGCCGGACTCGCCGACCACGTCGGGGTCCTGGATGTCCATGTCCAGCTTGTTGAAGACGGAGTAGAAGTAGATCTTCGACTCGTCGACGAACCGCTGCCACAGCTCCAGGGTCTGCGGGTCGCCCGCCTGGAGGTCCACCACCCGGGCCCTGGCCCGCGTCTTGAACTCCTCGTCGGAGTCGAAGAGGGCGCGCGAGGCCTTGTAGAGGCGGTTGAGGTTGGACATGGCCTCCTCGCCGGAGGCCTCCTCGTCGCCGCCCTTGTGGTCCAGCTCGTGCGGGTGCTCCAGCAGGTACTGGATGAGCATGCCGAACTGGGTGCCCCAGTCGCCGATGTGGTGGCGGCGGATCACCTTCTCGCCGGTGAACTCCAGGATCTCCACCATCGCCGCGCCGATCACGGCGGACCGCAGGTGGCCGACGTGCATCTCCTTGGCCACGTTGGGCTGCGCGTAGTCGATCACCGTGGTGCCGGCGGACGCGTTGAGCGCCACGCCGAGCCGGTCGTCGGCCGCGCGGGCCGCGAGCGTCCTGATGATCGCCTCGTCGGAGACGGTGATGTTGAGGAAGCCGGGGCCGGAGACCTCGACGTCCTTGATCACGCCGCCCTTGTCCAGGCCCTCCAGGACGGTCGCGGCCAGCTCGCGCGGGTTGGCCTTGGCCTTCTTCGCGAGCGCCAGGATGCCGTTGGCCTGGAAGTCGGCCCGGTCGCTACGTCGCAGCAGCGGGTCGGCGGCACCGGCCTCCGGCAGGGCGGAGACGAGGGCGTCCGAGACGCGCTGTTCGACGGAAGAAGCGAGGGAAGGGACCGAGGCCATGAGCTGCCGTTCCTGTGAGGTTGCACGTGCGCGTGCACTTGGTTGTTCCGACAAGTGCCGAGTATCCCACGCGGAGGGTGCCCGTTTCCCGGCATATAGCGGCGCGTATCAGTGGGCGGAAGCAACCCCGGAGCGGCCCCTTCCGTCTGGGAGAATGGCCATAGCCAGCATTCGAGATAGAAGGACGTGTCGTGGCTCAGAGCGCGCAGGGCAGCAGCACAGAGACCGACTGGGTCTCCCGTTTCGCGGACGAGGTCATCGCCGAGGCGGAGCGCCGGGCCCCGGGCAAAACGATCGTCGTCGCGTCCGGACTCTCTCCCTCCGGCCCGATCCACCTGGGCAACCTGCGCGAGGTCATGACCCCGCACCTGGTCGCGGACGAGATCCGCCGCCGGGGCCACGAGGTCCGCCACCTCATCTCCTGGGACGACTACGACCGCTACCGCAAGGTCCCCAAGGGCATCCCCGGCGTCAGCGAGGAGTCCCACGCCCAGCACATCGGCCGCCCGCTGACCGCCGTGCCGGCGCCCGAGGGCTCCTCGTACCCGAACTGGGCCGAGCACTTCAAGGCCGCCATGGTCGCCTCCCTGGCCGAGCTGGGCGTCGAGTACGACCCCATCAGCCAGACCGAGCAGTACACCTCCGGCGCCTACCGCGAGCAGGTCCTGTTCGCGATGAAGCACCGCGGCGACATCGACGCCGTCCTCGCCCAGTACCGCACCAAGCAGAAGCCGGGCGGCAAGAAGCCCCAGCAGAAGCCCCTCGACGAGGCCGAGCTGGAGGCCGCCGAGGGCTCCGGCGCGGCCGGCGAGGACGACGGCAGCGCCGAGGGCGCGGAGTACTTCCCGTACAAGCCGTACTGCGGCGAGTGCAACAAGGACTTCACCAAGGTCACCGCGTACGACGACGCGACCACCGAGCTGACCTACGTCTGCACGGAGGACGAGTTCACCGAGACCGTCAAGCTGTCGGAGTTCAACCGCGGCAAGCTGGTCTGGAAGGTCGACTGGCCGATGCGCTGGGCCTACGAGGGCGTCGTCTTCGAGCCCTCCGGCGTCGACCACTCCTCCCCGGGCTCCTCCTTCCAGGTCGGCGGCCAGATCGTCGGCCTCTTCGGCGGCGAGCAGCCCATCGGCCCGATGTACGCCTTCGTCGGCATCTCCGGCATGGCCAAGATGTCCTCGTCGAAGGGCGGCGTCCCCACGCCGGCCGACGCGCTGAAGATCATGGAGCCGCAGCTGCTGCGCTGGCTGTACGCGCGCCGCCGCCCCAACCAGTCCTTCAAGATCGCCTTCGACCAGGAGATCCAGCGCCTGTACGACGAGTGGGACAAGCTGGAGGGCAAGGTCGCCGACGGCTCCGTGCTGCCGGCCGACGCCGCCGCGCACGCCCGCGCCGTACGCGTCGCCTCCCACGAGCTGCCCCGCACCCCGCGCCCGATGCCGTACCGCACCCTCGCGTCGGTCGTCGACATCACCGCCGGGCACGACGAGCAGACCCTGCGCATCCTCTCCGACCTGGACCCGTCGCAGCCGCTGACCTCCCTCGACGACGTACGGCCGCGCCTGGACCGCGCCGAGAACTGGATCACCACCCAGGTCCCGGCCGACCAGCGCACCCTGGTCCGCGAGGACGCCGACACCGAGCTGCTGTCCTCCCTGGACGAGGCCGGACGCGAGTCCCTGCGGCTCCTGCTGGAAGGCCTCGACTCCCACTGGTCCCTGGACGGGCTCACCACCCTCGTCTACGGCGTCCCGAAGGTCATGGCCGGCCTGGAGCCCGACGCCAAGCCCACCCCCGAGCTCAAGGTCGCCCAGCGCGAGTTCTTCGCCCTGCTCTACCGCCTGCTCGTGACCCGGGAGACCGGCCCGCGCCTGCCCACCCTGCTCCTGGCGGTCGGCGCCGAGCGGGTGCGCAAGCTGCTCGCCGCCTGACCGCACGTACGCGGCCGACGCATGAGGAAGGGCCCGCACCCCGAGGGGTGCGGGCCCTTCCGCGTGGTCGTACCGGCTACGCGATGTGCTCGCTCTCCAGGTCGCGCTGGTAGCGCTGCTTGAGCGCGGGCACCAGCCGCTTGAGCTCGGCCTCGCTGCGCGGGTGCGTCTGCCCGAGGCGGGCCGAGAGGTGCTTGTCCAGCTCGTCCGGCTCCGGGAACTGGGAGTACTTGTCGATGTACGCCCGGAAGACCTCGTACGCGGCCTCCGCGAACTTCTCCTCCTCGGCGTCACCCGGCGCAGGCTCCGCCTGCTCCAGCTCCAGCTGCTCCGGCAGCGGCTCCTCCTCCGGGCCGGCCGGGGCCATCACCGGGGTCGGCTCCAGGCCCTCGACGTACCGGGGGTCGTAGTCGCCCTCGTACGCGGCCTGCGGCGCCCGCGGCCCCGCGAACCAGGCGCTGTCGTGCGCCGCCGGCATCGCCGTCGGGTCCACCGCGAAGGGCGCGGGGGCGTGCGCCGGCTGGGGCTGCCGCCGCTGCGCCGAGGCCCGGTCCTGGCCCTCCCGCTGCTCGGGAACCTCCGGGGCCGCGTCACCGCCGGACGCGGCAGATGCGCTGGACCCGCCGGCCGCCGGGGCGGAAGCGGGCGCCGCCTGGGACGGAACCGCGGCCGGAGCGCCTGCCGCAGCCCCGGGCGCCGCCGGCAGGGCAGGGGCCGCATGGGCGTCCGCAGCCGGCAGCACCGCCCCCGCGGCGACGGCCGGACCCTTCGCGACCGCCGGAGGCAGCAGCACCGGGTCGATGCCCGCAGCCGCCAGCCCCTCCGGAGCCGTCTGCGACAGCGGCACGCCGATCCGCGCCAGCCGCAGCGGCATCAGCGCCTCCACCGGCGCCTTGCGCCGCCACGCCCGCCCGTACCGGGCCTGGAGCCGCGCCTGGTAGATCAGCCGGTCCTGCTCCATGCCCACGGCCTGCTCGTAGGAGCGCAGCTCCCACAGCTTCATCCGGCGCCACAGCTTGAAGGTGGGTACCGGGGACAGCAGCCAGCGGGTGATCCGCACGCCCTCCATGTGCCGGTCCGCGGTGATGTCCGCGATCCGGCCCACGGCGTGCCGGGCCGCCTCCACCGTCACCACGAACAGCACCGGGATCACCGCGTGCATGCCCACGCCCAGCGGGTCGGGCCAGGCCGCCGCGCCGTTGAACGCGATCGTCGCCGCCGTCAGCAGCCACGCCGTCTGGCGCAGCAGGGGGAAGGGAATGCGGATCCACGTCAGCAGCAGGTCCAGCGCCAGCAGGACGCAGATGCCCGCGTCGATGCCGATCGGGAACACCAGCGAGAAGCTGCCGAAGCCTTTCTTCAGGGCCAGCGCGCGGACCGCGGCGTAAGAGCCCGCGAAACCGATGGCCGCGATGACCACGGCTCCGGCGACCACGACACCGATGAGTATCCGGTGCGTACGAGTCAGCTGCATCGCGGCCACCCGCGGTCCCCTCCCGTTGTCGAGCTACGGCAGGCACAGCGTACGGGTGACTGCGCGTCACCCGTGCCCTAGGCCCCCTCTTGTCGGAGGGATTGTCGCTACGACTGCGCCGACGGGGAAGCGGAAGCCGAAGCGGAACCCGACGGAGTCGCACCCTCGCCGGTGTTGGCGGCGCCGATCGCGGCCACCGTCTCCTTGGCCGCGGTGATCGCGTCCTGGAGCAGCTTGCCCTGGTCGGGGGCGCCGGCGCCCTCGTAGGCGGCACCGTTGTAGTCGACGGTGACGACCACGTTCTGGGCGCGGACGACGATCGAGTTGTTGGAGAAGTCGACGTCCTTCTTCACGCCGAAGGACACGGAGGTGGCGGCGTCGCCCAGCCCGTCCGCCTTCTCGGTCTTGACGTCGTGCGCGCCCTCGGTGGTCTTCGCCAGCTCGATCTGCTTGTTGTACTGGTCCTCGGCGCGCTTGTTGCCGCTGCCGAGCGAGGCGTGCGAGTCGTAGCGGACCAGGGAGACGGAGAGCCAGCGGTACTGCGAGCCCTTCGCGCCGTCCGTCTTGAGGCCGTTCCAGGAGCAGCTGGCGCGGTTGGCCAGGTCGTTCGACTTGGCCGCCGTGCCGCCCTTCTCCTTCGCCTCGGGCACGAGCGAGTCGATGCTCTTGCCGGTCACGGCCTTGCACGGGTCGGGCAGCTTCGCGAAGGCCACCTTCTCCAGCGGGGCCGCGGACTTCGTGCCCGGCTTGGCGGGCGAGGAGGCTTCGGACTTCTTGCCGGAGTCCTTGGCACCCGAGGACTTGTCCGAGTCGGACGAGCAGCCGGCGACGGTGAGGATCACCGGGACGGCTGCGCAGGCGAGAACGCGGGTGAGGCGCGAGGCTGATCGGTGCATGGTTCCTTCAGACGTTGGGCAGACGTGGGGTCTTCTGCGGGGTGCGTTACGGGCGCTGGACCCGAGCAACGGTAGCCCGACCGGGCGCCCGGCTGCTGTGCGCGCCGTCACGCGGGGCGTGCGCGCCCCCTCGCGGGAGCGCCGTCACTCGCTGAAACGCTCGGCCAGGGCCTGCGCCAACTGGCGCGCCTTCTCCTGCGTTTCCGCACTCGGGGGGACCGAGCCCGGCCCGGACGGCTGGACGCTGTACTCGACGGTGACGAGGACGTTCGAGGTGCGGAACACGATCCGCACCGTCCGCGACTGGGCGGCGGTGGCGCCGGCCGCGCTGAGCTTGTCGTCGAGGAACGCCTCGTTGCCGAGCCCCTCCAGGATCCGCGAGCCGAGCTCGGGCGGAGCGGTCGGGGAGGCCGGCGAGGCGACCGGCGAGGCGGGCGCGGACGGCGAAGCGGAACCGGGAGCGGAGGCGGCCGGCGGGGGCGCAGTGCTGCCGCCGGGGGCGGGTGCGGGGGGCGCGCTGGGGCTGCCACTCGTATTCGTACCGTTACCGGCGCTGGGGGTCGGGCTTCCCGACGGCCCCGGGAAGGGCAGCTTCGCGGCGGTCAGCAGGCGCACGTACACCTGGCGGGCCTTGTCGTCGTCGCTCGTCGTGGCGCGGTCGTACGAGACCACGCGCTCGAAGGTGACCGACAGCAGCAGGTTCCCCTCGGGGGCCTGAGCGTTCCAGCGGCAGCCGACGTGCCGGTCCCCGTCGTACGAGGGGTCCGCGGTCCCGGCGTAGAGCCGTTCGCGCTGCTCGGTGGTGAGGGAGTCGGAGGCCGGGAGCATGGCCTTGAGCCGCTTGGCGTCGGCGGCCTTGCAGGGCTGCGGCAGGCTGCGGTACTTCCCGGGCTGCGCGGGCGCGGCGCTGCTCCCGCCGCCCTTGGGGTCGCTGGTCCCGATGCCGTTGCCGTCGGTGCACCCGGTCGCGCCCGCCACGAGCGCGGTGAGCACGCCGAGCATCGCGATGCCCGGCAGGACTCGGCGGCGGCGCACCGACGCCCGGTGTACCGGCATTGGGTCCACGTCCACTGGCTCCCCTTGGCTCCCTCGGGAAAATCCGTTGCCGCGACTTGGGCACGGATGGACACAATGTCTATCGCACACGCACGTGCCGGCGCCGGTTCCCTGTCTGCTTTGGGGTGATGAGCGCGGCTTTTCGCGTATTCATACTTTTCTGCGGTTTTCGGGGGATGGTTGTCTTATGTCGTATGTAGAGGTACCTGGGGCGAAAGTCCCGATCCGGATGTGGACGGATCCGGCGTCGGTCGAGGACAGCGCGATGCGGCAGCTCCAGAACACGGCCGGACTGCCCTGGATCAAGGGCCTGGCCGTGATGCCGGACGTGCACTACGGCAAGGGCGCCACGGTCGGCTCGGTCATCGCGATGAAGGACGCGGTCTGCCCGGCGGCGGTCGGCGTCGACATCGGCTGCGGCATGTCGGCGGTCAAGACCTCCCTGACGGCGAACGACCTCCCGGGCGACCTGTCGAAGCTGCGCTCGCGCATCGAGCAGGCGATCCCGGTGGGCACGGGCATGCACCGCGACCCGGTGGATCCGGGGCGGCTGTACGGCTTCTCGGAGGCGGGGTACGCGGACCTGTGGGAGCGGTTCGACTACCTGGCGGACGAGGTGAAGTTCCGGCGTGACAGGGCGCTGCGGCAAACCGGAACACTAGGCTCCGGGAATCACTTCGTTGAAGTTTCAATCGATGAGTCCGGGGCGGTGTGGCTCATGCTGCACTCGGGCTCCCGGGGCATCGGCAACGAGCTCGCCGCGCACCACATCGGTGTGGCCCGCGGCCTCTCCCACAACCAGAACCTGGTCGACCGGGACCTGGCGGTGTTCCTCGCGGCGACCCCGGAGATGGACGCGTACCGCAGCGACCTCTTCTGGGCGCAGGAGTACGCGAAGTACAACCGCGCGGCGATGATGGGCCTGCTCAAGGAGGTCGTCCGCAAGGAGTTCCGCAAGGCGAAGGTCTCCTTCGAGCAGGAGATCAGCTGCCACCACAACTACGTGGCGGAGGAGCGGTACGACGGCATGGACCTGCTGGTCACCCGCAAGGGCGCGATCCGCGCCGGCAGCGGCGAGTACGGCATCATCCCGGGCTCGATGGGCACGGGCTCGTACATCGTGAAGGGGCTCGGGAACGAGAAGGCCTTCAACTCCGCCTCGCACGGCGCGGGCCGGAAGATGAGCCGGACGGCGGCGAAGAAGCGGTTCACCGCGCGCGACCTGGCGGAGCAGACGCAGGGCGTGGAGTGCCGGAAGGACTCGGGCGTGGTGGACGAGATCCCGGGCGCGTACAAGTCGATCGAGCAGGTCATCGACCAGCAGACGGACCTGGTCCGGGTCGTGGCGAAGCTGAAGGCCGTCGTCTGCGTGAAGGGCTGAACGGCTGAACGCACCGTGCCGTGCCCGGATGGATCCGGGCACGGCACACGTGTGTTGCTCAGCGGGGGCCTGATGGGGTCAGGAGGCCTCGGCGCTCTTCGAGAGGTTCTTGTTCGCTACGAACGGGCCGCTGGGGTCGTCGGTGAAGCCCACCAGGCGCCAGCGTCGCAGAACCCCGGCGTTGGGGCCGGTGGCGTCGGGGCCGCAGTTGAGGTTGGCCCCGGGGGCGTTGGCGTCGCACTGGAGCTCGTACACGGTCCCGACCGTGGTCTGGACCTTGAAGTTCGCAATTGCGCCCTGGACCGACAGAGTGGCGGAGCAGACCGTGGTCGGGTTGGGGTAGTCGGGGTTCTGCGCGGGCGTGGTGAGGTTCTGGCGGATGTAGTTGCCCGTGGTCGGGGAGTGGCGGTGGCCTCCGTACGTCACTCCGTCGACCAGGAAGACGGCGAACTCCTCCGTGCCGTTGGGGAGGACCGCGTCGATGTCGTTGCCGCACGCGCTGGTTCCGGCGGGTCCGGGCGGACCCGGCTGGCCGTCGCGGCCGTCTCGGCCGTCTCGGCCGTTCGTGCCGTCGGCGCCGGGGGCGCCCGGGGTGCCGGGCTGGCCGTCGCGGCCGTCGCGGCCGTTCAGGCCGTTGGCGCCGGGGGCGCCAGGGGCTCCCGGAGGTCCGGGCGGGCCGACCTTGAAGCACTTGTCCTTGTGGGGTTCGGCCGCCGCGCCCTTTACTTCGGGCTCGTAGTCGTCGTTGTCCTTCTCCTTGTCCTTGCCCTTGCACTTGTCGCCGGCCGGCGCCGCGGCGACCGTTGCCGACGCCGGGGCGTCGGTGTCCGCCTGTGCGGGGGTGGCGAGGCCGAGCATCGCGATGGCCATCGTGGCCACCGCACCGCCGGCGAGCCACTTGCTCTGCCGGGGCAGCGGGCCCATGCGGGACGGTGTCCTTGTCTCAGGACTCATGTGTGGTGCTCCTCGTGGGAACCGGGGGTCTGACGTCGAGGCGTTGGCGGCCTCTGTCCCGCATGGTTCGCCCGCCGGAGCCCGTACGGCGTGAGGCGCGAGGTCCGATCATCAGATAGGTGTCACAAATGACGCCGAACGGCCGAGCCGCCGGCGCCCCCGGTCGCCGCTCAGCGCCCCGCTTCGGGCCTCCTGCCGTCGAGGAGTCGGTCTACGGGCAGTTCGAGGCTGATGCCGATGGATTCGGGGAGCGGGACCGACGTGCCGCGCTTGAAGGGCTTGCGCGACCGGTACTCGCCGCCGCGCGGGTCGGTGTAGAGGACGGCCTCGTCGTGGCGGCGGTCGGCCACCAGGTAGACCGGGATGCCGGCCTGGGCGTAGCAGTCGGCCTTGGTGCCGAGGTCGTCCGACCAGTTGGACGAGGTCACCTCTACGACGAGGCGGAACACGTGTGGTGGGTAGCAGTTCTTCCCGACGTGGTGGTCGAGGAAGTCGGCCTCGACGAGTGCGAAATCGGGGATGGCGTAGTCGTCCGGCCCTGAGGGTAGCCACAGGCCGATGGCCTGGGCGTACTCAAGTCCTGCCTGCGGCGCTCCTGCCTTGTCGGACTCCACGACGAGCCAGCTCAGTGATAGGGCGTGAGCCCCGTCGGCGGGTGGTGTCACGGTGAGCCTCCCCTGGAGAATCTCCACTCGATGCCCGGGAAGCTCCTTGGAGAGTCGATCGGCGGCGTCCGCGATCGTGATCTCGTGCTGTATCACGGCCATAGCTTCCTCCCTTTCGCGACTCATGCTTTCGGAGCGTATCGGGGTCCGCCGACATTGCGTACGGATTCACCCATACGGGCTCCGAAGGGGCTGCGGGGCGGCAACTTCCGCTTGGGGGAAGGGGATTGACGGCGGGAGTTGGTCTAGACCATGGTGGGCGGCATGTGGAGAACTCGTGTGCTTGTCGCCGCCCTCGCGTCGTTGTCGCTCGCCCTCGGGGCCGCCGGGTCCGCTCAGGCGGGGGTGGGGCTGCCGCCCGTCGTGTCGCACGTGCCGACCCAGGAGAAGGTCGTCTTCATCACTATCGACGACGGCTGGAACCACGACCCCGAGGCCGCCCGGATCCTGTCCGAGAAGCGGGTGCCGGTGTCGATGTTCCTGCTCCCGGGGGCCACCTCGTACGACACCGCCTACTTCACCGGCCTGGTCGACCAGGGCCGGGCCACCGTCGAGAACCACACCGTCAACCACCCCGACCTCACCACCCTCGACGCCGCCGGGAAGGACGCCGAGGTGTGCGGGGCCGGGGAGCGGCTCGCCGAGACCTTCGGGAAGACGCCGAAGCTGCTGCGCCCGCCGTACGGGGCGGTCAACGACGACGTGCGGCTCGCGGCGAAGGCGTGCGGGGTGAAGGCGCTGGTCACCTGGACGCACGACTTCACCACCTGGGGCCAGACCCCGCCCACCCCGCAGCTGAAGGCCGGGGACATCGTGCTGCTGCACTTCACGCCGACGCTGGCGGCGGACCTCCAGCGGGCCCTGGACGCGGCGAAGGCCGCCGGGCTGAAGCCGGCGGCCCTGATGCCGCACCTGAGGAGTGCCGGGCTGGTGCCGTAAGGGCTAGAGCTCGCGGTGGACCTTCGTGTTCGAGGCCTGGGCGCGGGGGCGGACCACCAGCAGGTCGATGTTGACGTGGCTGGGGCGCGTCACCGCCCAGGTGATCGTGTCGGCCACGTCGTCGGCGGAGAGGGGCTCCGCGACGCCCGCGTAGACCTTCTCGGCCTTGGCGGCGTCGCCGCGGAAGCGGGTCTTGGCGAACTCCTCGGTCTTGACCATGCCGGGCGCGATCTCGATGACGCGGACGGGCTGGCCGACGATCTCCAGGCGGAGGGTCTCGGCGAGGACGCGGGCGCCGTTCTTGGCGGCGACGTAGCCGGCACCGCCCTCGTAGGTGGCGTGGCCGGCGGTGGAGGAGAGCACGACGACCGTGCCGTCGCCGGAGGCGACCAGGGCGGGCAGCAGCGCCTGCGTCACGTTGAGGGTGCCGATGACGTTGACCTCGTACATCGTGCGCCAGTCGGCCGGGTCGCCGGTGGCGACGGGCTCGGCGCCGATGGCTCCGCCGGCGTTGTTGACGAGTACGTCGCAGCGCTCCAGGGAGGCGGCGAAGGCGTCGACGGCGGGGCGGTCGGTGACGTCGAGGGCGTGGGCGGTGGCCTCGTGGCCGGCTCCGGTGATCTCGGCGGCGAGCGCCTCGATGCGGTCCTTGCGGCGGGCGGTGAGGACGACGTGGTAGCCGGCGGCGGCGAGCTGCCGGGCGGTGGCCGCGCCGATTCCGCTGCTCGCGCCGGTGACGACGGCGGTTCGGGTGGCCGGGCGCGTGCTCATGGGCGGGGCTCCTCGTGGGGTCGATCGCGGGGTCGCGGGTTCGCCCGCCGGTTCGGTCGTTCGTACGGGCGAATCTCCGCCAGCATAGGCCGGGTCAGCGGCGCGGCGCGTACATGATCACGGCCATCCCGGCGAGGCAGACGAGCGCGCCGGCCACGTCCCAGCGGTCGGGCCGGTAGCCGTCGGCGACCACGCCCCACAGCAGGGACCCGGCGACGAAGACCCCGCCGTAGGCCGCGAGGACGCGGGCGAAGTCGCCCTGCGGCTGGAGCGTGGCGACGAATCCGTAGAGGCCGAGGGCGATGACCCCGGCGCCGATCCAGGCCCAGCCCTTGTGTTCCCGTACGCCTTGCCAGACCAGCCAGGCGCCCCCGATCTCCAGGAGGGCGGCGAGGGAGAAGAGGGCGGCGGAGCGGGCGATCAGCATGGCCGGAAGCCTACGCATGCGGCTCGGGCCGGGCCGCCGGGCGAATGGCGGACGGCTCGCCCTCATTCGTGTGATGGTCCGATCGTCGGCTGGCCGGGGTGGCTACGGTCCGCGCGAGGAGGTGGTGGCGGTGCGCCGTGGTGCCGTACGCAGTGTGGTGGTGGCGGGCTTGCTGGTGCTGTGCGGGGCGGGTCCGGTGGCTCCGGCGGGTGCCTGGCCGGGGGCGGACGAGGAGGCCGACGTGGCCTACCACGGGCGGGTCCAGCTGGCCCGGGGGCAGCTGAAGGTGTGGATGGTGCCGCAGAACGAGGGTCCGGCGGAGGTGCCGAACGCGACCGTGCGGGTGCGGCTGTCGGCGGACCTCGCCGACCGGCACGAGCTGTCCCAGGGGTGCGCGCGGGTCGGCCGGCGCGAGGTGGTGTGCGAGACGGGTGCGCTGCCGCGGCACGGGCGGGGGCGTCACATCGCGCTGCTGCTCGGGCTGCGGGAGCGTCCGGCGGAGGTCGCGGTGCGGATCGACACCCTGTGGGACGGCGGCGCGACCGACCGCAACCGCGCCAACAACGAGCACGTGGTGCTGGCGTTGGACACGGGCGACCCGTACGCCTTCTGACGTGGGCCGCCCGCGTCCGGCCGGTCAGACGGTGGCGCCGTCGCCGAACTCGGCCATGGCGTCGCCGACGATCCGTTCCAGACGGGAGTGGTGGGCGCCGCGCCAGTAGACGCGCTCGCAGTCGGTGCACTGCGCGAACACGTCGTACGAGCGCTGCGTGCCGTGCTCCAGCCGGTCGCCGACGCTGTCCTTGTCCGCTTCGCGGAGCGGTCCGTTGCAGGCGGTGCAGCGGGTCCAGGGGGCGAGCTCGGGGGCGAACCGGCCGAGGACGTCGCGCAGTTGGTCGTCCGGGTTGTCGCTGTAGACGTAGGCGCCGGCGAAGATCTCGCGGCGGCGCAGCAGGCCGCGGTCGCGGGAGAGCAGTACGCGCTGCTCGGCGGCGGAGCGGGTGGCGAGGGCGGGGTCGCCGATGTCCTCGTTCTCGTAGGCCGCGTCGACGCCGAGCAGGCGCAGTCGGCGGGCGAGGGTGCCGAGGTGGACGTCGAGGAGGAAGCGCAGCGGGGCGCCGGTGACCTGCTGGGGCCGCTCGACGCCGAACACCTCGACGGATTCGCCGGCTTGGGGCACGTACGAGACGGTGACCTCCTGCCCGTCCACGAGCAGCCGGCCCACCTCGGTGAGGGGGACGCCGGCGGATTCGACGACGTGTCCGAGGCTGGAGGCGCCGTCGGTGGCGGTCGGTACGCGGTCGACGCGCCGGCTGGGCGGGGCGAAGAGGCGCAGTTCGGGGGCGAGGGTGAGGTGGATGCCGGGACCGTTCACGGTCCCAGCATGCCATCGGGGGGTGTGGTGGTGCGGCCGAATTTCGGAGTGGGGTCAGGCGGTGGCGGCGGCCTCGTCGTAGGCCTCGCGGTGGGCGCTGACCTCGTCGAAGTGGTTCTCGGCCCACTGCTTGACGGAGGAGAGGAGGCAGCCGAGGCTGCCGCCGAGTTCGGTGAGGCGGTAGTCGACGCGGACGGGGACGGTCGCGGTGACGGTGCGGGTGACGATGCCGTCGCGTTCGAGGGAGCGGAGGGTCTGGGTCAGCATCTTCTGGCTGACGCCGGGGATCTTGCGGCCGAGTTCGCTGTAGCGCATGGAGCCCTGTTCGGCCTGGCCGAGGGCGCTGAGGACGAGGCCGACCCACTTGTCGCTGATGCGGGCCAGGAGCTGGCTGGTGGGGCACTCCTTGACGAAGGCGTCGTAGGCGGCGCGGGCCTCTTCGCGGAGGGCGGCGGCGGTGCGGGTGGCCATGGGTGCCCACTTCCGGGTCGGGTACGCACTCCGGAGTGCGTACTTACGAAAAGAGAGTACCTCTCCATAAGTTAGTGGTCATCGGGAACGGCCCTGACGGCCGGCAACGCGACAACGCGACAACGCGACAACCCGACAACACGACAACACGACAACCCAACAGCCAACGGGGAGAGGGAAATGAGCGAGCAGACCATGCGGGCGGCGGTCGTCAGCACCTTCGGCGGGCCGGAGCAGGTGGAGCTGGCCGAGGTGGCGGTCCCGCGGCCGGGGGCCGGGCAGGTCCGGATCCGGGTCCGGGCCGCCGGGGTGAACCCGGTCGACGGCGCCGTCCGCGCGGGCGTCTTCGGCGGGGCCGGGCAGCGGATCGGGCTCGGCTGGGACGTGGCGGGGGAGATCGATGCGGTCGGCGCCGGCGTGGACGGCTGGACGGAGGGCCGCCGGGTGGTCGGGCTGCACTACGGCCCGGTGAAGCCGCTCGGCACGCACGCCGAGTACGCGGTGCTCGACGCCTCGGCGGTGGCGGCCGCCCCCGAGTCGGTGGACGACGCGGCCGCGGCGGCGCTGCCGCTGAGCGGGCTGACGGCGGCCCGGGCGGTGGACCTCCTGGGGCTGGCCCCGGGCGACTCGGTACTGGTCACCGGCGCGGCCGGGCTGGTCGGCGGCATGGCGGTGCAGCTGGCCGCGCGGGCGGGGCTGGTGGTGACGGCGCTGGCGGGCGCGGGGGACGAGGAGTTCGTGCGCTCGCTCGGCGCGGCGGAGTTCGTGGCCCGGGGCGGGGCGCCCGCCGGGCCGGTGGACGGGGTGCTGGACACGGCGGTGATCGGCGCGGAGGCGCTGGGCTTCGTCCGCGACGGCGGCGCGTACGTCGGCCTCATCCCCGGCGCGGCGCCGGCCGCGGAGCGGGGGATCCGGGTGGCGGAACAGGAGGTCGCCGCGGACGGCGAGCTGCTGGCCCGGCTGTCGGCCCTGGTCGACGCGGGTGCGCTGACGCTTCGGGTGGCGGACGCCTTCCCCCTCGCGGACGCCGCGAAGGCCCACGAGGCCCTCGCCACCCCGGGCACCCGGGGGCGCGTGGTCCTGGTCCCCTGACCGGCGGGGGTGGCCGCTGCGCGGGGCGAGGTCCCCTACCCGCCCTTTGTCCGTTCCCCGGGCTGCGCCCGGAGCCCTCCTGGGGGCTCCGCCCCCAGACCCCCGCGCCTCAAACGCCGGCGGGGCTATGAATAGCCCCGCCGGCGTTTGGGGCGACGGGCGCGAAGCGCCCGTACCGGGGTCAGAGGCGGAGGCCCGGTCTCCCCGCCCCCCCGACGCGTTAGGCGAGGAC
>NZ_JBWKEZ010000062.1:0-11762 GCF_056434525.1 Streptomyces sp. NPDC044002
TTCCCCCCCCCCCCCCCCCCCCCCCCCCCCCCCCCCCCCCCCCCCCCCCCCCCCCCCCCCCCCCCCCCCCCCCCCCCCCCCGCGGCCGTAAGGATTGCGTCATCCCCGTTCCCGGGGAACCGGGTTGCCGATCCGGTTGAATGGAGAGCAACGACGACGGAGGGGTACGCGATGGGACGCGCGGGCGGGCGGCGCAGGCCGATGGTGGTCGCGGCGGCGGCAGGGGCAACCGTACTGGTGGCGGTGGGGCTGTACTGGTTCGAGCCGTGGAAGCTCTGGCAGGAGGTGACGATCCTGGAGGCGCTGCCGAGCGCCACGGCGTCCGCATCCGCCCAGGCGGCCCCCGAGACCCTGGCCCGGGGGACCCTGATCAGCCACGAGCACACCACCAGCGGGACGGCCAAGGTGGTGCGCCTGCCGGACGGCTCCCGCGTGCTGCGCATCGAAGGGCTGGACACCAGCAACGGGCCGGACGTGCGGGTGTGGCTCACCGACGCCCCCGTGAAGGAGGGCACCGCCGGCTGGTACGTCTTCGACGACGGGAAGCACATCAGCCTGGGCGCCCTCAAGGGCAACAAGGGCGACCAGAACTACCCGATCCCGGCCGACGTGAACCTGTCCGATTACACCAGCGTCAGCATCTGGTGCGACCGCTTCGACGTCTCCTTCGGCGCGGCCGCCCTCGCACCGGTCTGATCCCCCGGCCCCTACCTCAGGAGGGCGCGGGCGAGCGCCGTCATCACGATCCTGGTCTTGGTGTCGCCGGTCGGCGGCGGGGTGAGGCCGCGTGCGCGCAGGGCCCCGTCGAGCAGGTGCTGGGCCTCGGCCGCGTCCTCCACGTCCGCCCGTACCGAGACCTCGACGAACCTCAGCCCGCCCTCGGTGGTCCACTCCTCGACGGCCACCGCCCGGGGCAGCTCCTCCCACTCCTGCTTCCACTTGACGGCGTGCACCGGCCCCAGCGCCGTCAGGCCGTCGAGGCCGCCGTCGGCCAGTCCGGAGGCGCCGAGCAGCTCCAGCTGCTCCTCCACGAGCAGCGGGCCGGGCGAGCCGGGGTCGAGGGAGGCCGCGAAGCCCACCCCGGCCTGCAGCGAGGCCGCCACCACGGGCTTGAACGCGGGCGCCGCCCGGTCCTCCTCGATCCGGTACTCCCAGTCCTCGCCCTCCCGCTCCTCCAGCCAGAGCGGCGGCAGCTCGGGACACGGACGCAGTTTGACCGTCACGTCCGCCTCGTCCTTCGAGCCGTGCCCCTCCCGGTCCCGGCGCAGCCGCAGGATCAGGCCGCGCTTCAGGAGCGGCAGCAGGACCTCCTCGCCGGAGGTCCTCGCGGGCCTGTCCCAGAAGTGGACGGACCGGCGCCGGCCGTCGTCGCGGTCGAGGCCGAGGGCGTCGAACGCCGCCGCGGCCTCCGTCCCGGCAAAACTGACCTTGATCTCGGCGGCCTCGGCCGTGGGGGACTGCGTCATGGTGCCGTTATCGCCCCCGAGACCTCCCGGGGCCCGGCGGGGCGACACCGCGGGCCGCGGGATTCACCCGAGTGCCGCACCCCTTTGCCACGAATGGCCGCCGGGCTGTGGATCGCCTGTGAAAGGGTTCTTTACGGGGGGTGTGGTACGGGTGGTGTTCCAACAAGTTCTATATTCGTACGAAGCATCCACGCGCGGCCCGGCTGCGGAGATTCAGGGGGGTACGACCGCGATGGCCGAGACCGACGACGCCGGCGGCGCCCGGGCCAAGTCCCGGACGGCCCGCAAAGCACGCCGCAAGACCCGCAACCGCAAGCGCCTGGGCATAGCCGGCGCCGTGCTCGTGGCCGGCGGGGCCGCCACCGCGTTCGCGGTCGGGTTCTCGGGCTCCTCCGACGCCCAGAAGGACGCGCGGCTCGCGGCCCCGGCGGGCGCGGGCGGCGTGACCGGCGGCCCCGGCTTCGGCAAGGGCCCCAAGCCGAACTGGGACGGCAAGGTCGAGGTGCTGGGCGACGGCTCCACCTCCTACACCGGGCCCCAGCCGGGACAGCTCAAGCCCGAGAAGCTGAAGCCGGGCGAGAAGCCGCCGCAGTTCGTCGTCTTCTCCTGGGACGGCGCCCTGGAGGGCGACGACCACCTGTTCTCGCACTTCCGCCAGGTGGCCAAGCAGAACAAGGCCCACATGACCTTCTTCCTCACGGGCATCTACCTCCTGCCCGACGCGAAGAAGAACCTCTACCGCCCGCCCCAGCACGGCCAGGGCGCGGCCGCCATCTCGTACCCGACCGTCCCGCACGTGAAGTCCACGATCCAGCAGCTGCGCGGGGCCTGGACCGACGGCAACGAGATCGGCTCCCACTTCAACGGGCACTTCTGCGGCCCCAAGGGCGGCGGGGACTGGAGCCCCGAGGAGTGGAAGAGCGAGATCGACCAGGCCTACGGCTTCATGAAGGCCTGGAAGACCAACACCGGCTTCAGCGGCGAGGCGCCCCTGCCCTTCGACCCGGACCGGGAAGTGGTCGGCGGCCGCGCGCCCTGCCTGGAGGGGCAGAAGAACCTGATCACCGCGATCAAGCCGTACGGCTGGCGCTACGACGCGAGCTCCTCGGGCGACTTCCAGCTGTGGCCGTCCAAGATCGACGGCATCTGGAACTTCCCGCTCCAGCTGGTCCCGCTCCAGGGCAAGGAGGTGCAGGTCCTCTCCATGGACTTCAACTTCCTCTACAACCAGTCCGGCGACAGCACCCAGGGCGACCCGTCGAAGTTCCCCGCGTGGCGGGAACAGGTCCGCGGCTCCTACATGAACGGCTTCAACCGCGTCTACAACGGCAGCCGGGCCCCGATGTTCATCGGCAACCACTTCGAGGACTGGAACGGCGGCATCTACATGAAGGCCGTCGAGGACGTGATGAAGGACGTCTGCAACCGCCAGGACGTGCGCTGCGCCTCGTTCCGGGAGGTGGCGGACTGGATGGACGCCCAGGACCCCAAGGTCCTGGCCCAGCTGCGGATGCTCGACCCGGCGCAGGCGCCGGACTGGAAGGCGATCGTCAAGTAGGACCGCAAGGAGGACCGCGGGACGCGGAAAGCGCCAGGGGCCGGGCGGCATGCGCCACCCGGCCCCTCCGCCGTTCCCGGCCGCGCCCGTTCCCCGGCGGCTCCCGGTCCTGGCCTACTTCACGGCCTTGGCGTAGTCGGCCCACAGGTCGACCGCCCGCGCGCTGCCCGGCTTCGTGGGGGCGTCGCCGCCCAGCCCGGTCAGCGGCAGCGGGATCAGGTCCAGCAGCGACATCCGGTAGACCACCACCGCCGTGGTCTCCTGCGCCGTGGACCCCACGAACCAGCCCGCCGTGTTCGCCGAGGTCGTGCCGGTCTTGCCCGCCGCCCCCGGCTGGGCCTTGGAGGCGGACTTGGCCGAACCCTCGCTGACGGCCGAGCGCAGGGCCTCCGTCACCGTCCGGGCGGTCTTCTGCGACATGGCCTTGACCGCCTTCGGCGGGTCCAGCGGCACGGCGGCGCCGGCCCGGGTGGCCGAGCGCACCGAGTAGGGGTCGGTGTGCATGCCGTCCGCCGCGAAGGTCTGGTAGGCCCCGGCGATCCGGATCGCGCTGGGCTTGGAGTTCTCCCCGAGGGCGAAGGTGGGGATCCGCGGCCCGAGGCTCGACGAGAGCAGCCCGGAACGCTCGGCGTACGCCTCCACCCGGTCGACCCCGACGTCGATGCCGAGCTGGAGCATGGGGGTGTTGACGGAGTTGGCGACGGCCTGCTGCAGGGTGATCTGCCCCCAGCTGCGGTCGCCCTCGTTGTGCCCCTTGAGCACCTTCCCGCTGCGGTCCCAGTAGGGGCCCTCGGGCGTCTGCACCGTCGCCTGGTCGTTGCCGTCGTACATGCTGGAGGCCGAGACGGGCGTACGGGCCTGGCCGCGCGTGCGCACCACCCCGTCCTCCAGCGCGGCGGCGTAGACGAAGGGCGTGAAGATCGTGCCGGCCGGGATCGTCGTCGCGTTCGCCTCGTTGAAGCCCTGCTTCAGGTAGTCGGGGCCGCCGTACACGGCCAGCAGCCGGCCGTCGCGGGCCACGCTGGCCGCGCCCACCTTCGCGAACTTGTCGGTGTCGGGCCGCTTCTCGGGGTCGAAGTCCTTCTGGGCCTGCTGGACCGCCGCGGTCAGCGCCGTCATCCGGTTCTTGTCGAAGGTCGTGTAGATCTGGTAGCCGCCGAGGTCGAAGTCGGACTCCTTCAGGTGCCCGGCCTTGATCGCGTACGCCTTGGCCATCTGCACCAGGTAGCCGTTCTGCGCTCCGGGGATGCCCACGAGGGAGGCGTCCGAGGGCTCAGGAAACTTGGTGTAGGTCGCGCGCTCGGCGGCGGAGAGGTTGCCGGTCTCGACCATGCGGTCCAGGATCCAGCTCCAGCGCTCGACGGCGCGGGCGTGGTTCTCCTTGCCGAGCGAGGGGTCGTACAGGCCGGCGCCCTTGAGGAGTGCGGCCAGGAAGGCGCCCTCGCTGGCGTTCAGCTGCGAGACGTCCTTGCCGTAGTACGCCTGGGACGCGCGCTGGATGCCGTAGGTACCGCGCCCGAACCAGCTGGTGTTGAGGTAGTCCTCCAGGATCTGCTTCTTGCCCGCGCGGCTGTCGAGCTTCACGGCGAGCAGCAGCTCGGTGAACTTCCGGGACAGGGTGCGGTCCTGGTTCAGGTAGGCGTTCTTCACGTACTGCTGCGTGATGGTGGAGCCGCCCTGGGTCTCACCGCCCGTCAGCGCGGCGCGCACGGCACGCATCACACCGGAGGGCGAGACGCCGGGATCGGAGTAGAAGCTGGCGTTCTCGGCCGCGAGGACGGCCCCCTGGACCTTCTCGGGCACCTTCTCCAGCGGCATCTCCTGCCGCTGGACCCAGCCCGTGCGGGCCATCGTCGACCCGTCGGACCAGTAGTAGACATTGTCCTGTTGTTTCGCAAAAGAGTTGAGATCGTCGGGTATGTCCGTTACCGCGTAGGCGATTCCGACGAAGCCGACCATGCCGACGAACAGGTACAGGACGGCGCCGAGCCACTGGCGGCCGGAGGGTATCCACCTGCGCCAGCCGCTGCGCCCCGGCCGCGGGTACGCCGGACGCAGGCGCCGCAGCACGGGGTGCGCCTTGGCGAGGGCCGGGCCGAGGACCGGCGCGAGGCGGCTCGCCAGGCCGGAACCGGAAGCCGCCCTCCGGCTCCCGGACTTCCTGCGGCGCCCCGCGGGGGCCGCGCCACTGCCCTTCGGGGCCGCGCGCCTGCCCCGTGATCGCCCTCTCGAGGACATGTCCTGCCTGCTCACTCCGTATGCCCCCCGTACTCCGCTACCCCCTACACCCTAGATGCATTTCCTGTGAAGACGATGAGGAGGTGGTGGGAACCGGAGCGCCGCCCCGGTGCGTCTCGCGATGCGGAAGCGGAGTCGGGGCACCCGGCGGGCGGGACGATCATTGCCGGGCAACCGGGGACGAAACGGAACGCGGCCACATTACCGCCCAGTTGTGCGAAGATTCCGTCCTCCCGGTCCGTGTGGACCGGGTGACAAGGGGATACACAGTGATACCTAAGAGGTTCAGGCTGGCCGCCATCGGGGCCCTGACCGTGGCCATAGCGTCCGGCAGCCTGTTCGCCTACTCCGCGAGCGCGGGCACGACGGAGGAAGCCGACCGCGCCACCGCGGACGCCTTCGGCCGCATAGCCGACGACGTGCTCTCGCAGCGCACGCAGGCTCTGGTCGACGGCCACGTGAAGCACCGCGAGGGGGGGCCTTCCGGCAAGAAGAAGGCGCGCCTGTCGGACAAGCTGAAGAAGGACGAGGACGCGGCGATCGCGTCGCTCAAGTCCCGCAAGACCCGTCTCGCGGAGCTCGGCGAGGCCTACACGGCCGCCGACACCCGCGTCGTGGTGGAGAAGGCGACCATCACCGGCGGCAAGGCGACCGTCCAGGTCACCGAGCAGACCACGCTCACCTACAAGAAGGTGCGCGGGGACGAACCGGACACCACGGACTTCAAGACGCGCTACGAGCTGACGCTGTCGGGCAAGAAGGGCGGTTCCTGGGAGCTGAACTCCATCCAGTCCCAGGACAGCGCGAACGCCCCCGTCGCGGTCAACGAGCCGGTCGCCGCCAAGGTCGCCGCCACCGTCAAGGACGACGGCAACCAGTACCCGGACGGCACGCCCGCGTCCACGAAGTACCCGGCCCCGGCGCCCAAGCCCAAGACGCTGACCGGCGGCGCGTACGACTACAACGCCATGGCGAAGTACGCGGAGAAGTACTGGAGCAACTACAACCCGGCCTACCGGAAGTTCAACGGCGCCGGCGGTGACTGCACCAACTTCATCAGCCAGGCGCTGAAGGCCGGCGGCTGGAAGCCGGTCCCGGGCACCTCGTCGGACTACCGCAACTGGTGGTACGACGGCACCCGCCAGTCCGACTCCTGGGTCGGGGCGAACGAGTGGGCCTGGTTTACGCTCTCCAACGAGCGGGCCGCGAACCTGGCGAACGTGTACCAGATGGACATCGGCGACATCCTGCAGGTGGACTTCAACAAGGACGGGTCCAAGGACCACTCCATGATCGTCAGCTACCGCAGCCGTGCGGGGATGCCGTACCTCACGTACCACTCCACCAACACGTACCGTAAGTCGCTCGCGAGCATCATCGCGTCCTACCCGGACGCGCGCTACTTCGCGTACCGCACCTGACGGTCGACCTCCTGAGCCCCTCCCGCCGGCGGAACCCTCCCCGGCGGGAGGGGTTTTTTCGCGCCCGGCACCGGCTGAAAACCGTCGTTTTCCACGCCAAACCTTCCGGGCATCAAGATCACTGCATCGAGGTAATGCCCACGGCGTTTCAAGGTCATCAGGGCGGAGCGGCAGTTACTGTCACTCGGGATCTGGACGGATTCCGGATGTTCGCCCTTCTTTTTTCCTTTTCACCGGTGACGTGCGCTTATGCCCGTCGCCGAGCTTACGAAGGAGAGCTCGTCGCATGACCGTTGAGACCAGCCCGGAAGCCCAGCTGGATCCTCCGCAGCAGTCCAGCCTGAGCACGGCTGCCGCCCGCAACCTTGCCAGCACGACCAAGTCCGCCCCGCAGATGCAGGAGATCACCTCCCGGTGGCTGCTGCGGAGCCTGCCCTGGGTGGAGACCAAGGGCGGCGCCTACCGGGTGAACCGCCGGCTGAGCTACACCGTCGGTGACGGGCGGATCGAGTTCGTCCAGGACGGCGCCTCGGTCCGGGTGATCCCCCAGGAACTCGGCGAACTCGCCCTGCTGCGCGGCTTCGACGACATGGAGGTGCTGACCGCGATCGCCGGCCGGTGCGTCCAGCGCGACTTCCGGGCCGGCGAGGTGCTCGTCGAGCGCGGCGCCCCCGCCGACCAGATCCACATGATCGCCCACGGCCGGATCAGCCAGACCTCCATCGGCAAGTACGGCGACGAGGTGGCCATCGCCACCCTCGCCGACGGCGACCGCTTCGGCGAGAACGCCCTGCTCGACGGCGACGCCGGCTGGGACTACACCGCCACCGCGGAGACCCCGGGCACCCTGCTCACCCTCTCCCGCAGCGAGTTCGCCGCCGTCCTGGCCTCCGCGCCGAGCCTCCAGGCCCACATCCAGCAGTTCAGCTCGCTCCCGCAGCAGCGGCAGAACCGTCACGGCGAGGCCGAGATCGCCATGTCCGCCGGCCACACCGGCGAGTACGAGCTCCCCACCGCCTTCGTCGACTACGAGCTCAAGCCGCGCGAGTACGAGCTCTCCGTCGCGCAGACCGTCCTGCGCGTCCACACCAGGGTCGCCGACCTCTACAACGGCCCGCACAACCAGACCGAGGAACAGCTCAGGCTCACCATCGAGGCGCTGCGCGAGCGCCAGGAGCACGAGCTGATCAACAACCGCGAGTTCGGCCTGCTCCACAACGCCGACTTCAAGCAGCGGATCCAGACCCACTCCGGCCCGCCCACCCCGGACGACCTCGACGAACTGCTCTGCCGCCGCCGCGGCACCAAGTTCCTCTTCGCCCACCCCAAGACGATCGCGGCCATCGGGCGCGAGTTCAACGCGCGCGGGCTCTACCCGGACCACGTCGACGTCGGCGGCCAGCAGGTCCCGGCCTGGCGCGGCGTACCGATCCTGCCCTGCAACAAGATCCCCATCAGCAAGGAGAACACCAGTTCCATCCTCGCCATGCGTACCGGTGAGGACAACCAGGGCGTCATCGGCCTGCGGCAGACCGGTCTGCCCGAGGAGTACGAGCCGGGCCTGTCGGTGCGCTTCATGGGCATCAACGAACAGGCGATCATCTCCTACCTGGTCACCACCTACTACTCCGCCGCCATCCTGGTGCCCGACGCCCTCGGCGTCCTGGAGAACGTACAGATCGCCCGCAGGCGCGACTAGAGGACCTGCCCACCGGCCGCGACCCCCGGCACATCCGGGGCCCGGCCGAGCACGCCCGGGATCCGGGCCACCTCACCCACCTCACCAAGGAGTCACGGATGCCCGATCCCGGGCCTTCCCCTCTGCAGTCGAGCCTGCCCTCCGCCGCCGCCCACTTCGGGGCGCACGTCCTCGCCAACACCCTGAGCCTGGGACGGGCCCCGGCAGGCGCCCCGGTCGCGGAAGCCGCCGCGGCCGAGGCCGTCCCCGAGGCGGCCGTCACCGCGACGCCCGTCATCACGGCCCCCGCCGCCACCCGCCCCGCCCTGCCGTCCGCGCCCGTCCTGCCCTTCGGCACCCGCACCTCCGCCGCGGCCGCTCCGGCGCCCGCGGCGGGCGAGGGAACGGTACGGCAGGCCGGCGAGGCACTGGAGCGGATCATCCGCGGGCCCAGCGGCCTGGGCACGGCCGCCCTGCACCTCGCCCCGTACGCGGAGCCGCCGGTGCCTCCCGCACCGGCGCCCGCCGCACCGGTGGACGCCCTCCACATCCCCGGCCTGTACTACCACCCGGTCCCGGAACCCGACCCGGCGCGGGTCGCGGAGCTCAGCCGCCGGATCAAGGCCTGGGCGCTGGAGGAGGTCCAGCTCTACCCGGACGACTGGGAGGGCGAGTTCGACGGCTTCTCCACCGGCCGCTACATGGTCGCCTGCCACCCGGACGCCCCCACCGTCGAGCACCTGATGATCGCCGCCCGGCTGATGGTCGCCGAGAACGCGGTCGACGACATGTACTGCGAGGACCACGGCGGTTCGCCCATCGGCCTCGGCGGCCGGCTGCTGCTGGCCCACACCGCGCTCGACCCGCTGCACACCACCGAGGAGTACCACCCCCGGTGGGCGGAATCGCTCCACGAGGACGCCCCGAGGCGCTCCTACCGCTCCGCCATGGAGTACTTCGTCCAGCAGTCCACGCCCTCCCAGGCCGACCGCTTCCGGCACGACATGGCCCGGCTGCACATGGGCTACCTCGCCGAGGCCGCCTGGGCGCAGACGGACCACATGCCCGAGGTGTGGGAGTACCTCGTGATGCGGCAGTTCAACAACTTCCGGCCGTGCCCCACCATCACGGACACGGTCGGCGGCTACGAACTGCCCATCGACCTGCACGCCCAGCCCGCGATGCAGCGCGTCCTCGCACTCGCCGGCAACGTCAGCACCATCGTCAACGACCTCTACTCCTACACCAAGGAACTCGCCAGCCCCGGGCGCCACTTGAACCTGCCCGTGGTGATCTCCGAACGCGAGGGGGTCTCCGACCGGGAGGGCTACCTCAAGGCGGTCGAGGTCCACAACGAGCTCATGCACGCCTTCGAAGCCGAGACCGCCGCCCTGGCCGCCGCCTGCCCCGTACCGAGCGCGCTGCGCTTCCTGCGGGGGGTGGCCGTGTGGGTCGACGGCAACCACTACTGGCACCAGACGAACACCTATCGCTACAGCCTGCCCGATTTCTGGTAAGGACGGACTTATTCGTGACCAGCACTGATCTCACCACCGCCCCCTCCGTCGGCTCCGTGCTCATCCCCGCGCCGACGACGCCCTACCAGGGCGACATCGCCCGTTACTGGAACAACGAGGCACGCCCCGTCAACCTCCGCCTCGGCGACGTCGACGGTCTTTACCACCACCACTACGGCATCGGCGACATCGACCACGCCGCCCTCGGCGACACCGAGGACAGCGAATACGAGAAGAAGCTGATCGCCGAGCTGCACCGGCTGGAGTCGGCCCAGGCCGAAGTGCTCCTGGACCACCTCGGCCCCGTCGGCCGCGACGACACCCTCGTCGACGCCGGCTGCGGCCGCGGCGGCTCGATGGTGATGGCCCACCAGCGCTTCGGGTGCAAGGTCGAGGGCGTCACCCTGTCGACCAAGCAGGCCGACTTCGCCAACCAGCGCGCCCGCGAACTCGGCATCGAGGACCACGTCCGCGCCCGCGTCTGCAACATGCTGAACACCCCCTTCGAGACCGGCCAGGCCGCGGCCTCGTGGAACAACGAGTCGAGCATGTACGTCGACCTCCACGACCTCTTCGCCGAGCACTCCCGGGTGCTCGCCGTCGGCGGCCGCTACGTCACCATCACCGGCTGCTGGAACCCGCGTTACGGCCAGCCCTCCAAGTGGGTCTCGCAGATCAACGCGCACTTCGAGTGCAACATCCACTCCCGCCGCGAGTACCTGCGGGCCATGGCCGACAACCGCCTCGTCCCGCAGGCCGTGATCGACCTGACCCCCGACACGTTGCCCTACTGGAAGCTGCGCGCCACGTCCTCCCTGGTCACCGGCATCGAGGAGGCGTTCATCAAGTCCTACGAGGACGGCTCCTTCCAGTACGTCCTGATCGCCGCCGACCGCGTCTGACCAGGCCCTGAGCGGGCCGCTCCGACCGAGCCCGCCCGCGGACCGCAGGGGCCGGGACCGTCAGCCGACGGACCCGGCCCCTGACGGGCATGTGACCATGGCCCCCCGGTACATCCGCACCACCTGGGGGAAGCATGCCCACCCGCACCACCGCCGCGCGGCCTCTCGCCGCCGTACTCGCCGCCCTGTTCGTCCTGGCCGGCTGCACCTCGCCGGACAAGGACCCGGAGGCGGCGGGCGGTTCGGGTTCCCCGGCGGCCGTTGCGGCACCGCCCGCACCGGGCGGCACCGGGGCCGGGTACGAGGGACCCCGCCCGCAGGACCAGAACCTGCTGGCCTGGACCGGAGACCCGAACGACGCGGGCCACGTCACCGCCCAGTCGGCGGCCGGCGTCGGCGGACGCGTCACCCTGGTCCGGATCGTCCTGCGCCAGGAGACCGCCTGGTCGAACATCTGGCTCGGGCTGGCCGGGATCGACCCCAACGCCCAGCTCTCCAACTGCTACCTGGGCGTGTACGACGCCACCGGCACCCTGCGCGCGGCCACCCCGGACGTCTCGCCCCAGCTGATGACCGACCCCGTGGCCAAGCCGTTCGCCCTCGCCAAGCCGTTCACCGCCGCCCCCGGGACCTACTTCATCGCCCTCCTGCTCAACGGCAACTGGGCCACCAACGCCCTCACCCTGAAGTCCACCGGCGCCGGCATCTCGGTCAACGCGGGCCTCACGCCCCCCAACCTGCGCTACAGCACCCTCCTGACCGGCCAGAACTCCCTGCCCGCCACCGTGAACCTCGCCGAGCAGTCCACGAGCACCATCAACACCGGCTGGGCCAGCCAGTGGTACGGGATCTCCTGAGCCCCGGACACCCCGTGCCCGGGGGGCGGGGGGGGGGGGGGGGGGGGGGCGGGGGGAGAACAGGGCGGGGGGGGGGGGGGCGACGCCCTGGGGGGGGGGTGGGGGGGGGAGGGGGGGAGAGGGGA